>CALFSW010000391.1 GCA_937916505.1 uncultured Verrucomicrobiales bacterium | reverse complement strand
CTAGTTGGTTCGTCCACGCCGCCGATCTTCCACGTCAGCCTATGAAGGGACAAGTTATCTTTGCAATCTTGCTTCAGGCCAATGGTAGCAGCATTAAAACCATCGATCTCCCCCAAGTCAACACCGTCCTCCTCCAGCCCCACTGGCGTCATAATCAGACAAACGAACCCTCTGAACCCATCCTTATCCCACCCACCAATCTTCCACCCAGATCATAAAATTTCGGCGAAACAGACGTGGGCTCTGCTGGGGAGCACCCCGATCAGGGATACCCGAAACGGCGCGCGATTGATGACATCGTAGCCAAAATAAAAGGGCGTGTTCGGACCAAACCGGACACGCCCTTCCTCATCGTAAAAACGGGTCCATCAAGAGCCGCCGCCATGCCTCAGAAAACCCAACCAAAAAGCCCCGCCCATCACAAAATGACCAATTCACCAAAAATCACAGCACCCCAAAAATACGACCCAAGAGGTCATGAAACTCGATCAAAGCGTGGAAATCCGCCCGAAATCACCCGACCTCAATTTGGAAATTACGACCCGATATCAAAGTGGAACGCAACACGCAATCCGGGCATAGTGATTCGCCAACGCCCTTCGCGAAAAATTCTCACCTGCCAGGGCGCGCATTTCGGCCAAAATTTCCTCATCCGCACAATACACCGTGGGCGAATGAAGCCACTCGATCAGCGCTCCATTCGATTTTGCCAGGAGCCAGAGCGACTTCCGTAAATCACACCCGGAGGGATCCAGATCATTCTCAATCGGAAGTTCGATCGAGTCACTCCCCGTCGTCACGAAATAGCTATCCGTCAATGGACGCCGATAGAGAAAACGAATATCGTAATCCGAATCCGGCGAGGCAAATCCCCAAGCCCGGCTGCCCGATTCGCAGGTAAAAAGAATCTCAATCCCACGCTCATTCTCCAATTACTCGAGTAAGCTTCTGATCTCTTGCTCCATCGCCGGAATTCGATCACATTCTTTGCGTTGGATCAATCAGGCAAAGATCACTTCAAGCTTTTGACCCTTGGAGTTCACACCTTCGGGGCCCATCCGTCCCGATAATCCCGCTTCACCAGACTTGTGGCCAGGGCACTGTTGGTCGACTTCATGTTCGGGCCATCCCAATCAATCGGATGACCTTCTCCCACCTGCTGTGCGATGCAACCGAGCAAAATGACCTCGTTCAGGTAAGCCGCGATTTCAAAGTTCGAATAAGCGGGAGCTCCCCCCTTCATCATATCAAACCACTCCTTCTCATGCCCGGGTGAACGCGGAATCGTCTTCGGAACGCCCTGACACGCTTCGTGCTTGCTGGCATGGGTATACTCTTTCTCGTCATTGAGCTTCACATAGAACTCACGGCCATAATCGTCCTGTGAAAAGAGCTTCCCCTTGTCCCCGATGATCACCGCTCCGCTCCCGGGCAATTTGCCTCCCCGAAGCGCAATGACCTCGGATACCACCTCGGCTTTCGGGCGGATTGGATCAAAATTTTGCGCGGGATTTCCGTCATACCACCAAAACTTCAACGGAGGCAACCCTTCCCGCTCGGGGAATTCAAAACGCACCCGCGAAGTGAGCGGGTAAGTCTCATCGTAAATTCGCGATGCCATTTCACACTCGATCTGGGTTGGGTAACCCAGCTTCAAGGCCCGGAAAGGCATATTGACGGTGTGGCAAGCCATGTCTCCCAGGGCTCCCGTGCCAAAATCACTCCACCCACGCCACTTGAAATCATGGTAAACGCCTTTCTTGTAGGGTCTCATCTGGGCAGGCCCGATAAAGCAATCCCAGTTCAGGTTATCAGGAATCGGATCCGATCCTTCCGGACGCTCCAGTCCCTGCGGCCAAACCGGACGGTTCGTCCAAACGTGCAACTCCTTGGGATTCCCAATCACTCCCGATTGAATAATTTCCACCGACCGACGAAGCCCGTCCGACGCACTTCCCTGGTTCCCCATCTGCGTCGCAAGTTTATTGTCGCGAGCCAAATTCCGCATCGTGCGCGACTCCCAAACCGTCTGGGTCAAAGGTTTCTGGCAATAGATATGTTTGCCCATCTGCATGGCCATGATTCCGGCAACTCCATGAAGATGATCCGGAGTGGAAACGGTCACCGCATCGACCTTCTCACCCATTTTGGTCAACATTTCACGAAAGTCGGAATACTTCTCCGCCTTGGAAAAGGTCTCCGCCATCCTGGCCAATTTTCCTCCGTCAATATCACAAAGTCCCACGATCTCACCACCACACTTCGCCGCATTCCTGGTGTCACTATCTCCTTTCCCGCCAACCCCGATACAGGCGACCTGAATCTTCGAGTTCAAATTCTGCCCGCTCACAAAAGCAGGCATTCCAAAGGTTCCGCCGGCAAGCAGGCCGGACTTCTTGAGAAACTGACGTCGGTTTGAGGATGATAGACCCATCTCTACAGAACGAAGCAACCCGCAAGCGGCTTTCAACCTCTTGAAAAAAGCGGCCATTTCTTCACTTGAGGGCCTTTTTCTTCGGCCTCTCCTTTCTCGATGTCGCCCTGTTTGGATCGTATTTTGGATTCGGCGTCATCACCCGGACTCCCACCGATTTGCGCCACGCGTCGGCGTTCTTCCTGGAGCTCCTTCATTCCCCAGCCAACTTCACCATCAAATCGCTAAAATACGCGCTTCCCCCGGTCCGTCCGCTGCGATCCAAACTCACTTTATTGAGTTCTCCGATCTGATCGGCATCCACAATGATCGACTTCTCAAAGCGCCCTTCCTTCTCTCCTCCCTCTTCCAGAATCACCTCCAGCCGCACCTTCTTCCCGGGAAGTCGTTGGACTTTCACCGACATCCACTGCGGGGCCTCTTCCCCGGGCGTGAACCCAACACTCTCGGTCCGGCTCAGATAATCGTGGTTATCAATCCTCTCAAATCGAAATGAGCCACCGTTCATCCCCGGATGATAGAGCGCCCGGACCCTGCCAATCGTAATTCCGAGATGCCAGGCTCCCATCCCCTTGGATTCTCCCCGTAACTTGGCGGAAACTTGAAAGGCTTCCCCAAAGGTCTCCTTCCCCGGCCATTTCTCCGAACGTAACACCAATCGCTGATCACCATCCGGACCAGCTCCTCCCGTAAAGACCAGTTTCCCTCCAGCCACAGCCCCGCCACGCTTCGTGGAATTTTCAAAAGCAAAGAGGCGGTATTCCTTTCCCAACTTTTCCTGATCCCTGCCAAACCATTCGTAGAAAAGCCCTCCCGTATCCGCCTTCCGTTCCTCCCCCTCGGCGAGCAACGACCTGGCCGCATGTTGCACGGCAAGCTCTCGATCCTTTCGGTGCGCCCTGCCAAGCAATCCCATGATCTCCCGCACTCTCCGCTGCACTTCCGGGTCAGCGGAAGGTTCACCCTGACGCAGCCATTTCAAAGTCGCTTCGCCCCCTTTGAGGATCTCTTCCTGGGCCTTTTCACGCTCGGAAAAATCATCCGCGCCCAGCCTCTCGAAAATCTTCTCCAAATCCGGCAACGGTTTCGCTCCTCCATCCAGCGCCCCCTCCAAAGCCTCCTTCGAAAGTCCAATCCCCTCCTCTTCAAGCAAGCCGTCCCTCCAATCCCCTTCAACCTCCCCGGGCATCGCAAACGCCCAACACGTCAGCCCAAGAATTCCGAAAAGAGTCTCTTTCATCTCCCGCTCTTATCCCAGCAAAAGGAAAGATCCATCGAATTTTCAAGGTAACTTTCCCCCATGATCCGTCGCCTCTCTTCGCTCCTCTTCCTCATCTCGCTCGCCTCGGCCGTCGAAAAGCCCAACATCATCCTCGTGATGACCGACGACCAGGGCTACGGACCTGTCGGCAAACACGGCCACCCCTGGATCAAAACCCCCAACCTCGACACTCTCCACGACCAAAGCACCCGCCTCACCCGCTTCCTTGTCAGCCCCACTTGCTCCCCCACCCGCGCCGCCCTCATGACCGGTCGCCATCCCCTCAAAAACGGCATCACCCACACCATTCTCGAGCGTGAACGCCTGACGCTCAATGCCACCATCCTTCCCCAGGTTCTCAAAAAAGCAGGCTACTCTTCCGGTATTTTCGGCAAGTGGCACCTGGGTGATGAGGACGCCCACCAACCTCACAAAAGAGGTTTTGATGAAGTCTTCATCCACGGCGCCGGCGGCATCGGACAAGGATACAAATGCTCCTGCGCCGACGTGCCCGGGAACAAATACTTCGACCCCGTCATTCGCCACAACGGCTCTTTCGTGAAAACCAAGGGCTACTGCACCGACCTCTTCTTCACCGCCGCCATGGGCTGGATCAAGGAACAGAAGACCAAAAAGGAACCCTTCTTCGCCTACATCACCACCAATGCCCCCCACGGCCCCTTCATTGCGCCTCCTTCCAATACCAAACGCTTCACCGACCTCGGCTTCCCCGCAAAAAATGCCGGCTTCTATGGCATGATCGAGAACATCGACGAAAACATGGGGCGCCTCATGACAAAACTCACCGAGTGGGATCTCGAGGAAAACACCATCCTCATTTTCATGTCCGACAACGGAATGACCGGAGCAGGCTCCGGCCGCCCCAACAAACCGCTCGGCAAAACATCGGGCGGCAAGCCCATGGCCATGTTTAACGCCGGACAAAAAGGCCTCAAAGGCAGCACCGACGAAGGCGGAGTTCGTGTCCCTTTCTTCATCCGTTGGAAAGGCACTCTCGCCGCCAATCGCGAAATTCCGAACGTCGCCGCCCATATTGACCTCCTCCCCACCCTCGCTGACCTTGCCGGAACCACCGGGCCCGCCGCTCAGGTCGAAGGCCGCAGCTTCCTCCCGCTCCTGAAAGATCCAAAGTCAGCGTGGCCCGACCGCTACCTCTTCACCCAGGTCGCCCGCTGGCCCACCGGATCCGAACCCAACAAGCACCAGTGGCAAAAGTTCGCCATTCGCAATCACCAATACCGCCTTGTCGGAGAGCAACTCTTCGACATGACCAAAGACCCCGGCCAGAAAACTAATATCGCCGCGCAACACCCCGAAGTCATTCAGGGGATGCGCGCCGCCTACGATCAATTCTGGAAAGAAGCCCGCCCTCTCATGGTCAATGAAACCGCGCCCATGTCTCCCACCCAGCCCTTCCGGGTGAACTACCAAAAACAACTGGCGGACGAAGGCGTTCCCGCCTGGACCCCACCCGGTCTCTAGTTTTCCACCTTCCGATAAAGGAAGGCATCGGACGTCACCAACGAGGCGATCAAAGCTTTCATGCTCCCCCCGCTCTCCCGATAGGCACGATGCGCTGCCTGGAGAATGGGAGCATCGTTGATCGTCTCATTCCGCCCCATCCAGTAGCGGAAAGCATGCCTCACAAAGACCTGCTCCACCCGCTCGCTCTCTGAAAGCTTCTTGATCAGATCAAGGGCGTTTTTCACAGGACCATCCAAATCCGGATCGCCCGAGTCGACAATCGCTCCACTGGTATCAACCGGCTTCCCATGCTCCGTCGTCCGGAGCAAGCCCGCATGATTATACATCTCAAACGGGAGGCCCAGGGGGTCCATCTTCTGGTGACAGGTCCAACAATACTTCTCCCGGGTCACGCGCATCCGTGATCGGAGTGTCGTATTCGGCTCATCCGGCAACATCGCATCCACCGTAATCGGAACGTCGGGAATGCCGCCGCCCAAAAGCCTTTCCCAAATCCAGCGTCCACGCAGGATGGCATGATTGTCCATCGCATCGGAATGGGAAACCAACCACGAAGGATGAGTCAAAATCCCCAAGCGCTCCCCCTCCGGAACCTCGGCCAGAATCCGTTCCGGCTTCATCGAGCCATTCCCAAAGGAACGATGACTCACCCGCGCAAAAACCTTGGGTCCTGAAAGTTTGGCCTCTTGCACCGAAGCATTGCCTCTCCTTCCCGTTCCTTTCTTTACGATGTTCTCCGCTCTCTTCTTCGCGCCGTCCAGTTTCTTCTTCTCCCGCGCCAAATCCTTTTTCGTGCGACCATCCTTCGCGGCCTTTATCTTTGCATCCAGCTCCGCGAGGTTTTCCTTGATCGTCACCAATTCAGCCGCCGCCTTTTCCTTCGCCTTCTTCTCCTCCCGCTTTCGTTCCGCATTTGCCATCTCCCTTTCCTCCCTCGTCTTCAGTTTCCCAAAGTAGGTGCTGTCCCCGCGCGTCGCCACCACCTTCTGAGTCGTCAACAACTCCTTCAGAACCTCCTTATCCTCCTCCAAAATCAACTCAATGAGGCGGTCCGTGCTCGCGCTCGCATCAAACATGGCGCGATAGTGCCCGTTCCCTCTCACCGAAACCCCCGTCGCCGCCAGGGCCTTGTCATCCTTGCAAATATATCCACCGAGATCGTGATCAAAATAATCGCGGAAAAAGCGCAAAACCCGTGGCTTGCGAATACTCTCGTCCTCCAACATCCGCGTGACCTCACGCCTCACATCCTCCCGCGTCCGCATCCGCCCTGCGACAATCGCCCGCCGAAGCTCCTCATCCGGTTTGAGGTAGGACAGCGCGTGATTCACCGCCAAGCCCAACTCCCAATCCTGCAGCATGACCCGACCGTCTTCTCCGCGCTTTCCGCCCTCTCCCAGTTCCGGGCGAAACAAGGCGTCACGATCCAGAAAGATCGCCGACAAGCCGATAAACACCCCGTCTTCCTTGCCCACCTTCTCAATCGATTCACTCACGATCAGGAAATATTGCTCCGATTCCTTCTCCGTGGGTGGACGAAAAGTCAGCGCCTCAAATAAATCATCGACCGCACCCCGAAGCAGCGCCTCCGTCACCTCCGGTGCCTTCATCAAATCATAAACCGGCGTCAGCGGCCGCTTCACCTTGGTGCTATAAACCAAGGCCGTCGGGAGCCCGCGAAGATCACCCTTGGGCCTCACCTTTTCGTAACTGTTTGGATCATCGGTAATCTGTTCCGGATTCGCGATACTCAGAGGCCCGTATGCCATGTAACGAAGAATATCCTCCGCCTTGCCCAGAATCTGCGTCGCCTCGGCACTGTTGACGGTGTAAAAGCTGGGGTAGTTTTCAAAGCCATGCTTGCGGGCCGACGAGAGCACCACCGGAACACTCTTCACCGAAGTGGCATAAGCCACCGTTCCCCCCTGCCATTTAATAATTCGATCCGCGCCAAAGTAGAGCTTCAGCTCTCCACCGTGATTGGTCGGCACCGCATCTCCCCGCGTCCGCACCCCCGGCTTGTTCGGATCATACGACTGCTCCGTATTGATCAACTCGTTCAGCCGCGTGATGTGCTCCTGCGGCGTCACCCGCCAGATGCGTTTCGGAGAAGCGGCCGGTGCCAGCTCAATTCCTTCAGGCAGCGGCCCAAAGAGCAGGTCATGATCCAGGAAGTTCCCCTTAAGAGGATCGAGATGCGCCTGAAACCCGCCCTTGTCCTTCATCACCCGCTCGAGTTCCCCGACAATCCAGTCGGAAAACCGCAGCCGCTCAATCACCTCCGGCTGCTCCTTCTTCTTCGGCGGCATTTCCTTCAAGGAAACCTGCGCCCAAATCGATTTCCACAAGGCCGCGTTCGTCTCATCGACCGGCCCTAAATCCTCCAGCGACAAATCTCCCTTCTCGGTCGCCTCATCGTGACATTCCAAACAATGGTAGTCGAGGAACCCGGACGCAAAGTCTTTAAACCCCAACTTCACCGGTTCTCCGGGAACATACCGCTCAGCGGAGCCCACACCTGTGGCGAGCAGGGAAAAAGCCACCGCTCGCAAGATCGCGCTCATCTTGTTCACGCCAAAATCTCTTTCAATGGACCGCTACCCGAGTCGAATTTCTTCGCCATCTTATCGCTCATGTTGAAACGATCACCCGACACCCCAACTGAACGAAGAATGGTGGCATAGAGCGCATTAATCGGACGCTTTCCGTCCAACTGGGTGAAGCATCCCGACTTGAAGATCCCGTCGCAATTTCCGAGGAGCATCACCGGCCAGTTCGCCCCATTGGTGTGCTGCTTGTCGGCATTGTTGCTCGTGTAAACGATCAACGTGTTGTCCATCATCGTGCCACTGCCCTCGGGCACGCTTTCCAGCTCCTCCATGATCTTGACCAGCATCCGCGAGTTGTACTGGCGAATCTTGATCCAGATTGGATTATCCTTCTGCGTCATGTGCCCCAGATTGTGGCCCTGCTGCTCAACGCCCAAGCCTTTCCAGGAGCCAAAGATCTCACCCCGTCCCGATCCGATCGTCAGCACATTCGTGATCCCGGACTTGAGAGAGGAAATTCCCAAATCTAAAAGAGTATCGTGCCAATCCGTCTCAAATTCAGGCGATTGGTATCGGGCATCCACCTTCGGCGCAAAATTCCGCAAATGATCTGAAACCTTCCCAAGCCGCTCACGCAACCCGCTCATGTCATCGAATCCCTGCACAAACTCGCCATACCGCCGCTTGTCCCCCTCCGACAACAGGCCGCCCTTCGAGGCCGCCAACTCTCCAATCCGGTCCAGCATCCCCGAACGGGCCTCATGCTGCTTGCGAATTTCACCCTGTGAAATGCCACCATAAAGCGTCTGGTAGAGATGATTCGGATTGGAGTGCATGAAAATGGGCTGACCCGCCCCGCTTGCCGAAAGGTTTGCCACCGTTGGCTTCCCCTTCATATTTTCCAAAGAATCCATCCCGATGCAAAGATGCGGCAGCAAGGTCTCCGGCAGGGCCTTGCTCAACTCATAGTCAATCGTCGCCGCACTGGGTGGAACCCCGTCGCTTCCCCGATACCCTCCCAGTGCGCCAAAGAAGGCACTGTGTGACGGGCTGGTATGAATTCCGTGCAATCCACTGATAATGTTCAAGCGCTCCTTGAACGGCTCCAGGGCCGCAATGGGCTCCGGAAGCTTCGCCTTGGCCAATGAACCACTGTTCCTCATTCCGTCCGGAATGCAGGTCCCCGGCTCAAAGCCCTGGTTCTGCATGAAAAAGATCACCCGCTTGGGACCGCCCGAAACCCCCGGCTTTAAACTGGCAGCATTACTAATACCGGGAAACAAGGAGGAACCAAGGGTCGCGCCAAATCCGGCGGCGAGGCTCTGGAGCGTTTTTCTGCGAGTCATCATGGGAAGATCAAGTAAGGGGGATAATCTGTCGGGAATTCAATAGAATTCCCCGAAACCTACGGGCGACCAATGGCAATATTGTCGAATCTTTTCATTCATTCCACTCATTTCCTACCACTCCTCGCTCCAGGAGCCTGCCAAAACGTGCCTGAAACCGAGCCCATAGCCCATACCAAAGAACGATGACAATCACACAAGCGATCAGAATCGCCAGCTTCGAGGGAACGATCTCTTCATGAAACCTACCTGCCTCCAACACGATTGAAAGACGGAGATCGAAGTGGGGGATCTTTGAAAAAGGTTAATTCTCTCGTAGGAAAAAGAAGGCTTTGACCGCCGGAACTCCTCCCGGACTCGGGATGGGGAACGTGTAAATTGTAAAGTCCTCTGTCTCGTCCGCCGGAACCCCATCATCCACCTCATCAAAGTCCGGTCGATCTTCCATATCAGGCGACCAGAAGAGACTATAAGTTCTTCCCGGTCTCGAATGAAAGGTCAGTGAAACTCTGCTGCTAGCCCGATCAACGCTGATCGCGGTGACTTCAAGCCCCCCGGGCCCTGAACCGGCATTGGGGACCATCGCGGCCTGAATCTGTATTTCATCAAGAGCCTCACCATAGATCTTCACTTCGTCGATCGCCCCGTTGAAGCTATTGTCCGGATCATCCCCCACATCACGGCCATGACCACCAATAATGACGTTCAAAGCAGGAGCGGTGATGTTGTTTCCGGCAGCGCGAGACGTTTCCACTCCGTCAACATAGACCACTTTTTCGGTGCCATTATACTGCCACGCCACGTGGGTCCAGGTGTCTGGCGCGACGGCACCCGCATCGGAAATATCCTGGGGACCACCCCAGCCACCAAAGTGGATGTTGAGTGGGGCACTGTCATCTCGAATCCCATGGTGTAACTGGGCATTGTTCCCTGCGCCATCATCCTGACCGTAGATCATGTGATCGCCATTCCCCAAAGTCCCGGCCCATTTAATCCAAGCCATGGCGGTATAAGTCGCACCTGCACCAAAGCCAAGATCGTCTCCCGCATACCCGGTTCTCACAAATCCGTCGTTGGCGCCTTCCCGGTTTCCGTAAAATGCGGTTTCAAAGGAAGCGTCCTTACCATTCCCGTAGGTCGCTCCACCGGAAAGTGTTCCCGCGGTCCCAAGGGTTCCGACATTCTCAACGTTCGTTCCATCTTCGACATCGAACGAGTAATAAAGAAGAGGCTCGGGAAGCGCAAAGCCAGGAACACTTGAGGAATCGTTGGGATCGCTTCCGGCGCCGATCTCCTTCGGGTCGGTCAATCCATCATTATCGGAGTCCACAAGATTGGGGTTGGTCATGTGATCATCGACCTCGGCACCATCGGTGAGCGTGTCGTCATCAGAGTCGGTGTCGTTGGGATCCGTCAAATAAGTCTTAATCTCCTCGTCGTCTGTGAGCCCATCCAGATCCGAATCATCGGATTGGGGATTCGTGAAATGGACTTCTAGTTCATCACGATTACCCAGCCCATCCAGATCAGGATTTTCAGGTCTCCATCTGCGGTTTAAAACCCTCCTCACCAAAAATTCGTTAGATTTCGACCAAATCAAAAAGGTTTTTGCGTTAAATTCCGTTCCAATGATAGTAATCACTTGATGCCCCGATTCTCAATCACCCTGGCAAGCCCTATGAAAACCGCCGCGCCGCTGTCCCTCTGCGTGGGATTCCTCCTTTTCGCCCCTCCCTTGTCAGCAGCTGTTGATTTCGAAAAAGACGTCGCTCCCGTCTTCGCAGAGAACTGTCTCAAATGTCATGGTTTGAAAAAGCAGAAATCCGGCCTCCGTCTCGACAATCGGCCGCTGATGCTCAAAGGAGGCGACTCGGGCCTCGCCGCGATCGTTCCCGGGAATCCCGGGAAAAGCTTTCTAATCGAAGTCATTTCCGATGCCGGTCACGAGTTCGCAATGCCTCCAAAGGGCGACCGACTCACGGACAACAAGATCAAAACCCTGTCCGCCTGGATTCAAGAAGGTGCCGTTTGGCCCGGCCAAATGGACAAAAAGTTCGAATTAAAGACCGATCACTGGTCCTTCCAGCCCGTCACCCGCCCCACTCCTCCCGGCGGATCGAATAATCCCATTGACGCCTTCCTCAACCGTGCCCTCAAAAATTCCGGCCTCATTCCAAATAAACCCGCCGACGCCCGCTCCCTCATCCGGCGCGTCCACATCACTCTCACCGGCCTCCCACCCGCTCCCGGGGAAGTCACCGACTTCGAGAACGCCCACGCCTCCGATCCCGAAAAGGCCTACACCGCCCTCCTCGACACCCAACTCGCCTCCTCCCACTTCGGCGAACGCTGGGCCCAACATTGGCTCGACGTCATCCGCTGGGCCGAGACCAATGGATCCGAATCCAACCTCTACCGAAAGAATGCCTGGATCTACCGTGACTATGTCATCCGGGCTTTCAACAACGACCTCCCCTACAATCAATTCATCACCGAACAACTGGCAGGAGACCAGCTGGAAGTCGGCGAGGCCACCGGCTTCCTCGTCGCCGGCCCCCACGTCCCCGCCGCCACCGTCGGCCGCGAACCCACCGCCATCCGCCAGGCCCGCGCCGATCGCATGGACGAAATCATGCAGACCATCGGAGCCTCGATGATGGGAGTCACGGTGGGCTGCGCCCGCTGCCACAATCACAAGTTCGATCCCATCTCCATCCAGGACTACTACTCGCTCACTGCCGTCTTTCAGGGCGTCGAGTTCGCAGGACGCCTCCCCGAACTCAAGAAAGATCACCCGCGCAAAAAACGCGCCGCTGAAATCTACCCCCAACTCAATGCCGAGCGTAAATACCTCCGCGAAAACATCGGCTTCTGGGAAGAAAACTGGGGAGCCCACAGCGACATGGCTTTCCCAAACACCACCACCAAAAAACTCCGCATCGAATTCGGTTCGCAAAAAGTCTTCATCGATGAACTCGAAATCTTCGGCCCCGCCGACTTCCGCAAAAACCTCGCCCACAAAAACACCGGCACCACTCTCGCCGAATCTCCTGAAATGCTTCAAAAAGGCTCCACCGTCGAAAAAGCCAACGATGGCAAATACGGCACCATGGTCTGGAAATCCTCCGGCAAAAAAGGCTCCAAAGAAAAACCCTGGGTGGAAATCACCTTCCCCGAACCCACCGAGGTCAACCGCTTCCGCTTCTCCAGCAACCGCGAATATCACCTCGAAACCGACTACCTCGCAAAAATGCCCGGTTCCTACTACCCCGGCTTCCGCGTCCTCGCAATGCAGGAAGACGGCACCTGGAAGCCCCTCGCCGCCACCCAACGCGCCCGCCAGGCCCTGAAACAAAACCCCGAAGCCAACGAAGCCGCCAAACGTCTCAACAATCACATCGCAACCCTCCGCGAAGAGGGTCCCCATCACTCCTTCATCGGTCACTTCACCCAACCCGGCCCCACCAAAGTCCTCCACCGTGGCAGCCCTGAAAACCCGCGCGATGAAGTCCCCCCCGCCGGCTTCGCGATCATGAAAGGCGACCTTGGTCTTGATTCCAGTACGAAAGACCCCGTACGCCGAAAAGCCTTCGCCGACTGGCTCACCTCACCCGACCACCCGCTCACCTCCCGGGTCATGGTCAACCGCATCTGGCACCACCTCTTCGGCACCGGCATCGTCCCCACCACCGCCGACTTCGGCATCGCCGGAGCCAAACCCACCCACCCCCAACTCCTCGACTGGCTCGCCTCCGAATATTTGCGTCAAGGCTGGTCCACCAAATCCATGATCCGCCAAATCATGATGTCCGACGCCTTCCGCCGCTCCAGCCTCCCCGACAGTCTGGGCCTGCAAAAAGACGCCGGCTCCTCCCTCCTCTGGCGCTTTCCGCCCCGCCGCGTCGAAGCCGAAGTCATCCGCGACGGCATCCTCCAGGCTTCCGGCAAACTGAACCCCAAAATCGGCGGCCGTAGCTTCCGCATTCACAACGTCAAAAAGACCTACGCCCAATGGCAGGTCGTCGACAACCACGGACCCGACACCTGGCGTCGCCTGATCTACCAGGAGCGCATGCGCCGCGTCGATGACCAGATCTTCACCGCTTTCGACTTCCCCGACTGCGGTCAGGTCCGCGCCAAGCGCCCCGTCTCCACCACCCCCCTTCAGGCCCTCAACCTCCTCAACAGCCCCTTCGTCGTCGAACAATCCAAATTCATCGCCGAACGCGCCCAAAAAGAATCCCCCCAGGCCCCCATCAACCGAATCTTCCAACTCATCCTCAAACGCCCACCGACCCCCGAAGAACTGGAAGCCGTCCAAACCATCCCCCACCACATTCTCTGCCGCAGCCTCATCAACTCCAACGAATTCGCCTTCCTGCCCTAGACAATCTCACGCAGAGCAGCGGAGCAGCAGAGGGACTTTGGATATGAATTTAAATGAAATATCGGGATTGATCGTTAAACTCGCGATCAAGATTCACCACAAGCTCGGGCCAGGTTTGCTTGAATCAGTCTATCAGCGAATTCTTGCCTATGAACTCCGCAAAGCAGGCCTCCAAGTCGAAACCGAAAT
This sequence comes from uncultured Verrucomicrobiales bacterium, assembly GCA_937916505.1. Lineage (GTDB taxonomy): Bacteria > Verrucomicrobiota > Verrucomicrobiia > Verrucomicrobiales > Akkermansiaceae > SW10. The sequence goes on along the minus strand of CALFSW010000391.1, from coordinate 3,243 downwards.
CCCCATCCCTGTCAATTGGGATGGCCATACCATAGAAGACTCATTCCGCGCCGACCTCATCATCAATAGGGAAGTTCTCGTTGAACTGAAATCCGTCGAGCAACTCCTTCCCGTCCACCACAAACAAATCTTCACCTACCTAAAGCTCACGAACCTCCACCTCGGCCTCCTCATCAATTTCAATACCCCTCTCCTAAAAGACGGCCTCCACCGCATCGTCCGCGACCTCCCCGAAGATCAACAACCTCCCTCCCTCAACAAATAAACCCTCAACCAAGCCCCCTCAACCCTCTGCTGCTCCGCTGCTCTGCGTGAGACCTCTCCACAACCCAAGCCCCTCAACCTCTCCGCCAGTCATGAACCCAGAACAAATCTCCCCTTTCGGTCGCAACCTCCTCAACCGCCGCGACTTCATGCGCGGCACCGCCTTCTCCCTTGGCGGCCTCGGCCTTGCCAATCTCCTCGCGGCCGATGCCAGGGACGACCCCACCAACTTCACCGGCAAGACCCCCATCCGCCCCGAGATCGATCCCGACAACCCCTACCTCACCCGCCCCAGCCACTACGACGCCCCCGCCAAACGCGTCCTCGTCATCTACTGTCCCGGAGCCGTCAGCCATGTTGACACCTTCGACTACAAGCCCGACCTCTACAAATACCACGGCCAAAAACCTCCCGGCATCCCCGCCGTCACCTTCGAGGGCGCCACCGGAAACATCGCCAAACCCTTCTGGGATTTCAAACCGCGCGGCCAGTCCGGCAAGATGATCTCCGACCTCCTCCCCCACCTTGGCTCCCACGCCGACGACTTCTGCTTCCTCCACTCCCTCCACACCATGACCTCCGCCCACCCCCAGGGCGAAAACTTCATGAACACCGGCTTCACCATGGAGGGCTTCCCTTCCTTCGGTGCCTGGGCCACCTACGCCCTCGGCTCCGATAACGAAGATCTCCCCGCCTTCGTCGCCATCAACGACCCCCGCGGCATGGCGCGTTCCGGGAAAAACAACTTCGGCAACGGCTTCCTCCCTGCCGCCTTTCAAGGCACCGACTTCAATGCCAAAAATCCCCCTGCCAACCTCAATCGGCCGAAGGGATACTCCGCAACCGACGACCGTCTCACCTCCGAGGTCCTGAAACGACTCAACGGAAGCCACCTCGAAAAATACCCCGGCGACGCCGACCTCGCCGCCCGCATCGCCAGCTACGAACTCGCCGGCAAGATGCAGCTCTCCGTCCCCGAAATGATGGACCTCACCAACGAGCCCACCTCCATCCACCAACAATACGGCACAGATTCCGGAACCGATCTCAAAAAGGAATACGCCAAGAACTGCATCCTCGCCCGACGCCTCCTCGAAAAAGGCGTCCGCGTCGTCCAGCTCTTCAACGGCTCCGATCCCAGCGGCGGAAATGGCATCACCAACTGGGATTCCCACTCCAACATCAAGGACACCCACGGCATACAGGCCGAGATCATGGACCAACCCACCGGCGCCCTCATTGCCGATCTCAAACAACGCGGCATGCTCGACGACACCCTTGTTGTCTGGGCCACCGAATTCGGCCGCATGCCCTTCCTTCAGGGCAACGGCACCGGCCGCGACCACAACCCCGACGCCTTCACCTGCTTCCTCGCGGGAGCCGGAGTCAAAAAAGGACACTCCCACGGCACCTCCGACAACTTCGGCGCCAAAGCCGAAAAAGACCCCGTCTCCGTCTACGACTTCAACGCCACCATCCTCCACCTCATGGGCCTCGACCACGAACGCCTCACCTACTACCACAACGGCCTCGAAAGAAGACTCACCAACGTCCACGGCCACGTCATCCAAGACGCCCTCGCTTAAACATTGCCCCCTGGTGCATCGCTTACCGAAGGCCTCTCAACCTCCTTTCCGCCTCTGCGTGAGTATCCCTAAATCCTTCGCGGCTTTGCAAATCGGGATCGCAACCTACTCCTTCTGCAGGTCCCGCATCGACCAAATCTCGCCGACCAGATCACGCAAAGCCCCCCTCGGCTTCCTCGCACCGTCCTTTCGTTTCTCGCTATAGTGCTCTCGGTTCAGTTTGAAGGCGTCGTTCACGAACTTCTGTGAGCCGATCACCGCTCCGTCGGTAAAATACCGCACCCGACACCGCACCACCTTCGCGATCGCCAAATCCCGGGCGTCTTCCTGTTTTAATTCCGCCAGCTCCTTTTCCGCATCTTCACGCTTTCTTCCCTTCCGGGTCACGACCCGGAGCTTCTTGGCTCCCTTCCTCTGCCCTCGCTCTTCGGCCTGCTCCATTCCCTCTACCACCAGAATGCGCCGATACTCTTTCGCCACTCCACCCTGGGCCCAACCTCTTGGAGTTCCAATTCTTCCTTCATGTCCGTGCAAGGCCCGCACCAAGCCAGATCTGGCAATCTTGGCCCCCTTTCCCCCGCCAACCGCTTCCCCATATGAACTCCAGCGGTAATCCTCCGGCATTTTACAGATTCCCGCTCTCACGGGATTCAAATCGATATAGGCAGCCATCATCCGACAGGCCAAACCACCCTCGACAATCACCGAGTGAAAGCGCTCCTCCCAAAGAGTGCCGCGGAGTCCATTCTCCTTGTTGAACCAACGCGTGAACCGTTGCAGGAGCCCCTTCATAAACAAACTCAAATTATGCATCCGCTTCGTATAACGCTCGAAGATCGCGATCAAGGTCTCTTCCCAAAACTCCCGGCTCGTCTTCTGGTCCGCTCTCGACAGTCGCTCAAACCCTTCCCAATCCCCCGCAATCATTCGGCGGGCCTTGGCGATTTCAGCCGCCACCCCATCCACCACCCGTCGCGAATACAATCCGCCCAGTCTCCGCAGCAATTTCGATTCCGGGATCCGCAAATCCACCCCACCAACAACCTCTCCCCCGCTCCCGGCCTCCCGCAAGGGCGGGACCTCCAGCAGAATGTGGAAATGGTTCGTCATCACGCAGTATGACAGCACCCGGCATCCCGAAAACCGTTCATACATCCGCATGAACTTCCGGAATTCCTCCTTCGCATCGGGAGAAAACAACAACTGCCGATGCACCACCCGAGAAGTGACATGGTAAATCGCCAAATCCGGCACCAAGGAAGACACCCCCCGTTCCCGAGCCTCCTCGACCGTCGGAATCAGAACACGCGTCTTAGCCATGGAAAACACCCTAGCGAGGGCAGGATTGGCAAGCAAGCAAAAATCTTTTTTATTTGTCTGTCTTTTAAAATCA
>CALFSW010000390.1 GCA_937916505.1 uncultured Verrucomicrobiales bacterium | reverse complement strand
GCTTTTCGCTCGTGTCGATCCCCAGCTCCTCGCACTTTCCCTCAAGAAATTCTTTCTCGATGAGGAGTTGCCCGATTCTACGTTCGAGTCGCGCAGACTTCTTTTCGAAGTTTACCGCGGTTTCGTTGGTGGCGTTTTTGCGCTCGAAGATTTCGCTGATGCGACTCTCGAGTTCCTTCTTCCATGCGCTGACTTGCGTCGGAGCGATGTCGTTGTCTTTCGCGATTTGCTGAATCGTCTTCTGGTTCTCCATCGCCTCTCGGGCGACGCGGGCTTTGAATTCGGCACTCAAGTGCCGTCGTTTTCGTTTACTCATTTTGGTCTGATTTCAGGGGTGTTGCCCCCTCAAAACCAGCTCAATTTATCAACAAACCTCTGGCTCCGGTTCCTGGGACCACTTCACAGTTCGGCCAATGCCTCCGGGTCGGGATAGTCTTCTTCAACCGGGAACTTGCTGGCACGGATCCGCTCCTTCAAGTTCTCGAGCTTGGCTGCGTGCTCCGGGGATTCAGCCGCGTAGTCCCCACCCTTGGCCTTCGAGTATTCCGTATCGCGGTAGTAGAAGAAAGCCCGGCCAGCCATCTCCGGGTTGTTCAGCATGCCGTGCAGCATCTCAAGCTCGGTCACGCTCTTGCCCCCCTGATGCTCCTCCAACCAGGGCTCGCGCTCGACGATCCCGGCCGGGTATTGGCTGCCCTCCGGCACCCAGCCGTAGCGGTCGCCAATAAACCCCATAAAGTAAGGTCGCGCGCGGTCGATCTCACCCAGGCAGATCGGCAGCACCTTCCCTTGCTCTGCCTCCTCTGCGGTAATGCCCCAGCGCAGGTCCACCTCCACCAACTCCACCTGACGCTCGCGGCACAGTCGCCGCAACTCGGGGAACACCTTCTTAACTAAAAGATCACGTTCCTCACCAAAATCACGGAAGGTGGAACTCAGGAAAACGCGGATGACTCGGGACTTTTCGTTCATGGGATGATGCCGAACAGCTTGCTCATCTCCCCAAAGGATGACTAGCTCAATTTAGTCCGCCGGGCTGTTCGGCGGATGATGAAAGTACAGTTCCATTCATAACTTTTTAGAAAATAAAACAGCCATACAATTACTTGCCTGGGATCTTAATTATGAACCCATAAGCATAAGCAATCTGCTCTATGATGGAAGCCCCTCAGATCCCCCCTTATCTGGTGTTATTTGCAAATAGCCTGCAGCCTGTTTGACCTGTTCGGTGTCATAGTCTTTGGTGCTTTGGTTCAGCTCATCGTAGGGGACTAGGTCCGGATGGGTGCGGGCCGCGTCATTGCGCTTACCCGGCTTGTGTCCGCTCATCCAGAGCGGCGCTGCCCACCGCTCGTGCTCCATCCTTGAGAGAATATCCAGTTGCTCAGCGCTGAGCTTCTCCCAGTCTCCAACCAAGTCCGGTTGGGCCGTATCACATCCGACAGAACGAACTTTAACCTTGATGTGATCGGCAGCATTCCTATTCACATCCTTCTGATGCTCGGTAAGGTGATCCCAGACCTTGAATGTTGGTTTGGATCTCAGGATATCGGCTTCTTCTTTTTTGCCATCAGACAAAGCATCGTCGATGCGCCTTTGATTACCCTCATACCACGTATTGTGTATTTTTTTGGCTGTCGCATCATATTTTTCGAGAGCTTCAGGGGCAGCCAAATCCCTTAAACTAGGGGCGACGACGAGGTCATCCGTGGCGCTGACAAGCGACTCGCCACCTGCGAGCGGTGCACTCAGGACAACGCGAAAATTGTTCTTTAGCGCCCAACTTTCTCTATAACGAAGGGCCTGAACGTAGCCGTCTTCAGGTAGTAGGTGAGTTGCCATAATGGTTATAAGGGCACCCTCTGCAGCTTCCTGGGAAATGTCTTTGATGAAGTGGATTCCGTGCTCACCGATGATGCGCAGATTAAGACATCTGGAGATACCCGGGAAGTCGCTGAGCAACCGGGTGCGGCTGGCATCCGATCCCAGCCAAAGGTTGACCCGCCCCCCTTCAGGATAGTGCCCAATCAAGGCGGCCTGCATCGCCACAGCTTTTTCAAAGAGTCCCAGCTCCGGAATCACAAGGTGAACTTCGGTTGCCAGTCCCTTTTGTGGATGCCATTCAAGTGGGAAATCGTGGAAAAGGATGCGGGCCCTTGCGTAAGCGGTGCTGATGACTCTCAAGGCAGCACCTTTTGCTGGTGAGAGAAGGCCGTTACGCTGGAGGAGTTCGCATGCGTAAGGTTCATCCTGACGGACAATGATCCGGGCCTCGGTCGAAAAATTCTCAACCAGCATGGCGGCACGGAGATTGTTGCCATCATGGTCATCATAGGCATAGAAGGCTGACGCATACGCTAGGCCAGTGGACTCCAGATACTTCATACTTAGGGGCTCCTGCTCTGCTACGGAGTTAATTTCCACAGCCAGCCCACCGCGCTCCCTCCAGATCTCAACAAGGTCATGGCATGAAGTGAGCAGAACACAGTCCAACTTTTTTTCCTGAAATTCATCAAGCAGGCCGTTAACCACGGGGCCTGAACCAAAGACAACGATGTGCCCCCTTAGTTTTTGTATTTTCAAGGCACCGGACGAATTTTTTAGCAACTTCCACGCCCCCAAAACAATACCGTAGCAAGTTATGATTGCAGCCATCCAGCGTGCTAGTTCAAGTGACAATGGAACTGCCCCCACACCACTGAGCGTATCGCTGACATCAAATGTTTGAGGGTCCAGTAAAAATAATTGGGCGGTCATGTAGAGCCGCGTCAGAATGCTGAACTCCGGAAAAACGGATGAAAATCCGGAAAAACCTAGAATAATCGTCAACACAATGGCTCCAAAAAGAAACTTGTGGGCGCTGAGTCTTTCCACGGCTGCTCGGATTAGAGGGCTGCTCGCGCGATCGTTACCATTATTCATAATCTCTTCGGAGTTTAGCTGCCTAGGAGGATAATCTCAAGACCATCTTTGAAGGCCGCAAACAAGGGATTGAATCACTGCCACCTTAATGACAGATGGAACGTTCACCACCCGGCAAGACCGAATGGAAAACGTTTAAAATGA
>CALFSW010000389.1 GCA_937916505.1 uncultured Verrucomicrobiales bacterium | reverse complement strand
CCAGAACCGGAGCCAGAACCGGAGCCAGAACCGGAGCCAGAACCGGAATTTTCCGGCGGGAAAGGCCTACTGGTATGGTTGTTTATGGTAGCCCTGCTGGGTGGGGCCGGTTATTGGGGATACAATCAATGGGTTCTGAATGGAGCTGGGGGATCGAAAGCAGTCATTAATCTCAGGGAAACCGAGGGCCAGATTGAAGAAGCACTTGAAAAACGTCGCTGGAATGAAGCGGAAAAACTGATTCAGCTTCTGGAAACCGGGGGAGAGGAGACAAAAAAAGTGAAGGCTGCGTTGGCCCGGGTCAACCAAGGCCGGGTGGAAGAGCGAGGGCAGCAGATCGCCTTCCTGGTCAGTAATGCCCAATCAGCGTTAGAGGCCGGACAGTTGTCGGAGTCTGAAAAGTTTTGTCTCGAGATTGAGAAGCTCCAGCCGAATCATCCCAGTTTGAAGGGATTTCGAGCGGTGATCTCGGAGAGCAAGCTGGAGGTTCGGAGTCTGCTCATGGTAAAGTCGATCGAACAGGCGATCGCGGACGAGGATTGGAGGGCGGCTGCCAACCAGCTTGATTCGCTGGTGAAGCTGAATCCAGTCCATGCCAGAATCGCAGATTTTCGGAAGGGGCTCGAATCAGCCGAGAAGGAGATGAAAGTCCGCCGGGAGAAGGCCGCAGGCCTGGTGGCTCGCGCGAGGGAACTGGACAAAGGGACATACTCCGAGGAGGCCCTGGGCTTGGTTGAGGAAGCTGTGCAGCTTGATCCTTCAAAGGAGAATCGCGAGCTTTACCAGAGAATGTCCTCCTACGGAAAAGTGATCAAAGTTCCGGGTGAGTATGTGACAATCACAGCCGCTTTCAAGGTGTCGAAGGCCAATGATCGGGTCTTTGTGACAAAAGGAACCTATCGGGAATCATTGATGATTCCTCCCGGAGTCGAGCTGGTGGGGGAGAGCCCAACGAATACCATCATTGAGTGCCCGGCTAGTGTGGGAGCGGTGATTACGGTCGGCCGTGGCCAGGAGAAGGTCAGAGTTGCCTCTCTTACGTTAAGGCATACCGGGCTGGTGAATGACGAAGAGCGATTCCCAATTCTTGCGGTTGATGGAGGCCGGGTTGAGATCGACAATGTCGTGGTGACCCGCGCCAGTGGACATGGAATTGCGGTTCTCAACGGCGGCGAAGCTGACTTGAATCTTTGCCGGGTGACCGACTGCGGATGGGACGGAATTGCGGTCACCGATGAGGGTTCGAGAGTGGTGTTAACCAAGGTGACTTCGGAGAAAAACCTCCATCACGGAATCGATTTTTGGGATGGAGCGAGCGGGCAGGTTTCCGACTGTGTCTTTACGGGCAATGGTCGCACGGGCTTGCTCGCAATTGCTCCTTCAAAGGTGATTCGGGTTGAGAAGACCAAGAGTGAGAAAAACCGTGAGGTTGGGTTTGTGTTCTCCGGGGCAGTCGGCGTCGAATTGGTTGATTGCGATGTTCATGAAAACCTTTTGGGAGGGATTGTATTTGATCAGGAATCGCAGGGGATCAAACTTACCAACAACCGGGTTACCAGAAATGGAGAAGCTGGTATCGTGTTTGTCAAAGGAGTTGAGATCTTATCTGATTCCGGAAATACCGTGCAAGGCAATACTGGAAAGCAGGTTTGGAAGGATGCGGTTTTTCCTGCCAGGGCGGAAGACGATACCGTTTCCCCTCCTCCCCCCCCTCCGCCTTTGGAGATTTCCCAAGAGAAAGAGTAAGGGGAGAAAGTGCAATTGCCGGTTCTGTGGTTGGAAGGTCACAAAATTTCACGAAATGAGCGATTTAAGCTGGTCAACAGCTTCAAAATTCCCACAGAGTTGCTTCCGTAACCTATGATCATTGTTCTCCAAATTCTCGGCGCCCTGGGCGTGTTTCTGTTCGGCATGAAAGTCATGTCCGAAGGTGTTCAAAAGTTCGCAGGTGCCCGCATGCGGGCGGCGCTTTCTTCGATTACCGGTAACCGGTTTAAAGGTGTTCTTACCGGTTTGTGTACCACAGGTCTTGTTCAGTCCTCATCCGCGACAACCGTGTTGGTTGTTTCCTTTGTGAACGTAGGTCTCCTGACCCTGGTCGAATCGATTGGAGTGATCATGGGCGCAAACCTGGGCACCACCTTGACGGCTTGGATCATCGCCACCGTTGGCAAATTTAGTGTCGCCAAAATTGCGGTGCCGATCATTGGCGTCGGCTTTCCTCTTTTCTTCGTCGGGAAAGGGAAATTGAAGTCCTTTGGTGAGTTTGTCCTCGGTTTTGGTCTCCTTTTCCTTGGTCTGGGGCTGCTCAAAGAAGCCGTGCCTGATCTGAAGTCCGGTGTCAAAGAGGACGAAAGCGTGATGGAAACCATTAAATGGTGGATCGATTTACTGAGTAACAAGGGCTACTTCTCCTACATTCTTTTCATGATCGCAGGGGTGATTCTCACTCTTGTCGTGCAATCATCGTCGGCTGCGATGGCCATTACCATCACTTGCGCGACGCAAGGTTGGTTCGGGACCGATGCCTTTGAAGTCTTTAAGATCTCTGCGGCCGTGGTTCTTGGTGAGAACATCGGAACGACGGTGACCGCCTGGCTGGCTTCGCTGGGGGCGACCACTGATGCAAAACGAGCGGCACGAGCTCACTTTCTTTTCAACGTGGTGGGAACCCTGTGGATGCTGATTGTCTTCCTTGGGTTTACCAAAATCGTATGGGAAGTCGCCCAACACCTTCCCGATAGTCTGAAGTCAGCCAAGAAGGATTTTGCCTCGAACGAGGTCGCCTTTGCCACTGCTATCTTCCACACCTCGTTTAATCTGATCAACGTTCTCGTTTTGATTTGGTTTGTTCCGCAGATCGCCAGCATCGTTGAGAAGTGGGTGCCCAAGAAGGACGGAGACGGGCGGGATCAGAAGCGGCTCCGATACATTTCGCAGAACCTTGTCGATCTTGGTGAATTGAATATCGCCGAGGCCGAGGATTCGGTTCGCAAGATGGCGACTCACACCAACGACATGTTCAAGGGGTTTAAAAACGTCTTTGATCATCCGTCCGCTGATCTCTCTTCTGAAGTCTCACGTCTTAAAAAGATGGAGGAAGAGGCCGACCTCATGATGCAGGACATCACCGAGTATCTGGTCAAGTGTGTCGCTCATGACATGAATCATCAGGCTGCTTCCAATATTGCCGCGATGATCCGAATTGTGGCCGAACTGGAGGAAGCCACCGACTGTATTTACCGTCTCGTCAAGATGACCGAGAAGAAATACAACAAATCCTACCAGTTTACGGAACATCAAGTGAAGCAGATGGGCCAAATCACCTCGGTGGTCGGACAGGCCCTAGGTGCCGTGGAAAACTTCCTCCTCCGTAAGACTCCTCCCGAAGTGATCACTTCTGTGAAATCGCTGGAAAGTCAATCGATCAGCATGCGGAAGTCCTTCAACAAGGAGGCCATGAAGCGTATGTCCGAAGGAGATATTCGTGTCGAAATGCTCTACACTGACTTAAACAACCAGTTCAAGGCTTTGGCCAACCACGCTCTCGGTGTGATGGAGGCCAGTGACTCGACTACGGTTGAGTAGTCTTAAAGCCGTTCTTTCATTCAGAACCCGGTCTGCAGATCTTTGCGACCGGGTTCTTTTTTGTCGGTGCTTGTGAAAATTCGATTCGTGGACGAAGAAGAAGCCATGAAACCTGTCGTGATTGTAGGGGCCGGAATATCCGCTCTCACTTGTGCTAAGATCCTGCACCAATCCGGGACTCCAGTGCTTGTTCTGGAAAAATCGGATGGAGTGGGTGGCCGGGTCCGGACCGACACGGTGGACGGTTTTCTCTTGGATCGGGGATTCCAGGTATTTCTGGATGCTTATCCGGAAGCCGGAGAGGTTCTTGATTTGGATGCCCTGAATCTAAAGTCTTTCGAACCCGGAGCCCTTATTTTTAATGGAAATAAATTGAATCGGGTCATGGACGTTTTTCGTCGCCCCGGGACTCTTTTGAAATCGGCTTTTTCTCCGGTGGGATCGATTTTCGACAAGCTGAGAGTCGCGGTGCTCAGGCAAAGGGTTTTGGATCTATCGTGTGAGCAAATATTTCAGCGCCCCGACCAATCAACGGAAAACTACCTTCGTCGCCATGGTTTTTCCGGCGGGATGATCGATGTTTTTTTTCGCAGTTTTTACGGAGGGATTTTTCTGGAAAGGGAATTGGAAACTTCCAGCCGGATGTTCGAATTCACTTTCCGAATGTTTAGCCTTGGAAGTGCGACGGTGCCAGCGATGGGAATGGGGGAAATCCCAAAGCAATTGCGATCAGCCTTACCGGCAGATTCAGTGCGGTTGAACTGCGGGGTGGCATCGGTCTGTCGTGATTCCGTGATTCTATCAAACGGAGAGATGATTGCGGCTTCCCGCGTGGTTGTGGCGACTGAGGCGTCGGAGACCGCCGGGCTTGTCGATGGTTTTTCAAGCGGGGCTCCCGACTGGCGGGCGGTAACAAATCTTTATTTTTCCGCGGACACTTCCCCCTTAAACGAAGCCATCATCGCACTCAATGGAACGGGTGAAGGGATCGTGAACAATGTCGCGGTGATGAGTGATGTTGCTTCCGAGTATGCTCCCAAAGGCAAGAGCCTTGTCTCGGTGTCGGTTCTGGGTC
>CALFSW010000388.1 GCA_937916505.1 uncultured Verrucomicrobiales bacterium | reverse complement strand
CGGGAGAATGAGAAGAGCGGCTAATCCGATATATTTCATGGTTCTTAAAATGAGAATGCTTGAAGATTTTAAATCTAAGGCTTGATGATGAAAAATTTGTTGAGGGAGCAACTAGAAACGCCTTAGACCACGTCGACTTTGGCGACTTCTCCTATTCGAGTCAAATCATAATTGAGTGTTTTCGCTATTTTTTTTAATTCATGTCAAATGGAACTTCAAAGTTAGCGGGTTACGAAAATTAAGCTTGCTGAACAAATGAGCTGTAAAATCAAGTAACTCAAGGGTCTTGTCCGTAGGTTTTCGATGGGAGATCCGCTATTTTTTTTTAAAACTACAAGCGATGCTTGAATTGGAGTGGTATAGTCTTCACTTCATCGATTTGGCGTGAATGAAGTGAGTTTTCGCTGTCCCCTTGCCAGAATCAGGTGTTTCGTCCATTTTCAACGGATGTTGAAAGCAACGTTTCTCTATGCTGCCTTGGTTTTGTCGTCGCTCGCCGCTCCTTTGAAGCCGGTCTACCGGCCCGTAGAAGAAATTGACGGCCTTCCGAGGGTCCTTTTGATCGGGGATTCGATATCGATTGGTTACACCCTGCCGGTCCGGGACCTGCTCAAGGGAAAGGCCAATGTCCAACGGCCGCCTGTCAACTGCGCGGCTACGATTCATGGCTTAAAGAGCCTGGCCTCTTGGCTGGAGACCGGAGGGAAGGGAAAAAAATGGGAAGTGATTCACTTCAACTGGGGTCTCCACGACTTAAAATACATGGGGCCAAATGGCGAGAATCTGGCTGATCCGAAAGCCAAGACCAGTCGTCAGCAGGTGACTCCCCGGGAATATGAAAAAAATTTACGTCAGCTTGTGAATCGTTTGAAGAAAACCGGTTCACGGTTGATTTGGCGAAATACCACTCCGGTGCCCGCCGGGGTGAGGGGCCGGGTTCCCGGCGATTCGTTGAAATACAATGCGATTGCCGCAAAAGTGATGAGTGAGGCCGGGGTTGAAGTGCAGGACTTGTATTCCTATGCCAAAAAGAACGCTGCCCGGATCCAGCGGAAGGCTGATGTCCATTTCACGAAAGAAGGATCTCTCGAACTGGCCCGGGAGGTCGTCAAAGTCCTTAAAATCAAAGCTCCTTCCAAAAGGTAGGGCCCGTTGCCATCAAATAGGTCCAAGGCATGTCGTTTCGGGGTGTCTCTGTCGGCGGAGATGAGTCATCCGGCGTGGGGATGGGATAGGTTCCTTGCCATTCGGCAGGCACACTCTATAAAACGGCCTATCATGATGAACCGCATAAAATCCGCGTATGCGGCGACCAGCCTTCTGCTCATAATGTCTTCTGAAGCCCAAACCGCCGGAGCCCTCACCCCTGATCTTATTTCCAGCCTCCGTGATGGCTATCAAATGGATGACGGTGACCTTGCCCGCCACAATGCCGTCACTAACACTGAAATTAACAAACTGGCCCTGAATCGGAGTGCGATTGCCGGAGAAGACGGACATTTCAGCCATAAAATCAAAGGAAAGGGGATTACCAATCAAAAGTCTTCGGGACGCTGCTGGATGTTTGCGGGCTTCAATGTCATGCGTCCCAAGGTCATCCACGAACAGGGACTTGATCAATTTGAGTTTTCCACCTCCTATCTGCAGTTTTGGGACAAGATGGAGAAATCCAACCTCTATTTGGAGGATGTCATCGAGTTGCGCAATGCCGATCGTCTCGACCGCGAATGGCTCCTGATCAACGAGTGGATGGTGGGTGATGGCGGTTGGTGGAACTACGTCACCGGGTTAATCGGAAAATACGGAGTCGTTCCTTCCACCGTGATGCCGGAGACCCACAGTAGCGAAAACACCCGCACGATGAACCTGGTCCTGGATCGCCTCTTAAGGTCCCGTGCCAATGATTTGTTGGAATCTTCCAAAGAGGGCGCGAGTGTTGAGAAACTTCGTTCGCAAAAAAACAAGGCCCTGGCCGAGGTCTATCGTTTTCTCGTGATTAACCTCGGTGAACCTCCGACGGAATTCGAATGGCGTTACAAACCCAAAAAGAAAAAGGACGAGGACAAAAAAGAGGAAACCGAGGGGCTTCCCCAGGTTGAAGAGGAGCTGAGTGAGGCGAAAAACTACACTCCCCGGTCGTTTTACACTGAATTTGTCGGAGTGGACCTCAATGAGTTCGTCTGCCTTTATAACGACCCGAGCCAGAAGACAGGAACTCATTTTCGTTTCCATCGTGCCCGTAATATCGCCGGGGCCAAAGAGATGCACTTCGCCAATATCGCGATCGGAGAGATGAAAGAGATCGCGGTGAAGTCAGTCCTCGCCAACGAGCCGATGTGGTTCGCGGTCAACATGGGCTTTGACCAGTCAACCGAGCACGGCTTGATGGAGGTGGACCTATTCGATTATGAAACCCTTTTCGGCATGGAACTCGATCTTTCCAAAGCCGATCGCTCCCGTTTTGGAGCCGGAGCTTCCAATCATGCCATGGTTTTGATGGGAGTCGATCTCAAGGAAGGGGCCCCGCAAAAGTGGCTCGTCGAAAATAGCTGGGGAGATGCCAAAGGCCGCAAAGGTCAATGGACTCTCTATGACGATTGGTTCACCGAGCACGTTTACACCATCATCGTGAACAAGAAGCACGTTTCTGCCGAGACCCTTTCCATTTTCGATCAAGATCCTGCGGTTCTTCCGGCCTGGTATCCCGGGGCAAAAGGCATTGAGAAGCGGTGATTATTTCCAACTCTCAGAGCCTGTCTGGGCTTTCGTCATCATCTCGCGTAGCACGAGGATCTTGAGCCAGAGTTTGTTTGAAAGGGTGCTCGTGAGAGTTTCGATCTCGTTCACGGCGTCGAGCACCACCCGGTCCTGAAGATTCTGCGCATAATAAGCGGCCAGCTTTCCAACAATCGAAAGGAGATCTCCGGAGTAATCCAGATAATAGGCGAGTTCCTTGTCACTCCGCACGGTGCGTCTGTCATGTTCCGGGGCGATCACCTCATCGAGTCCGGGGTCCTTGTTAATTTGATGAAGATCGACGAGGTGTGCCAGCGAGCGGAATTCCGCCAAGCCCTCCAGAGCTTGATTTCGGCGTAAACGGTTTTCCATCCCGATGAGGAAGACAATGCCGCCTGCCAGAACCAGCAACATGTGAAGGCCGGCATCGGTTGCCTGCAAAAAGTCGCCAAGGTTGGTCATGGAATCGCTGAAACTGAGCAGCAGGGAAAACAAAAGCGGACCGGAGACTACCAAAACGACCATGAATCCCACCATGATGCGAAGGCCCATTCGTGGTTTTTTGATCTCTTTGACCCGGGCGACCGTTCCTTCGGCGACCGCCGCCACTTCATTGGCAACCGCCGACAACCCGCTGGCAGGAAAGTGCTCCTCCACCCGGTCAGCCATTTTGCTAATCGTGAGAATGAGTTTGGTGGGATCAATCGTGCGATAACGATGATCTGTCAGTCGTTCCGCCATGTCCGAATCTTGTCCCGGGATCAAAGAGACTCAATGAGACAATGAGGGAAATTTTGTAAAAGACGGCTTGATTTGACTAATTAGTCAAGTAGCGTCCCGCCGTGGCGCAAATTACCCCAACCCCGATCCGGCTTCAGGAAGCCCTCTATGAATTGATGTGGCATCAGAGCTATGGTCGCGTGACCATCGATGCGATTTGCGAGCGTGCCGGAGTGAGGAAGGGCTCGTTTTATCACGCTTATCCGGACAAGGCCACCTTGGCGATTGAGGCCTTCGAGTTTGCCTGGAAAAACGAGGCCAAACCTTGGCTCGATGATGCTTTCTCACCAAGCGAAGCTCCTCTGACACGCCTGGCCAATTGGCTGGACGGGGGGCTTCAAAAAACCCTTCAATGCCAGCAGGAGCATGGGAAAGTCTACGGATGCCCGCTTTTCAATGTGGGCTCCGAGCTTTCGACCCTGGAACCTACCGTGGCTGAAAAGGTCGTGGAGATTCTTCGCCGAAACCGCCGCTACATCATGACCGCCCTTCGCGATGCCCAGGCCGAAGATCTCATCGAGATCGATGATGCCGACGAAGTGGCACGTGATGTTCTGACTCTGGTGGAGGGAGCTCTCACCCAGGCCCGCATTTCCAACTCTGCCGATCCCATTCGCCGGCTTCCCCTCAGTGTCGGTCGCCTGATTGGAGCGCTGATTCCCCGGCCATCAAATTTGACTGTTTCGTAAAATCACCACCATGTCTTCCGACTCATCTCCTCTTCGCATTCATCCCGTCGTGGCTGTCATTCTCGCGCTTGCCGTGATTGGGGCAACCTGGTGGGGGATCAAGAGCCTCTCCAATGCCAAGCCTGACGAAGGACCGGCCGGAAAGGCTGCGGGTGGCCCGCTTCCTGCCACCGTGATCATGGCTTCTGTCGAAACCCGCGTTACTGCCCATACCCAGACCATCGTCGGGACTCTTCGCGCCAAGTCGCGTTCCGACATCGCGGCCCGGGAAGCAGGTTCCATTCTCACGATCGAAGTCGATGAAGGTGACTTTGTGAAAAAGGACGACGTGATTGCCACGCTCGATGATCGTCGGCTCACCGCGCAGATCGCCGAAGCAAATGCCGAAGTGACCGTTGCCGGGGCCCTTGTTCATCAGAAAAAATCGCGGGTCAAACGAAGTGAGATTGATCTCGCAATGAAAGAGAAGCTTTATGCGCAAAAAGCCCTCTCCGAGTCCGAAGTTCTTGATGCCCGGAGTGCCAGTAATGTCGACAACTCCGTCTCCAAGGCCGCCGAGGATTCTCTGAAAGCCGCGCAATCCCGGCTCAAGTTGCTCGCCGTTCGAAGTGAGGATCTTAAGGTGCTGGCTCCTTTTGATGGGCGGGTTGTCGCCCGCCATGCCGAGTT
Organism: uncultured Verrucomicrobiales bacterium; assembly: GCA_937916505.1. Taxonomy (GTDB): domain Bacteria; phylum Verrucomicrobiota; class Verrucomicrobiia; order Verrucomicrobiales; family Akkermansiaceae; genus SW10. The sequence continues at coordinate 14,675 of CALFSW010000388.1, read as the reverse complement.
GGGCGAGTGGGTTGCAGCCGGCACTCACGTTGCCACCCTGATCTCATCGGGTGAGATCGAGGCCTGGCTAAAGGTGCCCGAACGTTTTGCTTCATCAATCCAAGGAAGCAAGATCCCGGTGAAGGTGAGCGCAACCGGGCAGATCGTGACTTCGTCCGCACTCACCACCATTCCCGAGGCCGATACTTCGACCCGCACCTTGCAAGTGGTCGCAACCCTTCCCAATGCGGATGGAAAGCTTCTTCCGGGTTTGTCGGTGACGGCTGAAATTCCTGTCACCACCAACGAGGCACGACTCGCGGTTCCGGTCAATGCCGTCGTTCAAGGCTACGCCGGGCCCGGCATTTTTGTTCCTTTGAAAAAGGAAGGCTCGCCGCTCCCGGTGGCGAGGCGTCTCCCCGTGGAAGTTCTTTTTCAGGACAACGAGTTTGTTTATCTCAAGGCCGGGGGCTTGAAGGCCGGAGATCAGGTCGTGGTCGAGGGGAATGAGCGCCTCTTCCCGTTCCAGCCTCTCATCATCGCCACGCGCGAAGATGGCAACCCACGGCAACCACAAAAGTGAACCCTGAATCTTCCAAAACCCCTGCGGGAAAAGGGGGCCTCATTGCCACTGCTGTTTCGCAACCGATCACGGTTGCAGTGGCCACTCTTCTCGCCGTCTTCGCGGGGATCCTCGCCGTAACGATCGTGCCGATCCGCATGACCCCGGAGGTCTCTTCCGTTGTTGTTTCGGTGGTCACCAACTGGGAATCGGCTTCGGCGGATGAAATTGAATCGGATGTCATCGAGGAGCAGGAAAAGGTCCTCGGCGAAGTCACCGGCCTCGTTTCCCTCACCTCAACCAGCGCCAATGGGCAGGGCTCCATTCGCATGGAATTCGAGACCGGGACCGACATCGAAAAGGCCACGGCCGATGCCCTCCAAAAACTCGACGAGGTTCCCGGCTATCCCGACGGCGTCCTCCAGCCACGTGTCGAGCCGGTCGATATTGAATCGGTCGATTACATCGCCTGGATCGGGCTGGCCTCCAGTGATCCCGATTTCCCCGCCGAGACCCTTCACGACCTCATGGACCGCCGTCTTCGTCCCCGCTTTGAGCGAATCGATGGCATTTCGCAAGTCGGCGTTCGTGGATCGGTCCAGTCCGAACTTCACATTATCATCGACTCCGTCGCGATGGCGCAACGCGGTATCACCTACGCCGGCCTCCGCGAGGCCATCAATGCGGCCAATGCCAACTTCTCCGGAGGCAAACTTGCAGACGGGAAGCGCGATATCCGCATCAGGGCAACCGGTCGATTCCAGACACCCCTGGACATTGAGAAAATGATCATCCGTCGTGATCAAGGCGGCATCATTTATCTTCGTGACATTGCCGAGGTCAAGGATTCCTACAAAGAGCCAACTTCGTGGGTGCGGGCGCGAGGCATTCAGATGCCCTTTTTTAACTTCCAGCTCGAACGCGGAGCCAACCTTCTCGAAACAATGGAAGCTCTGCGCCAGGAGGTTCGTGAACTCAATGCTCCCAATGGAGTCCTCGCGCAGGAGGCCCGCGACCTTGGCATGAATGGCACCCTGGAGCTGGTGCAAACCTACGACTCAACCACTTACGTCGAAGACGCCATCGACCTGGTTCGCAGCAACATTCTCGTCGGAGCGATTCTGGCGACCCTCACCCTCCTCTTCTTCCTGCGTTCGCTGCGCACGGTGGGAATCATTGCCCTGGCCATTCCTGTTTCCGTGATTGCCTCGCTCGTGATCCTCGTGGCCCTTGGTCGCTCCATCAACATCATCTCTCTGGCGGGACTCGCCTTTGCCGTTGGCATGGTGGTGGACAATGCCATCGTGGTGATTGAGAACATCTATCGTCACCTGGAGTTCGGTAAGAAGCCCAGGGAGGCGGCTCTTGACGGGGCGAAGGAAGTTTCCGGTGCCGTGGTGGCCTCGACCATGACCACCCTCATCGTTTTTGCTCCCATTCTCCTCATTCAGGAAACGGCGGGTCAACTTTTTCGCGACATTGCCCTCGCCATCATGGTCTCGGTTGGCCTTTCGATGATTGTTTCACTCACTCTCATTCCGGCTGCCGCCGCCCGCTTTCTGAAGCCGCAGAAGGCCGCGGGACAAAGTTCCTTCGACAAGATTTTCGGTGGAAGGTTTTTCCAAATCATCGGTGCTCCCTTCCGTCCCTTTGCCTGGCTTTTTCTCAATCTTCCACGGCTCATCGGGGACTTTGTCGGATGGCTCATTGGCTCGACTCCGAGGCGAATTTCGGTCGTGGTTGTTTTTGTTTTGATGACGACTTTCGGGGTGAAGATCCTCCTTCCTCCCCTCGACTACCTTCCGCGTGGAAACCGAAATCTGGTGTTCAGTCTTCTCTTCCCCGCGCCCAGCTACAATCTGGATGCCCTCTCGGAAACGGGAGAGCGAATGGAAGCAGTGGTAGCCCCCGCCTGGGAGGCCACCGAAGACAAGTTTCAGGTTGAAAAAGTTCTTCGTGGCGGTGACCGCGATCCCAAGCATGATCCTCGCGTTGAAGTGCCCAGAGGCATGGGGCAGCCGGGAACGGTGATGCCTCCGCCACTGGAGCATTACTTCCTCGTCTCGTTTGAAGGCCGCATGTTTCAGGTTGCCATTTCCAAGGACAAGAAGCGGGTCATCGACGGGGTTCCCCTGCTCAATGCCGCCAGCGCCGGGGCCAACGCCCCCGACACCAGGGCCTTTGCTTTTCAAATGCCGCTCTTCCGGGTTGCGGGCACCACGGGTTCCGCCATCAAGGTTGATGTCAAAGGCACCGATCTCGATGCCGTGGCAGCCTCCGCCCAGGGACTTTTCATGAGCTTCATGGAAGCCTTTGGACCGGGAGGAGTGCAGCCATCGCCGCCCAACTTTTCGCAACCTCTTGAAGAATTACGGATCGTTCCCAATGACGAACGTCTTCGCGAACTCGGCATGACCCGCACCGATCTGGGTCTCGCAGTGCAAGCCGCCGGCGAAGGGATTCTTCTCTTCCGTGACTACGAGAAGAACGGAGAACTCAAAGACATGAAGATCATCACCGCCGATGCTCTCGCCAATCTCCCATTCGAAGCACTTCTCACCAAGCCTCTCGCGACTCCGAATGGCGACATTGTCGATTTGAGCTCTATCGCTTCTCTCCGGAAAGTCCTCGGCCCCGAGCAGATCCGTCACGTCGACCGGCTCCGTGCCGTCACTCTCGAAGTCACCCCGCCGGGGTCGATGGCTCTCGAAGATGCCATCGCCAAGGTCGATGGCATCATCAAGGCGCAACAGGCTGCCGGGACGATTGCTCCCGGTGTTCAGGTCGAGATTGCCGGCTCGTCGGATGCCCTCGGCGAGATTAAGGAGGCCCTTCTTGGCGACGGCTCCTTCACGGGTCTCTTTAGTAGCTCTCTCTTCCTGGCCCTCTTTGTGGTCTATCTTCTCATGGTGGTCCTTTTCCAAAGTTGGTCCTACCCCCTGGTGATCATTCTTTCCGTTCCTCTTGCCACGGTTGGCGGACTTCTCGGTCTCTATCTCGTTCACCAGGCCTCCCTTGCCGACCCCTACATGCCGGTGCAAAACATGGACGTCCTCACCATTCTGGGCTTTGTCATTCTCGCGGGCGTGGTGGTGAACAATGCCATCCTCATCGTGCATCAGACCATTAACTTCATGAAGGAAGATCCAACCCGCGACGCCAACGAAGCAATCCGTGAATCCGTTTCTTCACGGGTCCGCCCGATTCTCATGTCCACTCTCACCAGTGTTGGCGGCATGCTCCCGCTGGTTCTTCTCCCCGGTTCCGGTTCCGAACTCTATCGCGGCCTCGGCGCGGTGGTGGTCGGTGGCCTCGCCGTCTCCACCATCTTTACGATGTTCCTCGTCCCGACCGTCCTCAGTTTGGTCTTCTCCCTTAGCAAGCCCAAGGTCGCTTGACCAAAGCCCTTCTTTTGTCCGTGAAAACGTTCCTCCTTCTTCTCGCCTTCGTTGTGACCGGCTGCACGCTTGGCCCAAACTACGAAAAGATTCCTACCCCGACTCCGGCCACCTACAAGGCCGTCGGACTTTCGTCCCCACCGCCCTCGGGATCGTGGTGGTCGTCGTTCTCAGATTCCAAACTCACCTCCCTTCTTAAGCTGGCTGGAGAGGCCAATCCGGAGGCCCGCGCCGCCCTGGCCCGGTTGGACCAAGCCCGCGCCATCCTCAAAATTAGCCGTACCGACCTTTTACCCACCCTTACCGGGGAAGCTCTCGTGACCCGCCAGCAGGACACGAGCCGTGATGTTTTCCCGGTTCCCGTTGATCCCTACTCCCGCTTCCGTTCTGTCCTCAACTTGAACTACGAGATCGATCTCTGGGGCCGGGTTCGTCGAGCCACCACCCAACAAAAGGCTCTCACCCGGGCTGCCGCGGCCGACTATGTCGCAGCCATCCTCTCGACAAAGGCGGAAGTTGCCCGCGACTACCTTGCGCTTCGCCATCTCGACGAAGAAATTCAGCTCCTCCGGGACACGGTTGCCCTGCGCGAGGAAAACGAGAAGCTCGTCAAGGCCCGCGTCGAGGCCGGAGACACCACCGCCATCGATTCATCCCGCGCCCGCAGTCAGACTGAAACCGTTCGCGCCGAACTTCATCGCCTCACCCAACGTCGATCCGAACTTGAGAATGCCATCGCGGTTCTCATCGGCAAAAACCCCTCTTCCTATTCACTGGGCACAGCCGCCCCTCCAAAAACTCCCATTATCCCATCCGGCTTGCCTGCGAATCTCCTGCGTCGTCGGCCGGACGTTGCAGCCACCGAACGTCGCCTTGCAGCCTCCGCCGAGCAGATTGGGATCAATCTCGCGAGCTATTATCCGCGAATCAGCCTAAGCGCGGTGGGAGGTTTTGCCTCCTTGGGCGCCTCCGATCTCTTCGATAAAGGGAGTAAACTCTGGAGCGTCAGTCCGACAATCACCGGCCCACTTGTGAACTTTGGCCGGAAGGAGCAATCCAAACAACAAGCCTTGGCCGCCTATCGGGAAGCCTTGGAAAACCATCGTCTTTCCGTTTTGAACGCCTTCCGCGATGTCGAAAACGCCCTCTCCGGCATCAACAACCTCGACCGCGCCCTCTCGGCCCAAGGCAAGTCCGCCGATGCCGCCAGGGAAGCTTCCCGCTTGGTCAAACTCCGCTACGAAGCGGGCCTCGTCAGTTTCTTCGAAGTCATCGACTCCCAGCGCCAGGAACTCCAGGAGCAACGTGCCCTTTCCCAAACCGCCGCCGCCCGTCAGCAAGCCACCGTGCAACTCATCCAGGCTCTGGGTGGTGGTTGGAAATAATTGTGTAAGACTCCGATCCAATACGCTGATCAAGTAAGACCATTGTCCGTAGCGGGCTATGAAAATTTATCATCCGGGGCATTGGGAGTCTGTCTCAATGTAAGGGCGAGAAAGACGATCGCCATCACGCAGCCTCCGACCATAAATTGAAAGGCTCCATCCCATCCATGGGTGTCAATGACCCAACCCATCAGGATATTTGCAGCTACGGCTCCGCCCAGATATCCAAACAATCCTGTCAGCCCTGCAGCCGTCCCGGCTGCTTTCTTGGGGACACAATCGAGTGCGTGTAATCCAATCAACATGACAGGGCCGTAAATGAGAAATCCGATGGAAATTAAGGCTGCGACGTCCACCATCGGGTTGTTCGGAGGATTGAACCAATAGACCAATAGTGCCACGATGACTCCCAGAAGATAAATAATTCCAGCAGGTGCTCGACGGCCATTAAATACCCGGTCACTGAGCCAACCGCACAGCAAAGTGCCTGGTATGCCGGCATACTCGTAAGCGAAGTAAGACCAACCAAGTTCCTGGATGTTGAAGTCCTTGACTTCTTTCAGGTAAGTGGGAGCCCAGTCAAGAACCCCGTAGCGAACGAGGTAAACAAAAACGTTTGCGAATGCGATGAACCACAAGGTCTTGTTTCTCAGGACATGGTCCATGAAAATTTGTTTTGCAGACATCTCCTCTTCGTCGGATTTGGCATATCCGGGTTCTTTATCGTCCTTATAATCTTCAATGGCTGGCAATCCCTCGGATTGGGGAGTGTCACGAACGAATAGTATGATCAGGAAAGCAATCACCAGGGCGCACATCGCGGGGAGATAAAACAGACTCTTCCAGTCGGAAAACATGAACAAACCCAAGGCGGCCAAGGGTCCGATTAAGCCACCTCCGACGTTGTGGGAAATGTTCCACCACGCCACTTTGCTCCCACGTTCATGTTTGCCATACCAATGGACAATCGTGCGGCCGCAGGCAGGCCAGCCCATTCCCTGAAGCCACCCGTTGAGGAGCATCAGCCCGAACATGGCCGTAACGGATGAGGTTGCCCACTGGCAATAACCCATGCAAAACATGATCACGCTGGATCCGATCAAACCCAAGGCCATGAAGTAGCGGGGATTACTCCGGTCGGAAACATTGCCCATCATGAATTTGCTCAGCCCATAGGCAATGGACACACCTGACAGGGCGAAGCCAAGCTGCTGCTTGGTATACCCTTCTTCGACAAGGTAGGGCATCGCGAGGGAGAAATTTTTTCTTACCAGATAATAACCTGCGTAGCCGATGAAAATGCCCAGGAAAACCTGCCAGCGTAATCTCTTATAGGTTGAGTTTACCTCGTCCTCTTCAAGACGCTGAATGTGTTGCGCGGGTCTGAGTAAATTTCGCATGGGTAGATTGTTGTTCACTCCGATGATGAGCAGGGTTTCTTAGGAAAAGTTCCGCTGTGATTGCTTGGTGTCTCTTGGGTCTGAACAGCGGTCATTGGGTGGATCATTTCTGACGTTTTTCTGCTGGCCCCTGAGAATTCCTTCTCGGTGTCGTTAGCGATAAGGCGGACATTCAAGGTCAGAGGAAACGATTTAAAAGAAGCCGGTGATCATTGCAAGGTCCACGTTTTCAACGAAGAGGTCAGAGGATTGACGGGTAGGCCGGTGGGTGGGATTCATAATGACGTTCGGGCGAATCAATCGCTCTCCCGATCCTGGACCCGGGGAGGTGGCGACCTTGTCACACCCCGGCGAGTTCGCGGTAGTGATTCCGTGTAAATGAAGCGGGGCGTCTCCGCCGCGTTCACAGGCCCTGACTTTCACCTTTCCGAGGTTGGCAAAGTCCTTTAGATCGGACTCCCACTTATGAAGTCTCTTCTCGTTATCCCGTTCTTCGCCTTCGTTGGTCTCTCCTGCTCCAACCCTGGAAAGGCCGAGGAGTTCGAACGCAAGAATCTCTACCAGGCTCAATTTTTCTATGAGCAAGGTTTTCCCGGCCGGGCTCTTGAGCATGCCAAGCGGATCAAGAAATCCTCTTCCCGTTTCCATGAGGCTCAGGAGTTGATTGAGACAATTGAAAACGAAAGCATTGAACCCGGCTTCGTTGACTGAGAGGCCGGTTTCACACTGGCGCGGGAGTTCCATCCCGCTGTGGCGAAAGTTATCCGCAAATCAGCGAACGATTGTCGCAAGAGTGACTGGCATCGAAGCCGTATGAGTTCGAACGCGGTGAGACCTCCCATGGTCCCGTGGAAATCTTGAAGACATGCAATCCATGAAAAATTACAAAGCAATGAAAGTATCGAGCCTCCTGGCGGCGATGAGTTTGGCCGTCACTGGTGCTGCAAGCGCCGAAACCCTTCCCGACCCCGACGGCAAGCCCGCCGACATGTCCAAGCCCGTGCAGGTCTACATCCTGATGGGTCAGTCCAACATGCTCAACATGGGCAAGCTCAAAGGGGGAGACGGCTCGCTCGAGCACGCGGTGAAAGAAAAGAACCTCTACCCCTACCTCGTCGACGACGCCGGCGCTTGGACCGAGCGCAAGGACGTGCGCAACGTGCGCGTCATGGGAAGTGGTGGCCCAGGCAAAACCAGGCAGTTCAACAACGAGTGGATGAGCATCACCGGCAACATCGGGGTCGAGATCGGAATCGGGCATCACGTCGGGAACGCCGTCGAGGCACCCGTGATGATTCTCAAGAGCGCCATCGGCAACCGCGGTTTGGGTTGGGATCTCCTTCCTCCGGGCAGCGAGGGTTTTGAGTTCACTGATTCCAAGGGAGTCACCTGGGTTCATCCCGGCTACAAGGGATCGCCCGAGCGTTGGAAGAAGGGCGAAGAGCCCAAGCCCATCGGCTGGTATGCCGGCTTGCAATATGACGGCGACGTCGACCGGGCCAAGAAAGTTTTGGCCGAACTCGACAAGTTCTATCCGGGTGGCAAGGGCTATGAAGTGGCAGGTTTCTTCTGGTGGCAGGGTGACCGCGACAGCCGCAGCGAAGCGCTCTCCGGTCGCTACGAGAAGAATCTCGTAAATCTCATCAAGTCTCTTCGCAAGGACTTCAATGCTCCCAATGCCAAGTTCGTGACGGCCTCTCTTGGTCAGACCAAAAAGGGAGCGAGCGATGGTGGCGGTAAGATTCTCGATGCCATGTTGGCAGTTGATGGAGAGTCCGGAAAATACCCCGAGTTCAAAGGAAACGTCGCGGCGGTTTACACCCATCCCTTGTCCAAGGGAGGCAGCTCGGGCGGCCATTACAGCGGCAATGCCGAAACCTACATGAATGTCGGCGAGGCCATGGGCGCTGCGATGTCGAAGTTGCTCCAAGCCAAGTAAGAGAGAAAAATTGAATTTCAAGCGGACCCGCAGAGATGCGGATCCGCTTTTTTTCGACCAAGGTTTCGAATATTGAAGTGGCTTTATGGTCGACCTCCGGTGCTTAAGCTTCCGATACTGGACCTCATGAACGATGAGAGCCAAACCGATCGCCGGCAGTTTCTGCAGAAATCTCTTCTTGGAACAACGGGCTTGGGCATGGCGATTGTTTCGACTTCCGAAGTCGTCGCCAAGCCGGTCCCCGGAGAGGTGGAGGCAGGGGTGACCCAGGAGGTCGATGTCCTGGTGGTTGGCGGTGGCACGGCGGGAACGATTGCCGCGATCCAGGCAGGTCGGGCGGGAGCAAGCACTCTCCTTGTCGAGAGGGGAGCGCAGTTGGGTGGCACCACGACCACGGGTGGTGTCGCTTTTCCGGGACTGTTTGATGCCTGGGGGAAACAGATCATCGCGGGGATCGGCTGGGAGTTGGTAAAAGAGTGCGTTGAGCTGGATGGTGGTGTTTTTCCAAACTTTGCCAAGGTGCCCAGGCGGCATTGGCAGAACCAGATTCAGGTGAACTTGTTTCTCTACGCGATTCTGGCCGAGGAAAAGTGCGAACAGGCCGGCGTGGCAATTGCCTTTCATGAATTCCCTGAAACCATCAGGGCAACTCCGACCGGATGGCAGGTGGATTGCCTCGGATTCGGGACGCGCCGCCGGGTGCTTTGCAAGCAAGTCATCGACTGCACCGGCGGGGCCGAGGTGGTCGGGATGATGGGTCATCCGCGGCTTCGCGAGAAAGAGACCCAGCCGGGTTCGATGTTGTTTCATCTGGGAGAGGCCAACGATCCCGGCCGTCATCAGCTTCACCAACTTTATGTCCACGGAGCCGACTCGACCAATTCCCGAACCGTGACCAAGGCAAATATGACGGGGCGGAAGTCGATTCTTGCCAAACTTCGCAAGGAGAAGAAGCGCCTGATGCATTTGCAGCCGGAGACGGGGTTCCGTGAAAGTTACCGCATCGTCGGTGAAACGATGATCACGGTGAATGACTACACGAGCGGTCGTCTTTTTAAGGATGCCGTTTCCAATGCTTTTTATCCGGTTGATCTCCATACCAAAAGCGGGGTCAAACCCAAGCCGTTGAAGCCGGGAACCGTTCCGACCATTCCGCTGGGAGCACTCATTCCAAAAGGGAGCCGAAATGTCATGGTGGCGGGCCGTTGTCTCTCAAGCGACCGGCTCGCGAACTCGGGCCTGCGGGTGCAAGCCTCGTGCATGGGCATGGGGCAAGCAGCTGGAGTTGCGGCCTCGTTGGCTGCGCAAAACGGGGCGACTCCGTTGGCGGTTCCGCTTGATGAAATTTCTCGGGTGCTTGCGAAGCACGGGGCAATTCTCCCGGGCAAAAAATAAGATCATGGCACGACCTTCTTCCAGTGGGGCGCGCCGTCGGGTGGTGTCCCTGCTCGCGGCATTTACCTTTTTGGTGATGGCAGTGACCGGGGTGCTTTCGTTTTTCCGACCGTTTTCGATCAGCCTTGTTGGCCTTCACGCCTTGATGGGTTTTTGCTTCATCGCCTTTGTGGCGGCTCATGTCGTGAACAACGGGCGAAACTTGAAAGGGTATTTCAAGAGCCCGGTGGTCTGGGTTGTCTTGATGGTTTCGGCGGGTCTCTCCGCGCTTTTCTTTTTCCAGCCTGCTCCGGTGAAAGCGATCCTGGGACTCAGTCAAAATTTGGGACCGGCCTTGGATCGATTTGAAGTCACGGCCGATGGCATGCGCTACCAGTATCATCCTTCACCGGATTATGAGATCGAACTGACGGTCCAAGCAGGGCCGGCGTATGACGTGGCAAATCCTCCGAAGATTGCCATCTGGCTCGAGAATCAGGGAGGCTATCACATCAAGACTCTCCTGGGTGAGGTTGATGAAGGCGAAGCACTTCCGTATTGGAATTTTAAGAGGCGGGGCTGGGAGAAAGCCCGCAAGGAAGCGGAGGAGCAAGGGGAACCCGATGCCGTTTCCAGTCCGACCCCGAATGGTTCCTTCGACCCGGCGGATTACATTTTGCCCGCGGGTCCCGAAACCTCGACTCCTTACAAGCTGCTCATTGAAATCAATGCCGAAGCGGATTCCCACGGAGTATATCCCGACCAGCCATCGTTGGTCTACGCCGTCGAGATTGATAACGTGAACCCCACCGTGTTTCAGCTTCCGGACCTCGTCGGTTACCCCAAGCGTGAGGATGAGGATGGGAAAGAGGCCTGGTCGCTCTACTTTGTGGATGACAGTTTTGGCTCGGCGGTGGATCTCATCGACAGCGCCTTGCTGGTCATCCGCCGTGGAGGTGGGTTGGACACCTCGGAATAGAGCGGGGCAGGGTTGATTCATCCTGAGTGGTGGATTGAGACTGCGGTCAAAGTATCTTGTTGGGATATTTGGGTTTGACTATTCGCTTGGCGGCCCGATCCCGTCAAGGGTGCAGGAACAGAAGAGGATTCGAAGAAAATCTATTTTTCCGGTAACCTCGGTCTCCAGACGGCTCAGGAACCCAGTAATATGACCAATCTGCAACCATCCAACTGCCCCCAATGCGGCAAGCCGATTCCCGAAAACGCCCCTTCCGGTCTCTGTCCGTCCTGCGTTCTCGCCAAGGCCGCCACCACGGCCAACCAAACGAACCCCAATCCCAAATCGCCTCCTCCTTCGCTCGACGAGCTCGCCTCCCACTTTCCCGACCTCGAAATCCTCGAAGTGATTGGCGTCGGAGGAATGGGCGCGGTCTACAAAGCCCGCCAACCCAAGCTCGACCGCTTCGTCGCACTCAAGATTCTTCACGTTCACGACGATGACCCCGCCTTCGAAGAACGCTTCAACCGCGAAGCCCGTGTCCTCGCCCGCCTCAATCATCCCAACATCGTCACCGTCTTCGACTTCGGCTCCGCCGGACCCTACCATTTTCTCCTCATGGAGCTTATCGATGGGGTCAACCTTCGCCAGGCAATGCAAGCCGGCCGCTTCTCCTCAGCCGAAGCCCTCACTCTCGTGCAGGAAATGTGCGCCGCCCTGAAGTCCGCCCATGAAGACGGAATCCTCCACCGTGACATCAAGCCGGAAAACATCCTTCTCGATTCCCAGGGGCGCCTCAAAATCGCCGACTTTGGAATCGCCAAGCTCCTTGGTCCGGACGAGCCCCACAACTTCACCCTGACCCGGCAGGATGCGCTCCTCGGCTCGCCCCAATACATGGCTCCCGAACAGATCGAATCTCCGGAGGATGTCGACCAACGGGCTGACATTTACTCACTCGGGGTCGTCTTTTACGAACTCCTCACCGGCGAGCTCCCCATCGGGCGTTTTGCTCCTCCTTCCGCAAAAAACGAGATCGACGCCCGCATTGATGAGATCGTTTTTCGCACCCTCGAGAAAGAACGCGACGCCCGCTTCCAATCGGCCGAAGACGTCAGCACCAAAGTTGCGTCCCTCTCCCAATCCCCCCCTCCCCCAACCAATTCAGGGAAAGGGAAAACCGCTCGTTTCGCTACAGCGTCAGCCATCCTCACTGGCATTAGCATTCCACTCATCTACTTTTGCTTTTTCACCTTATTTTCTGTCAATTCTTCTTCCGGCCCGCAGGAAATATCCAACCGGTCGGAAAACATAGCCGTATTCTGGGTTCGCCTTATCGGTATCAGCGGAGCTCTCCTTGCCGTCACCACCGTGATTCTTGGCTTTTTCCTGGGAATCAGTGCCCTGAGCGATATTCGCCAATCCAATGGTCAAAAACGCGGACTCTCCCGCGCCACCTTCGCCACCCTCACCTGGCCTTTCATCGTTCTTCTGGTCATCATTAGCATGTTCATCCCCGGCCCCATGGAGACCAAATTCGTTTTCCTGATTCTCCTCATCAGTTTCAGCGTCATCTGCTGGGCCCTGATTCCCACGCTTCGTCGCTGGGCACGCAACGAACAATCTCTTGGCGCTCTCTCCATACGGTTCATTGCGGTCATCGGGATTCCAGTCCTCTTGAGTTTTGGTGTAGTCGACGGACTCGTCACGGAATGGCACAAAGACCCTGAGCCCTCTATTTCAGAGACTTCCGTCACTGCCTACTATTCCCAATCACGGGAACTCGAAGGCAAACTCAGAGCGGCCCGCGAACTCCCACCGGGCTCACAAAGAGCCCTGACCTTCGCCTCTGTGGCCGAAGAAGCAGCTCTTGAAGGTCGACTCTCCATTGCTTTCGTGGCTTGCCAGGAGATCGACGGCCCTGGCCAAAAAAACCATGAGACTCTGGCCAACACCACTCGCTACAAATGCGCGCTCATTCTCGGACGCCAGGGATACACTTCCGAGGCCACTCAAATTGCTTCCAAAATTTCCGCCGAATCACTGAAGCGAACCGCCCTAATCAAAATCTCCAAGAGAGAATTCGACGACAATTCCATCCCGCCACCGACCCAGTGAATCCCACTTCCAACAACTTCCACACCACTCGTTGGACCATTGTGCTGAAAGCCCGGGGGGAAGCCCCCGAGGCCAAAGCCGCGCTCTCCGATCTCTGCCAGGCCTACTACACGCCCGTCCTCCGTTTTCTCCAACGGGAAGGCAAATCCAAAGATGAAGCCGAGGAGCTTGCTCAAAGTTTCTTTGCCCGCCTCCTTGCTAAAAACTCCATCCAAAATGCCGACCCTCAAAAAGGTCGCTTCCGCTCCTACCTCCTCGGCGCCCTCAAACATTTCCTCGTCGAGAACCGCCGCAACCAATCCCGCCTAAAACGCGGCGGAGATGCCCAACACCAATCACTCGACGAACCCGAAAGCGAAGTCTCTCCGGGCCTCCAGCTACCCGACCCCACCAGCTTCATCCCCGACTCCTACTTCGATCGCGAATGGGCCCTCGCCCTTATGGATCGTGGTCTCCAGACCGTGGAAGCCACTCTTACGAAAAACGGAAAATCTTCCCACTTCGAAACTCTCAAGCCCTGGCTCATGGGCGATGCCTCCTCTCTCTCCCAAGCCGACGCTGCCACTGCTCTCAAAATCTCTCCCGGTGCCATCAAAGTCTCCATTCACCGGTTACGCAAAGACTTCGCCGAGGCCATCCGCGCCGAAATCGCGCAAACCGTCAACACTCCCGAAGAAGTCTCCGAAGAACTTTGCTATCTCATCGAGGCGCTCTCCCTGACAGGGGTTTAAGAGTATCGCTCGATTGACGCTTTTTGGACCAATAAGCACCTTTTAAAAATTCAAAATTTGTCCAATTTTCGGGATATTAATCATTGATAAAAAAGGAATTGAGGTTTTTTGAAACCCTCGGGGAACACGGTGAAAACCGCCCCCCCGCATCTCAAAAATGTTCGGCAGATAAAAAGGCCCCCGGTTTATAATCGCGGAAGCGCGGATCCCATGAAATAATATCAGGGTGATAGCCAAAGAAGCCGACGGGCATGAAGCTCGTTGATGGACGGCCTTAAAAAACAGATTCCAGTGAAATGAAGAATGGCGAATGTTCCAAGTGCGGTTCGAAGGAAGTCTTTCGAGGTGCCGAGCACGGTCCCAGTGGATGCAATGCGAATGAATTCATCCGGGTATCGTATATGACCAAAGCGGAATTGATCCACTACGTGTGTGGCGCATGTGGCTACACCGAGAGCTACATCGAGGATCCCAAGAGACTGAACAAGATCAGAAGTCAATGGCCTCAACTGCAATGACAAAGAGAGACAGTTGGCCAGCCGAACAAGCTGCCGGGCAACCCGCTATCGCTACCGCTGGAGATTCGAGATGGCCGTCTTAATTCGAACCCTCAACCCTGTTGAGACGTGGCACCCTCAGTAGCGGGTGCCAGTGCTCAAACGCTTAAAAATATGAAGACCCCCACCTTCTTGGCTCTGTTAGCAATGACGCTATTCTCCTAAAATTCCAGGATTCTAAAATACTGTCTGGGGTTGCCGGTAACATTGAATGATTCGATGTGCTGCGTCGTGGCACCTTGACTTTCGATGCTATCGTTGAGTTCGATCCAAT
>CALFSW010000387.1 GCA_937916505.1 uncultured Verrucomicrobiales bacterium | reverse complement strand
ATGGTGTTCCTCGTCGATGATATGGGCGTGATGGATACCTCGGTTGCATTTTTGACGGACAAGGAGGGGAAGGCGAAGCGCTATCCTTTGAACGATTTTTACCGGACGCCCTCGATGGCGCGTTTGGCGAAGCAGGGGGTGAGGTTTAATCAGTTTTATGCGATGAGCGTGTGTTCACCGTCACGGATTTCCCTTTTGACGGGGCAAAATGCGGCGCGGCACGGAGCGACGAATTGGATCAATCCGTCTTCGAATAATAAAGGGAAGTTTGGTCCGCCAAAGTGGGATTGGAAAGGACTGGGGAAGGGCGAGGTCACTTTGGCGGGGCTTATGGCGCAAGAAGGGTATCGCACGATTCATGTGGGGAAGGCGCATCTTGGTCCAAATGGAAGTGAGGGGTCGGATCCGTTGAATGTGGGGTTTGAGGAGAATGTCGGCGGAGCGGCTTTTGGGGCGCCGGGAAGTTACTACGGGGAGAAGAGCTATGGGCATAAGACGAAGCGTAAGAGTCACGCGGTTCCTCATTTGGAGAAGTATCACGGGACGGAGACGTTTTTGACCGAGGCGCTGACCCTGGAGGCGAAGAAGCGGGTGGCGCAGTCGGTGAAGGACGGGAAGCCGTTCTTTCTGCATTTCGCACATTATGCGGTGCATGCGCCATTTCACTCGGACCCAAGGTTCGCGAAGAATTACGAGGAATCGGGGAAGTCGAAGAATGCCCAGGCGTTTGCCACTTTGATTGAGGGGATGGACAAGTCGCTGGGGGATATGTTGGATTGTTTTGAGGAGTTGGGGGTGGCGGAAAATACTTTGGTGATTTTTCTGGGGGATAATGGCTCTGATGCTCCCTTGGGACATCAACATGAGGTGGCGTGTGCGGCGCCGTTGCGCGGGAAGAAAGGGGCGCATTACGAAGGGGGGATGCGGGTTCCTTTTATCGCGGCTTGGGCCAAGCAGAGCGACGAGGTGGAGGCCCAGAAGCTCCTGGCAATTCCGGCGGGGGTGATTCAGCCACAGGTGGCGGCGGTGCAGGATATTTTTCCAACCTTGCTGAAGGTGGTGGGAGCGGAGAAGCCGGCGGGGCATGTCGTGGACGGGATTCCTTTGCAGACGCTATTGAAGGGGAAGAAGGATGGCGGGCGGAAGGAACAATTTCTGATGCACTATCCGCATGGTCCGCATCGGAGCAATTACTTCACGACCTGGCGGGATGGGGATTGGAAGGTGATTTATCATGCGCTGCCGGAGACGAAGTCGAGCGGGAACCGGCTCCAGTTCGGGGGAGGGAACTATCAGCTGTTCAATCTGGCGAATGACCCGTTTGAGCAGCGGAATCTGGCGGTGGTGAAGTCGGATCTTTTAAAGGAAATGATGGGAAAGATGGCCGGGCAGCTGGAGAAGCACGGGGCGATGTATCCGGTGGATGAGTCGGGGAAGGAGTTGAAACCACAGGTGCCTTAGGATGCCGGTGGTCGATGAGATTGTTCATTTTAAATTGAACTTTTCCTGATGTTGTGTCTCCTTGGGGCATGTCCGGTGACGTAGATGTGGAAATTGGTCTCAGTGACTTTGAGTCGCTGGTGATCGATTTTTTTTGCGACGGGGTGAAAATTTTGGGACTGCCGAAGTCGATTGGTGAGATCTACGGTTTACTATTTGTGTCACAGGGAGCCTTGTCACTTGATGACCTGGTGGATCGGCTTGGGATTAGCAAAGGGTCGGCGAGCCAGGGGCTGAAGATGCTCCGGGAATTGGGGGCGGTACGGGCGTCGGATGCGGTGGAGGGACGGAAGATGTATTACGAGCCTGACGTTGAGCTGAAGCAGCTTGTGGGAGGCTTTATCAAGGAGCAGGTGAGGCCGCATTTGGCGAGCGGAGAGGGGAAGCTGGCGGATTTGAAGAAGATGGTCGAGGAGATGCCGGGGGATACGCGGTCGGACTTTTATGCCGGACGGCTTGAGAGGTTGGGGAGGTGGTCGAAGCGGGCGAGAGTGGTCTTGCCTTTGTTACAAAAATTCCTGGGACGATAAGACGATGAGTGATGATCCCGCCTGGTAT
Source organism: uncultured Verrucomicrobiales bacterium (assembly GCA_937916505.1). Classification (GTDB taxonomy): domain Bacteria; phylum Verrucomicrobiota; class Verrucomicrobiia; order Verrucomicrobiales; family Akkermansiaceae; genus SW10. The sequence goes on along the minus strand of CALFSW010000387.1, from coordinate 5,930 downwards.
GTGCTGCGCACGCAGTTGAAGCGTGAGCGTTTGGCTGCGGTGAACCTGCGTCTCCTGGACGGGGTGGAGGTGTTTCTGCCCCGGTTGAAGTATCAAAAGACAACGCGCCGGGGTCGGATCTGGTGGGTGGAGCCCTTGTTTCCGGGATATTTGCTGGCGAAGTTTTCCCACGAGGAAATGGGAAGGATTGTGACTTATACCGCAGGGGTGAGCCGGATGATTAGCTTTGGGGCCAACGTGCCGGAGGTGCCGGAGGATTTTGTGAAGAGCCTGCAGGAGGAGGTGGCGAAGGTGGAGTCGGATGAGGAGGTGATTGTCGTGAATTGGAAGGTCAATCTCGGTGATGAAGTGGAAATTGCTGACGGACCTTTTAAGGGAATGGAAGGAGAGGTGGTGGAAGTGAGGCCGGGCACGGAGCGGGTGAGCTTGCTTTTGGAATTTCTGGGTGAGAGGCAGCCGGTTGAGGTGAGTCTTTTCGATCTTATTTTGGCCAATCCGGATGTCCCGGAAGGATGGAAGGGTGTTTGATTAGTGGATCTTAATTAGTTCATTTTAAATTGAACGAACGGGTGATTTGTGAGTCAATCCCTCCAGGCGACTTGATGTTCTTCATGCGCTCGACAAACCCAGATTGTTTCCCCCGTGGTTTCTTCCTGAAAATGGAACGATTGACCAAGGGCGGCAGCGTATCCTCGATTTAGTTTTGAATGTTCCCCTGCTAGATGTTCCCGCGCAAAATGCGGGATTGAAGAGCGAACTCATGGAGGCCTTTGAGAAGGTCCTGGATTCCGGTTATTTCATCCTGGGTCCTGAAGTTGAGGCCTTTGAGAAGGAGGCTGCGGAATATCTGGGAACAAATCATACCATCGGGGTGTCTTCGGGAACGGATGCTCTCATTGTGGCCCTTCTTGCCGCAGGGGTCGGACCGGGAGATGAGGTGATTTGCCCGGCATTCACGTTTTTTGCCTCGGCCGGGAGCATTGTCCGGGTCGGAGCTCTTCCGGTGTTTATCGATTCGGAGAAGGATAGCTTCAATTTGGATCTTGAGGGTGTGGACGAATTGGTCACGGAGAGAACGAAGGCGATCATGCCGGTTCACCTTTTCGGGCGCTCGGCCGCGATGGACCAGGTCAACGCTTTCGCGAGAAAGCACTCGCTTGTGGTGATTGAGGACACCGCGCAGTCGCTGGGAGCGTCAAAGGACCAAAGGAAGTGCGGGACGATGGGTGATTTTGGGACCTATAGTTTTTTTCCCTCCAAGAACCTTGGTGGCTTTGGTGATGGTGGCTTGGTGAGCTGCGAAGATGATGAGAAGGTGGAGTTGGTCCGGCGCTTGAGGAACCACGGGATGTTTCCAAAATACTACCATTCGAAGGTTGGCGGAAATTTCAGGATTGATGCCCTGCAAGCGGCGCTTTTGAGGAAGAAACTTCCTCATTTGGATTCGTATGGGAAAGGGCGTGCTAAAAATGCGGCCTTCTATCTCGGCGAATTTGAGGATTTGGATCAGGAGAGAGTGACCCTGCCACTCGCGGGAAGTGCCGAAGAAGGAGTCATTTGGAACCAATTCACCTTAAAGGTTCACGGAGAGAGGGATGCCCTCAGAGACTACTTGTTGGAGCATCAGGTTGGATGCGAAATTTATTATCCGGTCCCTCTCCACAAGCAGGAGTGCTTCGCTCATCTATCGCCCACCGAACTCCCGGTGGCGGAAAGACTGGCGGAAGAGGTCTTGAGTATCCCGGTCTATGGAGAACTGGGCGAAGAACGACGCGAGCGGGTGGTTCAGGTCGTCAAAGCATTCTTTCAATCATGAAAATCTTTATTGCAGGTCATCGCGGCATGGTGGGCTCCGCACTGGTGCGGGAAGCTGAGAAGCGGGGTGGATCCGAAATTCTGACCGCAACGCGGGAGGAATTGGATCTCCTTGATCAAGCGGCCTGTCAGCAATGGTTGCAGGATCGCAAACCCGACCAAGTGATCATCGCCGCGGCCAAGGTGGGTGGCATTCATGCCAATTCCACCTATCCGGCGGAGTTCATTTACGAAAACCTCACCATTGCCACCAACCTGATTGAAGGTGCGCGCCAGGCAGGGGTTGGACGTGTTCTCTTTCTCGGGAGTTCCTGTATTTATCCCAAGATGGCACCCCAGCCCATGCCGGAGGATTGTTTGCTGACCAGTCCGCTTGAAGTCACCAATGAGGCCTATGCGATCGCTAAAATCGCGGGTTTGAAAATGTGTCAACATTACCGGGCGCAGTATGGGTTGATGTATCACTCGGCGATGCCGACCAATCTTTACGGTCCCGGAGACAACTACCATCCGGAGAATTCCCATGTCATCCCTGCTTTGATCCGCCGGTTTCACGAGGCGAAAGAACGGGGGGATGCCGAAGTGACGATTTGGGGAAGCGGGACGCCTCGACGCGAGTTCCTTCACGTTCGTGATCTGGCCGGGGCGTGTTTCCACCTGCTTGATCAGGATGATCCCCCTGACTGGGTGAACCTGGGAGTGGGAGAAGATGTCACAATTTTGGAACTTGCGAAACTCGTGGCGAAAACGGTTGGATTTGAGGGGGAAATCAAGACCGATCCTTCCAAGCCCGACGGAACTCCGCGCAAACTATTGAATGTAGATCTCCTGAAAAAGACCGGGTGGTCAGCCCAAATTCCTTTCGCCGCAGGCATGGCGGGAGCCTACCAGGACTTCCTCGCGACGCTCGATAAGGGCACGGCACGACTCTAAAAATCCTCCTCTATGAAAAAAGCACTCATCACCGGCATCACCGGACAAGATGGCTCCTATTTGGCCGAGCTTCTCCTGGAAAAAGGCTATGAAGTCCACGGAATCAAACGCCGAGCTTCCTCTTTCAACACCGAAAGAGTCGATCACATTTACGAAGACCCTCATGTGGAAGCGGCTCGCTTCAAACTGCACTACGGAGATCTGACCGATACTTCCAATCTCACCCGCATTATCAGCGAAGTACAGCCCGATGAGGTCTACAACCTTGGCGCGCAATCCCACGTGGCGGTGTCGTTTGAATCGCCGGAATACACGGCCGATGTCGATGCCATTGGGGCCCTGAGACTGCTGGAGGCCATCCGCTTCCTGGGTTTGGAGAAAAAAACCCGCTACTATCAGGCCTCGACGTCGGAGCTTTATGGATTGGTGCAGGAAGTTCCGCAAAAAGAGACGACCCCGTTCTATCCACGCAGCCCCTACGCCGCAGCCAAAATGTATGCCTACTGGATTACCATCAACTATCGCGAGTCTTATGGGATGTATGCCTGCAACGGCATCCTCTTTAATCATGAATCTCCCCGGCGCGGTGAGACTTTCGTGACCCGCAAGATCACCCGGGCCATCGCCAATATGTCGCAGGGCCTCGAAAAGTGTCTTTTCCTTGGAAACATGGATGCGCTGCGCGACTGGGGACACGCCAAGGACTACGTTCGCATGCAGTGGATGATGCTCCAACAAGAGGAGGCCGACGATTTTGTCATCGCGACCGGGAAGCAGATTTCCGTACGGGAATTTGTCTCGCTTTCTGCCAGGGAAGCCGGGATTGAGCTCGAATTTTCCGGCCAGGGTGTCGACGAAATCGCGACCGTAAAATCGGTTGATCAAGAGAAGTCGCCCGCAGTCAAGGTTGGTGATGTCATTGTAAAAGTAGACCCTCGCTACTTCCGCCCGGCGGAAGTGGAAACACTCCTGGGTGATCCGACCAAAGCCAAAGAAAAACTGGGCTGGGTCCCTGAAATTACCGTCGAGGAAATGTGTGCCGAAATGGTTGCGAATGACCTCGAGAAGGCCAAACAGCACGCTTTGCTTAAGAAACACGGCCACAAGGTTTCCGTGGCAACCGAAGGTTAGGCTCCCTTGTAGAACTCGATGGAAACCCGCCTGATTATTGGAATTCCTGTCGCTGTCACTGACTATGCGGGAGCGGCGCGGTGGTGCCGGGATCGGGCTCTGGCCGGTGATCGCGCCTACGCCGTGAGCGCGGCAAATACCCATTTGCTTTCCCATGCGCGTCACGATGAGGACTTCGGAAAAGTGATGGATCGTTTTGATCTGATCTGTCCGGACGGGATGCCTCTGACCTGGTCCCTAAACGCACAACTTCCATCAGACCAGAAACTCAGGGACCGGGTTTACGGCCCAACTTTGATGTTGGAGGTTCTCAAGGAGACCGAAGGGAGGAACAGGCATTCCCATTTTCTCCTTGGGGGAAAACAAAGCACGCTTGATCAACTTACCGGGCGCTTTTCACGCAACGAAATTGCGGGAAGCTATTCTCCTCCTTTTGGTGAGTGGCCTGCCGAGGAAAACGAAAAGATCATCAGGCTGATCCGGGAATCCGGAGCCAAATATGTTTGGATCGGGCTTGGGTGCCCAAAACAGGAAGCCTGGCTGGCCCGTCATCTCGATTTACTTCCTCCTGCAGTCTACTTTGGAATCGGAGCTGCTTTTGCCTTTCATGCAGGAGAGGTGAAGCAAGCTCCGGCCTTTATTCAAAAGACCGGGATGGAATGGCTCTTTCGACTCTGTGCCGAGCCTCGCCGGCTTTGGAAGAGATACGTCGTCCACAATAGCTTGTTTCTTTTTTACACGGTCAAGGATCATGTGTCTGACTAGCAATGGCTGAAAATATTCATACCCAGTTCCACCGCTTTGTTTCACCTGAGGAGAAAGAGGCTCTTCTCGGACAAAGTGGGGTCGTCCTTTGGATGTATGGGCTCAGCGGATCGGGGAAGTCCACCATTGCGGCTGCTCTTGAGCGTAAGTTGCATGACCAAGGACGATTCGTGGTCATTCTGGACGGAGACAACTTTCGTCACGGGCTGAACTCAGATCTCGGATTCAGTGACCAGGACCGAAAGGAGAACGTCCGCCGCGTCTCCGAAGTTGCCAGGATGTTCGCGAGTCAGGGAATCATCGTCCTCGTCTCGGTGATCACTCCCAAACAGGCCCTTCGTGATCAAGCCCGCAAGATTGTTGGGAGTTCTTTCAGGGAAATTTTTATCAAGGCCTCCTACGAGACCTGCGCAAAACGCGACCCCAAAGGCCTCTACGCCAAAGTGGCCGCCGGCGAGATCAAGCAATTCACGGGCAAGGACAGCGGCTTTGAAGAGCCGTCTTCCCCCGACTTGCTGATTGATACCGAGAGCGTTGACCCATCCTCTGCGGTCGAAATGATAAAAACTCTCTTGCCAGAGTGAAAATTCGGCCTTAAAGCCCCCTTGCAGGTCAAAACCTGACAAACCTGACCAACTTAATAATCAAATGTCTGATTACAACCTGAGCCATCTCGATCAACTTGAGGCTGAAGCCATTTTCATCCTTCGGGAAACTGCGGCCCAGTTTGAGAATCCCGGGCTCTTGTTTTCTGCCGGTAAGGACTCCATTGTCATGGCCCATCTCGCTCGAAAGGCCTTTTATCCGGCGCGAATTCCATTTCCCTTGGTTCATGTCGACACCGGTCACAACTTTCCGGAAACCATCGCATTCCGGGATGCCTATGCCGAAAAGATCGGAGCCCGCCTCTTCGTGGGGCTCGTTCAAGACTCAATTGACCGCGGGTCGGCTGTCGAGGAAACGGGCGCCAACGCCTCCCGCAACAAACTTCAAACCGTGACCCTTCTCGAGACCATCGAAGAACAGCAATATGACGCGGTTCTTGGAGGCGGGCGACGGGATGAGGAAAAATCCCGTGCCAAAGAGCGTTTCTTTTCTCATCGGAATGACTTCGGCGAATGGGACCCCAAAAACCAACGTCCCGAGCTTTGGAATCTCTTCAACGGAAGAAAGCAGCCTGGCGAGCACTTCCGGGTCTTTCCCCTCTCCAACTTCACCGAGATGGACATCTGGATGTATATGAAGCAAGAAGGCATCGAACTCCCGAGCCTCTATTATGCCCATGA
>CALFSW010000386.1 GCA_937916505.1 uncultured Verrucomicrobiales bacterium | reverse complement strand
GCCATTGTTGATTCGCACAACCGCTGGGTGACGATCCATAACACGCAATACATGGTAATCCGTGATTGCGTGGGCTATGGTTCGGTTGGTCACGGCTTCTTTCTCGAGGACGGAACCGAGGTTTACAACGTGCTCGATCGCAACCTTGGGGTGCAGGCGCTCGATGGAAAACGTCTTCCAGATCAGGCGCTGCCGTTCGATCCAAATGACGGCGGGGCCTTCTGGTGGGCGAACGGCCGCAATACCTTCACGCGCAACACCGCTTGCGAAAATTTCCGCTACGGGTTCCGCTACGACAGTCAGAAGCGCAGCAATTTCGACTCCAATTTGAAGATCCGCCAGCCGGACGGAAAAATCGTTATCACCGATATTCGCACCCTGCCGATCTATCGCTTTGACGACAACGAATCACACAGCGAGGGGCTTTACTCTTTTGCGTTCGCCGGGACGGAAGGTGTCGGTCCCGATCGCAATCATCCCCACCGGATGCGCGGCAACACGGCATGGCGGACCCATTATGCGATGCGCATGCAGCTACCGATGATGTGGGTCGAGGACGCTGATATCGAACGTGCGGTCTACGGCATCTACCGCCCGAGATTCGACCACCACGTCTACAGGAACCTGCGAATCTCGCAGACGAACTCCGAGCCATTTAACCGTGGTCTCGACGACCGTAGCGAACAGCATGGCCCGGTGACGGTCGACGGTCTCACCTTCTCCGGCCTCAGTCGCAGCGGTATCCCGTTCATCCAACTGAGCGACTACAACGTCAATGGCGGGGCCGAGACGCACGTGCGTAATCTGAAGATCGAAAACCGTCGTGACGGCGATGACGATGCGCGCCGTCGTCCGCTCGTCGATATGGGCGGAGGTGCGCGGACGAACGATCCGGAACTCGCGGGAGTTCCGGTTGTCGTGCACGATCTCTTTGGTGAAGGGAAGCACGCCAAATTTGTCAGCAGCCGCGACGTCCAATACACCAGGGACAAGGCGCGTTACCGAAAGCAGCAGCCCTACACCGGAGAAGAGAGCCGCGTGACCGATGCGCCCGAGGCGAAATTTCCCAAACTGCTGGATCCTATCGACGACCAGCCGCCGGCGACCATTATCACGTGGCCGCATCGTGGCGTGCCGGTCAAGTTGGGTAAGGGTGGCACGCTTGAGGTGCGCGGCACCAGCACCGACGATTACGAGATCGCCGAAGTGATGGTCAACGGGGTCAAGGTTACCGATCTTGATTACAATTTCACCGAATGGAGCGTCAAATTGAGCGGCTTGAAACCGGGTAAACTGAAACTCGTCGCACGCACGACCGACAAATCAGGCAATTCAGAAGAGACCGCCCACACCCTCATGATCAAAATCACCCCATGAAAATCGGCAGCATCATCTTAATTCTGTTTCTCGGGGCAACTTATGCCGACGAGGTGAAGGAGAACCTTGAGCGGAAGAATCTCGTCGCGTGGTGCATTGTCCCCTTCGATGCCGAAAAGCGCACTCCTGCCGGGCGGGCGAAGATGCTTAAGGAACTCGGCATCGGTCGCTGCGCCTACGATTGGCGTAACGAGCACGTCGTGGAGTTTGAGGAGGAGATTCTCCAATACAAAAAGCACGGTATCGAATACTTTGCGTTTTGGGGAGGACATGAATCGGCCTTTGCGCTTTTCGAGAAGCACGGACTTCACCCTCAGATTTGGCAAACAGCCCCGACCCCGAAGGATGGGACGCAGGAGGAGAAAGTGGCTGCGGTCGTGTCGTCGATGGCTCCGCTGGCAGAGCGAACTTCAATACTCGGCTGCAAACTCGGTCTCTACAATCATGGCGGCTGGGGTGGTGAGCCGGAGAATCTCGTCGCGGTGTGCAAAGGGTTGCGCGCCCTCGGCCACAAACATGTTGGCATTGTCTACAACTGGCACCACGGCCACGGAAGGATCGACGATTGGAAGGAATCTCTCGCACTGATGAAACCGTTCCTCCACTGCGTCAACCTCAACGGGATGAACGATGCCGCGAAACCAAAGATTCTGCCGCTGGCGCAGGGCGAGCACGACCTGGCAATGCTGAAAGTGCTTGTCGAGAGCGGCTACGTGGGTCCGGTCGGGATCCTGGATCACCAGAACAAACTTGATACCAAGATCGCGCTCGGCGACAATCTCACTGGCCTGGAGTGGCTGAAAAAAGAGGTCGTGAAACCGGGTTCCGGAGGATCGAAGCCGAAGCCCGCCCAGTTTTTAAAATCCGGACAGTGAGGTCGCCCGGATTTTTCATGGATCAGTTTTTGATCCGCTTTTTCTGCCAGAGCTGGAAAAGCACTCCGACGAGGGCGATGAGTGCCCCAAAGAATTCGCGGGAGAGTTCGACGCGCGGGTCGGTGCCGGACATCGATTCTCCGGTCATGGTGAAGGGTTTGTCGCCGGAGATGTTTTCCCAGAGGCCGGGGCCGGAGAGGACCATCTCGGCGAGGCAGGCGAGAATGGCGAGGAGGAAATACCAGCCCGGGAGGCGTCGAAAGTTGATGATGATGAAGGCGATGCCAATGATGGCATAGAAGAGGAGCCAGAGAGCGGAATCGAGGGTGGGATTGCCAAAGGAGGGCTTGGCGTAGATTTCCGGATCAATGTCATTTCGCTGGAACCAGGCGAAGACGAAAAAGAGGGCGGCAAGAAGGTAGTTGAGGATCTTCATTTCAGTGGAATTGATTATTGAGTGATACCGGTGAGAAGCTAGCGTCCTTTCCATGGCACGTAAGATCTTATTTGTCTGCACTGGAAATACCTGTCGCAGCCCGATGGCGGAGGGAATTTTTCGGAAGGCGGCTGAGGGGAGCGACTTTGAGGTATCATCTGCCGGAGTGGCGGCTCAGACCGGGAGCTCGGCCAGCCGGGACACGGTATCGGTATTAAGGGATCAGGGGGTTGAACTGGAAAAATTCCGGAGTCGGATGGTGGACGATAAGATGCTCGAGGAAGCTGAAGCGGTTTTCTGCATGACTGAGGGTCATCTGGAGATGCTCGAAATGATGCACCCCGACCATGAGGAGAAATATCACCTCGCATGTGATTTTGCTGAAATCGATGGCAGGGTCGGCGTTGATGTGCCGGATCCGATTGGGATGGGGAGGAAGGCTTACGAAGAAACTTCCAAGGTGCTCAATGAGGCAATGGGGGGGATTTTAAATTATTTGGAGAGTCGCTCAAAATGATCAAACTCAAAGATAAGTCTCCTTTTGGTCAAGGGCGTCATCGTTGTGTCTATCGCCATCCGGATAAGAACGATCGGTGTCTTAAGGTCATGATCGAGGACTGGCGTGTGTCCAAACGGCGCAAGAGGGCATCGCTGCTTTCCCGGACGTTCAGACCTAAAAGGTACTTTCAGGAAAACCTGGGCGAGATGCATTTTTCCGAGATCGAGCGGAAACGGATCGGGGAAAAGGCGGGGGAGTTTTTTGCGCAATCGTATGGCTTTGTGGAGACTGATATGGGTCACGCCCTGGAGGCGGACTTGATCATGGATCATGATGGGAAGATCTCGCTGTCTCTGGAGAGTTATCTCTTGAAATATGGAATGACTCCCGAATGCGATGAGGCGATCGAACGATTCTGGGACGGAATCGTGAGGTATGGCGTTTTTTTACAGGGCCGCCCTGATAATGTCATGATCAGACGCCTGGCCGACGGCTCTTGCCATATTCTGGGCGTCGATGGCTTTGGGCTCCCGCAGCTTGTCCCCATGGCGAGATGGTTTTCCTACGCGCGTCAGCGATTCCTCCGAAAGCGGCGAATGAAGCAGGACGGAATGATCAAGAAAATCCTCGAGGCACGTGAGGCCGGGGAGGATCCGGGAGACAAGGGAAGGGCTCTTTAAAAGAGCCTTTTAAAAGTGAGCGCTTGCCATTTTGGCGGCAAGGCGTCAGGGATTGGGCGTTCTATGAGTGCAGATTCTTACCGCATTGTTGTCGGGGCCGATCATGGCGGAGTTGAGTTGAAAAATGCCATTGTGGAGGCCTTGAAAGGGGCGGGCCGTGAGGTGATCGACTATGGCACCCACGGCACCGAATCTGTCGACTATTCCGACTACGCCAACGAGGTCGCTCGTGCGGTGAACGAAGAACGTGCTGACCGGGGCATTCTTGTGTGCACCTCGGGCGTGGGGGTTTGTCTTGCCGCGAATCGTTTCCGTGATGTTCGGGGAGTCAATGTCCGCACGGTTGATGAGACCAGGTTGACCCGCTCTCACAATGACGCCAACGTTCTCTGCCTTGGCCAAAAAGTGGTGGCGCAGGATGTCGCTTTGGAAATGGTGGAGGCATTTCTTACCACTGATTATGAGGGAGGTCGCCACGACCAACGCCTTTGCAAGGCTTCCGGATCCCGCCTCGCCATGACCGATTCCGAGGTTTTTAAGGCCATCGTGGGCGAGGAAAAACGCCAGCGCAGTCACATTGAGCTCATTGCTTCCGAAAACTTTTGCAGCCCCGCTGTCATGGAAGCCCAGGGTTCCCTGCTCACCAACAAATACGCGGAAGGCTATCCCGGACGTCGTTGGTACGGAGGATGTGAAAATGTCGACATTGTCGAAGAGCTGGCGATCAATCGCTTGAAGGAAATTTTCGGTGCCGACCACGCCAACGTGCAGCCGCACTCGGGCAGCCAGGCCAATACCGCCGTTTACTTCGCGGTGCTCCAGCCTGGTGACAAGATCCTCACCATGGACCTTTCCCACGGTGGTCACCTCACCCACGGTCATCCTGCCAACTTTTCAGGCCGTCTTTACGATGTCACCCACTACGGCGTCAGCGCCGGGGACGAGCAGATCGACTACGACGCTCTCGAGGCCCAAGCTCTTGAGGTGAAGCCCAAGTTGATCACCTGTGGAGCGAGTGCCTACTCACGAACCATCGACTTTGAGCGCATGGGCCAGATTGCCAGGGCAGTCGGGGCCTACCTCTTTGTGGATATGGCTCACATTGCCGGTTTGGTGGCAGCGGGGGTGCATCCCAGCCCTGTTCCGCATGCCGACTTTGTCACTTCGACAACCCACAAGTCCCTGCGCGGACCTCGCGGTGGATTCATTCTCTGTCAGCAAAAGTATGCCAAGAAGATCGACGGACGCGTCTTCCCCGGCGTGCAAGGTGGTCCTCTCATGCACGTCATCGCGGCCAAGGCGGTGTGCTTTGGCGAGGCTCTCAAGCCCGGCTTTAAGGAATACCAGGCACAGGTCATTAAGAACGCCCGGGCGATGTCCGCCGCTCTTGAAAAGAATGGTTACCGCATTGTTTCCGGAGGCACCGACAATCACGTTTTCATGGTGGACCTTCGCCCGGTGGGACTCGATGGCTCCATCGTCTCCGATACCCTCGACAAGGTCGGGATCACGGTGAACAAAAACAGCATTCCCTTCGATGAGGCCGGTCCGATGAAGCCCAGCGGAATTCGCATTGGAACTCCGGCAGTCACGACCCGTGGCATGAAGGAAGCCGATGTCGGGACGGTTGCCGATCTCATGCACGAGGCCCTGCAGGCCCGTGAGGATGAAGCGAAGCTCGCGGAAATTCGTCAGAAGGTTTTTGCCTTCAATGGCGATTTCCCAATGCCTTGGTAGCTTCGATTTTAAGCCTATGAATATCCTGTAGTTCCCGGCCCTTTTACTCAGATTTTCTTCTGATTGTTTGCGGCAAAAAGTCCGAAGTTTACGAAGGCCCGGAGCTTTTTGGAGTTCCCGCTCTTGAAGATGCCGGCTCCGGGAATTCGAAATTGGGAGAGGTTTTGCCTCCGGGGATTCAGGGATTGGATCAGGGCTTGGCGACAGCGGAGTTTGGCCTCAGCTTGTTTGCGTGAATCTCCTCGCTTATTTGGCCTTTCTTCTTCTCCTCGGCGTCACCGCACAGTGGGCGGCGTGGCGGATGAAGCTGCCCTCCATTCTCCTTCTTCTCATTTTTGGATTTGCTCTTTCGCACTTCACCGGAACGCGCATCGACAACTACCTCGCCAATGAATCATCACTTCTGAGCCTCGTTGGATTTTTTGTGGCGATCATCCTTTTTGAAGGCGGTCTGACGCTGAAGTTCTCCGAGCTCAAGGAGGCCGGAACCCCTGTCTTGAAGCTTTGCACCACTGCGGTGGTGATCGCGTTTGGACTCATTGCGGTGTCAGCGCGCCTGACCCTGGGATATGAATGGCCCATTTGTGCTCTCCTGGGTGCGATCCTGGTGGTGACCGGTCCCACCGTTGTGGCGCCACTTTTGCGGTTGATCAAACCGCGTCGCAAGATGGCTTCGATTGTGAAATGGGAGGGCATTGTCGTTGACCCCATTGGTGCCGTTCTTGCTGTCCTGGTGTTCCTGACCATTCAGAGCGGTGGTTTGGGAGAAGGCTGGGATCAATTGGTGCTGGCTCTTGGGAAGACCCTGGTGATTGGTTTGGGCTTCGGTTGGCTTCTCGCCAAGGTGACGGAATACCTCATGGCCAAGCACCTGATCCCCGATTTCCTCGAGACCATGTTTTTTCTGGCTCTCGTGGGAGTGGGTTTTGCGGCTTCAAATGCCCTGCAACACGAATCCGGACTCCTCACGGTCACGGTTCTTGGAATCGCCCTGGCCAATCAGGACCGCGTCTCGGTTCGGCACATTCTGGAGTTTAAGGAGAATCTCCGGGTGCTCATCATCTCTTTTCTTTTCTTGATGCTTTCGGGCCGAATCGGGCTCGATGAACTGGGAGCGGTGTGGCTCAAAGGGCTCTATTTCCTGGCTGCGCTCATCATCGTGGTGCGACCGGTGTCGGTGTTTCTGGCAAACCTTGGTTCAAATCGAACGACTTTCCGCGAGCGGCTTTTTTTGGCCCTCCTGGCTCCCCGGGGGATCGTGGCGGCAGCGGTCACTTCAGTCTTCGCACTGGAGCTGACTCACAGCAAGGGGCTGCCGCCGATCTATGCGGAGCAGGCCGGCGAATTGGTGCCTCTTGTCTTCATCGTGATTCTCGGCACCGTGACTTTTTATGGCCTCCTCGCTGCTCCTTTGGCCCGGAAGTTGGGCCTTTCAGATTCCAATCCGAGTGGAGTGCTTTTTGCCGGTTGCGACCCGTGGACCCGGGTTGTGGCCAAAGGGCTCAGCGCGGAAGGGCATCATGTTCTTTTGTTGGACACCCGGTTTGAAAATATCTCCGCCGCCCGCATGGGAGGGCTGACGGCGGTCCGCGCCAATATTCTTTCGGAATACGCCGAGGAGGAGATCGACTTCGCGGGCCTCGGCCACCTCATTGCGGCCACTCCAAACAACGAGGTGAACTCTCTCGCCGCCCGTGAGTTTCAACATCGCTTTGGAAAGGCCAACGTATGGCAGCTGACTCCGCCGGATGTCGATGCCCACCATCAGAAGGCGGTCGCCAATCACATGCGTGGTCGCTTCTGTTTCCTGGGTGGACCGCGCTTTTCGGATCTGGCCTCCATTGTGGGGAGGGGGGCAATTATGAAGAAGACCCTTCTCACCGATCTCTTCACTCTTGATGACTTCAAGACCACCCACGGGGAGGATGCCATCATTCTTTTTACCGAAACAGAGGATGGCGTTCTAACGCCGGTCCTTTCCGATATTGAAAAAATTGAAGGTCCGATAACGATTCATTCCCTGGTGATTGAGAAAGACGATATGGAAACCAAGGCTCTCAAGAAGAAGGAAGCAGCGGAATAGAAGGAAGAGGGGGGGGGTCGTCAAAGCGGGCTCTTGTTGATCTTCTGTCGCCAGTCGAAGGGTGGCTGATCATTCGCGTCAACTTTTGAGCTGGAGCCAAAGATCTGCAAGGGATTCCCGCTTG
>CALFSW010000385.1 GCA_937916505.1 uncultured Verrucomicrobiales bacterium | reverse complement strand
AACCAGTCGCCGACCTCGACCTGATCAAGCGGGACTTCATGATCACCACCATCGGCGACTTGTCGCGCCGTAGGAGGCGCGAGTTTGAGCAATTCCTTGATCGCACTTCCGGTTCGGCTACGGGCACGGAGTTCGAGCACCTGCCCTAGCAACACCAGCACCGTGACCATCCCCGCTGCTTCAAAGTAGATCCCCACCTTGCCGCCATGACGCATCGAATGCGGGAACAAGTCGGGCAACAGCATGGCCACGGCGCTGAACACATAAGCGGCTCCCACCCCGATGGCGATGAGCGTGAACATATTGAGATTCATCGACAGGATTGAGCGCCAACCTCGCTGAAAGAACGGCCCACCAGACCACCAGACCACGGGCGTCGTGAGTGAAAACTGGATCCAACGCGAGACCTCACCGGTCACCCACAACTGCCGGCTCAAGGCCGGAATCATATGCGCCATCGCGAGAATAAACACCGGCAAGGTCAGCGCTGCGCCGACCCAGAAGCGCCGCGTCAGGTCATTAAGTTCAGGGTTTTCTCCCTCATCGCCAGCCATCGCATTCAAAGGCTCCAAGGCCATGCCGCACTTTGGACACTCGCCGGGATGATCCTGCTCCACCTCGGGATGCATCGGACAGGTGTAGAGGGTTGTGCCCATCGGCTCCTCCTCATGCTTCACGGAATCAAGCGGGGACAGAAACTCCTTGCGGCAATGCTCGCTGCAAAAGTAGGAAGTCTCTCCATCACGTTCAGCATGAAGTGCCGTCGCCGGATCCACCGTCATACCGCAAATTGGGTCTTTCATTGGGCTATGCAATTTTAACGAGATTAGCAAATAGACACCCTCACGACACGATAAAACTCGATCACATTGACACAGCCTCCGTCATAATTTTGACGATCGTGTCCTCCACTTCCTGCGCCACCTCTTCCAGTTGGGGCGTGTCGAACATCGCCAGCAGCGTGGTGGGTTTCAGCGTTGCCAGAACGGTCTTGCCCTCTTCTTCGTAGATGGAAATGCGGCAGGGCAGCGCCGTCGAGACGCTCATGTTTTCATCGAGAACTTTCTTCGCTTGCTGCGGCTGGCAAACCTCGAAAATCAGGCATTCACGGGAGAACTCCACTCCCTTTTTGGTCATCGTTTCCTGGAGATTATGAATTTGCATGACGCCAAAGTGATTGGCTTCAACGGCGGACTGCAAGGCAGTCGCCGATTCGCTTACGGTTTTGTTTGTGGATAATTTAATCAGCATAATTTTTTCTTTCATGGTTCAACGTTCATTCTGTGACAGCTCCCGGTATCCCCTTATTTCTTCGACAGTCTATTGATCACGACGATCAGCAGGACCACCACGGACAGGCCGATGAGGCTCCAAAGCCACATCCCGCCGCCCATCCAACCATTCATTCCTCCCTCAGAATGATGGCTCATGAGTTTTCCAGGGCGAAGCCAACTTTGATGCTCACCTGCCAGTGTTGAATTTGGCCGCTGTCGATGCTGCCACGCGTTTCGACAACCTGGAACCACGACATGTTCCTCACGGTTTTGTGGGCCCGTTTAATGGCTCTTTGAACGGCATCCTCGATGGATGTCGTCGAGGTTCCGGTGAGTTCGATTTGTTTGTAAACATGGTCTTCCATAACTCCATTGTGGTAGTTCATTTAGGAACGCGCCATGGGGTGTTACCCTACCCTGTCCTTATGCAGATGCGGAAAGTCCGGGCACCCCGCACACCGAGCGTGCGATCACTCGTTCTTCATCGGCGGGAATCACCCGCACCGTGACGCGGCTATCCACGGTTGAAATCATCGAATTGGATTTTGAATTGAGACTCTCATCGAGTTCGACTCCGAGGAATCCAAGCCCTTCGCAAATGCGATCTCTCACAATGTCCGAATTCTCCCCAATCCCTCCCGAAAAGACGATGGTGTCCACACCTCCGAGCACTGCCGCGAGTGAACCAATCCACTTCTTGGCCTGATAACAAAACAAGTCCACAGCCTCGGCTGCACGCTCATCGCTCGCTTCAATCTTGAGCAGGTCACGAATATCAGAACTCGTCTCGGAAACACCCAAGAGCCCCGATTCGTGATTCGCGATGTCATAGAATTCGTCGGTCGTGATCGACTCGGTCGTCGCCAAATAGGCCGCGATACCAGGATCAAGATCACCGGTGCGGCTGCTCATCATCAAACCCGAAGTCGGCGTAAAGCCCATACTGGTTTCCACACTCTTACCATCCCGCACGGCGGCCATGCTTGCACCATTGCCAAGATGCGCGAGAATCACCCTCCCCTTTTCGGCCGCTGGATCGCCAAGTCTCACCAGCTCTTCCATGAGATAAGCGTAGGACAAACCGTGAAAGCCATAGCGCCGGACCCCTTTGGCCTCAAAGCGACGCGGAATGGGGAGTTGCTTTGCCACGCGCGGCATGTCCTGGTGAAAGGCCGTGTCGAAACAGGCGACCTGAACAAGTTTGGGATGACGTTTATGGATAATTTCGATGAGATCAATCTCGGCCGGCAGATGTTCTGGCGCAAACGGGCTGATCCGTTGAAGGTCTTCTAACAAGTCCTGCGTCACCAACTCAGGTTCGCTTCGTTCCATCCCGTGAACGACCCGATGTCCCACCGCTTGCACCGATTGGAAATCGTCCTGCTGCTCCAGCCAAGTCACAAAGACTTCCATCGCGGATCGGCCATCGCCCATCGGAAGAGGAACGCTGACCTCTTCTTCATTGGTGATTGTGAGAGTCGCCGCCCCCAGAGTGTCCCAGGTCACTTT
>CALFSW010000384.1 GCA_937916505.1 uncultured Verrucomicrobiales bacterium | reverse complement strand
GGCTCTTCAGCTTTGGGCTCTTCAGCTTTCACGTCTTCAACCTTGGGCTCCTCGGCCTTGGGCTTGGCCGCTTTTTTGGCCACTTTTTTGGCCGCTTTTTTGGCGGCCTTCTTGGCGACTTTTTTCGTGGCCTTTTTCGCAGCCTTCTTGGCTGGCTTCTCGGCCTTGGCAGGCTTGGCAGCTTTCGAAGAAGCTCCGGCTTTGATGCGTTCGCTCTTGCGCTTTATGTAAAGCTTCCTGCGGCGACGCTTCTGACGTGTTTTAAGATTTTGACCCATAGGATTAAGTTCGGGGACGGAGTTAGGCGGCTTCAGCCAGATGATCAAGCGAAAAGGCACGCCATGTCTTGATCTCCCCCCTTCCGTGCCCTTTTCTCCCCCCATGCCAGGTCTTATCATCAAACCGCGCTCCCGTATCTTCCACGGACATGAGTGGGTCTACGCGTCGGAAATCCAAAAGACCTTTGGGCAACCCGAACCCGGTGATCTCGTCACCCTCAAGGACTTCAAGGACCGCCCGCTCGGCGTGGCGATCTACAATCCAAACTCCCAAATCGTGGCGCGCCGAATTTCGCGGCGAAAACAAAAACTGGACGAGGAATTCTTCACTCGTCGTCTCGGACAAGCCATTGACTACCGCAATTCCCTCCCGATTGAAAAAAACCTTCGTCGTCTTGTCTGGAGCGAATCCGACGGCCTTCCGGGCATCATTGTCGACCAATACGAGGATCATCTGGTCCTCCAAACCACCACTTTGGCGATGGATCAGCGCAAGGACCTCATCGCCGCTTGCCTCGTCAAACTCCTCGAACCCAAGTCAATCACTCTCCGTAACGACTCCTCCATGCGAAAAGCCGAAGGTCTCGAAGAAGAAATATCGATGATCTATGGCGAACAACCCGAGCCCTTCACCGTCAGCCACAATGGTTCAATTTTCGAAATCGATCCCGCCAACGGTCAAAAAACCGGCCTCTACCTCGATATCATGGAGAGCTACGACCGCGTCGCCAAACTGGCGTCCGGCAAAAAAGTGCTCGATGTCTTCTGTAATCAGGGAGGATTCAGCCTCGCCTGCGCTCTCGCCGGCGCCGAATCTGTCACCGCCGTCGACATTTCCGAGGAGGCCACCGCCGCGACCACCAAAAATGCCGGACTCACCGGGGTGGAGGTCAAAACCATCACCTCCAACGCCTTTGATTTTCTCCGCAAACACGAGGAAACCTATGATCTCATCATCCTCGACCCTCCTTCCTTCACACGGAACAAAAAAACCGTCAAAGATGCCATGCGGGGCTACAAGGAAATCCACCTCCGCGCCCTTCGCATGCTGAATCCCAGCGGAATCCTCGCCACCTTCTGCTGCTCCCATCACGCCACCCGGGAACTTTTCCTCGAAAGCGTCCAGAGCGCCGCGGTTGATGGAAAACGGACCCTCCGCCTCATCGACAGCCACTCTCAACGTCTCGACCACCCCATCATCGCCACCCTGCCCGAGACCGAATACCTCAAAGGCTTCACCTTTCAACTCGCTCCCAATCGATGAAAAAAATCATCGTCCTCGTCGTCCTCATCGTGCTCG
Source organism: uncultured Verrucomicrobiales bacterium (assembly GCA_937916505.1). Lineage (GTDB taxonomy): Bacteria > Verrucomicrobiota > Verrucomicrobiia > Verrucomicrobiales > Akkermansiaceae > SW10. Next base: position 18,399 of record CALFSW010000384.1, on the reverse strand, counting down.
CTTCCATCGGTGGTTTCCTTTGGCTTCGTCAACAACCCGAACAACAAGTCGGGCATGCTGTCGATCAGTTCCTCGAGCACGTTGAACATCGTAAAATTTCGATCCGCAGCAAAGAAGACGTTCACAAGGCCCTCAGGGAAGTCCTCGCTGACAAGATCGAGTTCCACGGCGCCTGGCCCATCCCGACCGATGACATGACGCTCGCGGAAACGCTCGAAAAAATTGATCAATTTCAGGGTCTCACCACCCTCTGCGAGATCACCGTCTCCGAACGTGAGATCCAAATCATCGGCTCAAAAGCCCAGGTTTACCTCACAACGGAAATCCACGTTGCCGCCGGCAAGAACAACCAGGGGATAGAGAACTGGGAACTCATCTTTGATCTGGAGAAAAACGATGATTGGCGCATCACCGGACTTCAGGGGAAAAAACTGGATTAGCCTATTGCGTCGCCACGTCCGCCTGATCCAAAAGCCAAGCCTTGAGGTGTGGATTCGACTCCAGCCTGGGGTCATCACGCAAGACCTCTTCCGCCACCTCCCTCGCTTCGCGAAGCAGTCTGGTGTCGGCCAGGAACTCCACGAAGCGTAATCCGCCCACGCCACTCTGCCGCGTGCCCAAAACCTCACCCGGGCCGCGAAGCCGTAGGTCTTCCTCCGCGATCTGAAAGCCATCGATGGTGTCAGCCAGAATATTGAGTTTCTCAAGAGCCTCCGGTGTTTTTCCATCGGTCACCAAAATACAGTAACTCTTGTGCTCCCCTCTTCCAATCCGGCCGCGAAGCTGGTGGAGCTGGGCGAGACCAAATCGTTCTGCATTGAAAATGACCATGACATTGGCATTGGGAACATCGACCCCCACCTCAATCACGGTGGTCGCAACAAGACCCTCGGACTTGCCCTCCCGAAACCGTGTCATCACCGACTCCTTTTCCTCGGCAGGCAACTTGCCGTGCAGCAATTCCACCTCGAAATGCTTGAGCCGTTTTTGCCATTTCGGATGTTCCTCAATGACGGACGAGGCCTTGATCGAACTGCTCTCTTCAACCAGAGGATAAACCAAATAGACCTGCCGCCCCTCTTCAAGCTGGGTAATCAGGAACTTTGTCACATCGGAAACCTTTGGCTTCACGCGCACCCCTGAAATGATCTTACCCCGTCCGGCCGGAAGCTCATCGAGAACCGAGACATCGAGGTCTCCGTAGATCGTCAAAGTGAGCGTCCTCGGAATGGGCGTCGCCGTCATCACCAACACGTCCGGCATCACTCCCCGTTGGATCAGCTTCCCCCTCTGAGCCACCCCGAATTTATGTTGTTCGTCAATCACCACCAGACCAAGGTCATCAAACCCGACCTTGTCGTAGAGCAAGGCATGAGTCCCGATGATGATATTGGCTTCATTGATCTCTTCCCGGCGATCAGCCGTTGCCAAGCCCACTTTGAGATCCAGCGGTGCGAGCCATTTTGAAAAGGTCAGATAATGTTGCTCCGCAAGAATCTGGGTGGGAGCCATCAAAGCCGCCTGACAACCGGAATCAACGGCGAGGAGCATTGCGCACATCGCAACAAAGGTTTTGCCGCTGCCAACATCGCCTTGCAGAAGGCGGTTCATGGGACGCGGCTCCCGCATATCCGCGATAATCTCCTTCACGCTTCGTTTTTGCGCCCCGGTGAGGTCGAATGGCAGTGATTCGTAAAACTCCTTGAGCAAACGGGTCCGTTTTCCCAAAACCCGACCGCTCAGGTCGGCATATCGCGCCCGCCTCCACACCACGCGGAGCTGCTGGAGAAAGAATTCCTCTTTCGCAAAATATCGTCTCGCCGCGTCAGACTGCGCCATTTCGCCCGGAAAATGAACCTCACGAAAGACCTCAATCCTTGGGTAAGTCGGATCAACATCGTGGACAGGCAGAAGCGAATCCCCGTCCACTCCTTCCAACGCCCCAAAAATGAGTTCCCTGAGTCTCCGTTGGGGAATCCCGCTGATGTTTTTGTAGATCGGAACAATCCGCTCCAAATGAATTCCCCGGCTTTCCTCCGAAACCACTTCGAACTCAGGATGATCAATCACCACCCTCCCGCTGCTCTCCTTCGGTTTTCCGTAAAGCACGACCTCGTGCCCGGTTGCGAGAATCTTCTGCATGAAGGGCATATTAAACCAACGACAAGTGAGGCGGGAGAATCCCCCGCCCGCATGATCCTCGATCACGGCCTCATAGAAGCCCTTTCCCCCAAATCCCTTTCGCTGCGTGTCGATCACCAGCCCCCGCAAACAGACCGCTCCTCCTCCCGCCTGTGCCGGAAAGGCATCAAATCTTCTTCGATCTTCATATCGCTTTGGCAACCAATCGAGCAGCTCGACGATTGCCTTCAATCCGGCGAGCTCCAAAGCTTCCAATTCCCGCCCCCGAATCCCGGGAATCTCTCCCACGGAATCACTTCCTTTCATCGTCTCTCGAAGCGGCTGCCCGCACGTGTTGAATGCTAATTTGCACACTCACCCGCCCCCGGAAAACGTTTCGATCCACGGTGAAAGTAAGATCCCAGGGAGGATCCGGCAGGTCATTGGCTCCGCCTCCAAAAAAGATGGCATCACGCTCATCATACCCCTGCCGTAAAAATAACCGCAGATGGTTGTTTTTCAGCCTTCTGGGAGGTTCCGTGAGCCAAACATTTTTCGCCATGAAGATGGGTTGGGGGTTGGCACTTCCAAAGGGTTGTAAAAGCTCGTAACTCGCCAGAAAATCGAGCGAAAGTTGACCTAATTCGACTTCGGCGTCGACATGAACCTTGGCAGACAAATCCTTTTCACCGCAGGTTTCATTGACGAATTTTATGAACCCTTCCCGGAAGGCATCGATCGAGTCCTCATGAATACTCAGGCCCGCCGCCATGTGATGACCTCCTCCGGAGATCAAGTGATCCCGACAGACCCCAATCGCCTCCACCAGTGAAATTCCGGCAATGCTTCGACCACTTCCCTTCCCAATCCCATTTTCATCAATCGAGATCACAAAGACCGGCTTGTGATACATCCGCATGAGCCGTGACGCGACAATTCCAACCACCCCGGCATGCCAGGATCGGGAACCGACCACAATGATCGGATCATCCTTCCCCTCCTCCAGCATCGCCATCGCTTCCGCAAAGATACCCTGCTCCAGCAGCTGACGACTGCGATTGAACCTTTCCAGCTCATCCGCCAAATCATGAGCTTCAATATCGCATCCCGTCATCAGCGTTGCGAGCGCTTGCTCCGGTTGGTCCATTCGACCCGCCGCATTCAATCTCGGTCCAATTCGGAATCCAATATCGGCACTACTGAGTTTCCCCTCCGTCCCCGTCAGCTTTAAAAGAGCCCGTAAGCCCGGGCGACTCGACGTTTCCAAAATCCGCAAACCATGGCGCACCAAGAGACGGTTCTCATCCACCAGCGGAACGATATCCGAAATCGTCGCCACCGCCACGAGGTCGAGAATCGATTTGAGATCAAACCCCTCGATCGCCCGCGTTTTCAGAAGAGCATGTGCCAGCTTGAAAACAACTCCGGCCGCACAGAGATACTCACGGGGGTCGCCGGAGGCCTTGGGATTCACCAGAGCCACACAATCAGGACGTCCATCCGGACCAATCTCGTGGTGATCCACCACCACCGTATCAACCCCTTGTTGGTTCAAGCCGGCAATGGCCTCATTTGAAACAGTTCCACAGTCCACCGCGATCATCAGATCGGGCTTTCCACATTCCTGCAGACACCTCTCCAACCCCCCTCCGCTCAAGCCATATCCTTCGCTGCTCCTCCGGGGAATGAAAGAATGCGGCTTTAAGCCATAGGCTTCCAAAGTCGTCCGCAGAACTGCGATCGAACTGACACCGTCAACGTCGTAGTCACCGTAGATACACACCCGCTGGTCACCATCGACCGCTTCGAAGACCCGCTTAACCGCAAGATTAATCTCAGGGATTTCGAAGGGATCTGTGAGCTCGGCCAACTTGGGCCGAAGGAAACGCTCCACTTTTTCTTCCGGGATTCCACGCTGCGCAAGCAGGCGACCAAGAATCTTTGGCATTCCTTCCGGAACCAGATTCTCCCACCCCCCGGGTGCTTCGCGGAGGACCCACTGCACCTTTTGTTCCTTCTGACTCAAGGGTTCTTAGGAATCGCCTTTAAGAAACTTGAGGATGTCAGCCTTCCGGTCAATCTTCAACCAATCATTCGACTTGATCGGTTTCTCGATGACCGTAGAGAGATCACCCGGATTCTCCATCCTGGCTTCCGGCTCCCCGATCGTCACCGAAAAGGGATCAAACATCGGCGGGTCCCCGGCTCCGAACGCCGATGAACCAAGAACGGCCATCAGGATCCAGAAACGGATCAGATTATCAAACGATTTCATGGCGTCATAATGGCAGGGGTTACAGATGCTCGCAAGTTAAAGACCGCGACACCGTAAATTCGGCATCGCGAAATACCTGTGACAACCTACCTTGCACCCATGAAATCACCCCATCGCGTCGTCATCATCGGCGGAGGATTCGCTGGCTTGAACTGTGCCAAATCCCTCGCAAACGACGACCGTTTTGAAGTGACTCTCATTGACCGCCAAAACCACCACCTCTTCCAGCCCCTGCTCTATCAGGTTGCCACCGCTTCTCTCTCGGCAGTCGAAATTGCACGCTCACTTCGTGCAATTCTGGGAGAGGCCAAAAATGTTTCCGTTATTCTTGATAAAGTGACCTCACTCGATGACTCGAATCGAAAGGTCATCACCGAAAACGGCTCCTATTCCTACGATTCCCTCGTTCTCGCGACCGGAGCGAGGACCTCCTACTTTGGAAAAGACGAGTGGGCGAAACACACCCACGGCCTAAAAAACCTCGAAGATTCCCGGCGAATCCGTCATCAGGTCCTCAATGCCCTGGAACGGGCCGAACGCAGCGACGACCGGGAGGAACGCAAACGCCTCATGACCGTGGCCATTATTGGTGGTGGTCCCACCGGAGTGGAGCTGGCAGGGGCTTTCTCCGACCTGGTGCAGCGAGCCCTCAAATCCGACTACCGCCGTATCGATGTCCACGACTTCCGCATCGTTCTCATCCAATCCGGAGATCGGCTCTTGAAACACTTCGCTAACGATCACTCGCAATACACCCTTGAACGTCTTCAAAAACTTGGCGTCGAAGTCATCCTTGGACCTCGGGTCGATGACGTGGAAGAAGGATACCTCCACCTGAACAATGGTCAGGAAATCGAGGCCGAAACCCTCATCTGGGCCGCTGGTGTCGCAGCCTCTTCTCTCACCGGCTGTCTCGATTGCCCTCGCGACCGCGGCGGGCGCATTGAAGTTGAGCCATCGCTCGCCGTCCCCGGCCACCCTCATGTCTTTGCTGCCGGGGATCTCGTTAAGCTCACTGATCCCGACGGCATGGATGTTCCCGGCCTTGCCCCCGCCGCCATGCAAATGGGGAAACATGTCGCCAAGGTCCTGCGCGAAGATCTTCGCTTACAAGAGACACGCTATGCCGACCGTTATCTGACTCTCCGGCCGGCCTTCCGCTATCGCGACAAAGGTATCATGGCCATCATTGGAAAAAATGCCGCTGTCGCTCAGGCGAAAAAACTCAAACTCAAGGGATTCCCGGCCTGGCTGGCGTGGCTTTTTATCCACCTGGCTTTCCTCGTGGGCTTCCGAAACAAACTCGCGGTCTTACTTTCGTGGGCCTTCTCCTATCTTTTTGACAAACCGGCAGCCCGTGTCTTTTCCATCGCCGAAGACAACGACAGGGGCAAAGAAATCTCACTCGTATCAGTCACAAAGAGATAAAAACGCTCGTAAAACGAAGACATGATGCGAAATAAAACTTCAAAGAACAGGGCCCTTGATTACTCCGCTGCAGGTTTCCAGCGCTGATCGGAAAATTTGAAACTCACAAAGCCTCTCTGATTGATCGACTCACCACATTTCTTAATGTAATGACACCTATTCATCGCAGCTAATGACCTCTACTTTTTTCCGAATTCTCGTTTCGATCTCGGCTTTCCCCATCGGTATTCTTCATGCCGAAGAACCGGTGGATTTTGCCCGCGAGGTCCTTCCCATCCTCTCCAACAAGTGCTTTTCCTGTCACGGCCCCGACACCAAGAAAGCCAAAGACCTTCGTCTTGATAGCTACGCCGCCGCCATCAAGGACCGAAAAGGAATTCTCGCCATCGATCCTGATGACCTCGAAGAAAGTGAGCTCCTCTTCCGGATTCACGACCAGGATGACCCCATGCCCCCGGAAGACGAGGGCAAACCGTTGACTGAACCGGAAAGAGAAATTCTTTCCCGCTGGATCAAGGAAGGTGGGAAATACGCATCGCATTGGGCTTTTGTCCCTCCTCGCAAGGAGAAAAGCGCGCCCAAGTCCGCCGCCATTGATTCCTACATTGGCATCGCTCACAAGGCCCACACTCCTCCGGTGACGCCCGCGCCCCGGGCCGATCTCTCCACTCTCGCGAGACGCGCCGCCCTCGTCCTCACCGGCCTGCCGCCGGAGCCTGAAGTCCTCGAAAAGTTCCTCGCCGACAAGTCCCCCGACGCCTACGAAAAATTCGTGGAAACCCTCCTCGACTCCCCTCACTACGGGGAGCATCAGGCGCGCTACTGGCTCGATGCCATTCGATACGGCGACACCCACGGCCTGCATCTCGACAACCGCCGCGGCATCTTCCCCTTCCGGGATTGGGTCGTCCGTGCCTTCAACGACAATCTCCCCCTCGATGATTTCATCACCTGGCAACTCGCGGGCGATCTTCTCCCCAACTCCACCATCACCCAAAAGATCGCCACCGGATTCGTCAGAATGAATCCCACAACATCGGAAGGTGGAGCCATTGCCGCCGAGTTTCAGGCCAAGAACAACTTCGATCGCACGGAAACATTCGGAACAGTGATGCTCGGAATGACCCTGACCTGCGCCCGGTGTCACACTCATAAATACGATCCCATCATTCACGATGAGTATTACAGCCTCCTCGCATTCTTTAACAGCACCGCTGAAAGTCCTCTCGATGGCAACAAATACGACCACGGCCCCGCGATGAAGGCTCCCGCAAATCCAGCGGAGTGGGAGCTTCTGGATGCCTTTGAAAAGAAACAGGAAGGTGCCACCGACCCACAAAAATCCTTCACCAGCACCACACTCATTGCCAGTGAACTCCCCAAGCCACGTGTCACCAGGGTTCTCCAACGCGGCGAGTATCACAGCCCTTTTGGAGACCCGCTTCAGCCCGACGTTCCCGCCGTCATGGGCACCTTCCCCGATGATGCTCCCCGCAACCGTCTCGGCCTCGCCCAGTGGCTGACCTCACCAGACCACCCTCTCGTTGCCCGCGTTCTTGTCAATCGGATGTGGCAGCGTGTCTTTGGATACGGACTCGTTCGAACTCCGGAAGACTTTGGCCTGCAAGGAGAACAACCGACCCACCCTGAACTCCTTGATTGGTTGGCGGTGGATCTGAAGGAAAACAACTGGGACCTAAAACGCATGCTCCGGCTCATGGTGATGAGCCGGACCTTCCAGCAAAGCTCCAAAAGACGCCCCGATCTAGAAGACCCCGAAAATCGACTCTTTGCGCGTGGACCGGGCTTCCGGCTCGACGCTGAAGTCATTCGCGACATCGCTCTCTGGTCCAGCGGGCTTCTCAACGGCACGATGGGCGGAGAAGGAGTCAAACCCTACCAACCGGCGGGACTTTGGAAGGCCCTCATGCACCCGGCCAGTAATACCAAAGACTATGTTCAAGACAAAGGTTCCCGTCTCTACCAACGCAGTCTTTACGTCTACTGGAAACGCACCAGCCCGCATCCCATGATGACGCTCTTTGATGCCCCGAACCGCGAGTCCAGCTGCGTGAAACGATCCCGCACCAGCACCGCCCTTCAGTCGCTCGCGCTTTTAAATGAAACGCAAAGGATCGAGATGGCAAGAAAACTGGCGGAACGCATCATCACCTCCGCGAAGGATGACCAACAACGTCTCGACATCCTCTACAAACTTCTGGCATGCCGTCCGGCCCGGGAAAAGGAACGCACTGTCTGTCTCAAACTTCTTGAGGGCATGGAGGCGAGTTACTCATCAAGAGCCGAAGATGCCAAAGCCCTCCTCTCGACCGGAGATGCACCCGTGAATGAATCGCTGAATCAAATCGAACTCGCTTCCTGGACCCAGGTTGTCATCACCGTGCTCGCCAGCGACATCGCCCTCTCCCTTTTCTAATCCAACCCTTCTTTTTCCAATGAACTTTTCTCGCGAACACGATCTCAACATCACGCGGCGGCAACTCTTTGGCCGCGGTGCACTCGGTCTTGGCACGGCCACCATGGCCCAGCTTCTCGGGTCGGAGGCTCTTGCCCAGACCCCGGATTCTCCCGATGGACTCCACCATCCCGCCAAAGCCAAACGCGTCATTTATCTCTTCATGAGCGGTGGCCCAAGCCAGCACGACATGTGGGACCACAAGCCCAGGATGAGGGAAATGGCCGGAAAAGATCTGCCCGAGCATATCCGGGATGGCCAGCGCATCACCGGAATGACCGCAGGTCAAAAAACACTCCCGCTCTGCCCCTCGAAATACGAATTCACGAAACAAGACAACAACGACCAGGGAGTTTGGGTCAGCGAACTTCTGCCGCACACCGCCAAGGTTGCAAAGGATCTCTGTGTCGTTCACAGCACCTTCACCGAGGCCATCAACCACGATCCTGCCGTCACCTATATCCAAACCGGGAGCCAAATCCCCGGGCGACCCAGTTTCGGATCATGGCTCAGCTATGGCTTGGGTCGCATGAACGAAGACCTTCCCGGCTACGTGGTCATGCACGCAAAAACCAACTTTGGTGAGCAAAGCCTGTTCAACCGGCTGTGGGGCCCGGGCTTCCTCCCCTCGGAACATCAGGGAGTTCTTCTCCGCAGTCAGGGCGATCCCGTCCTTTACCTCAACAATCCAAAGGGAGTGACGCGCACCGACCGGCGCACCCAACTCGACGCCCTCGCCGCGCTGAACGAAACCCAGCACGACCAGTTTGGAGATCCCGAGATTCTTGCCCGTATCAAGCAGCACGAGATGGCTTACCGGATGCAAACCTCCGTTCCCGAGCTCATGGATCTCTCCGATGAAAAGGAATCCACTTTCACCCTCTACGGAGAAGAGGCCCGCAAGGCCGGGACTTTCGCCGCCTGTTGCCTCAATGCCCGCCGCCTTGCCGAACGCGGCGTCCGCAACATCCAGATCTTCCACCGTGGTTGGGATGCCCACGGAAACCTCCCGCGCGAACACGAATCACAATGCAAGGACATCGATCAGGCCTGCGCCGCCTTGATCACCGACCTCAAACAAAGGAACATGCTGGAGGATACCCTTGTCGTCTGGGGCGGTGAATTTGGCCGCACGGCCTACTGTCAGGGTAAGTTCAGTGAAAAGAACTACGGGCGGGACCATCACCCCCGTTGCTTCACGACCTGGATGGCGGGCGGCGGCATCAAACCCGGCATCACCTATGGCCGCACCGATGACTACGGCTACAACATTGTCCAAGCCGACGGCACTCCCATTTTCCCGCAACCGACCAAAGATCATTGGACCCCGGGAAGCGTCCATATTCACGATCTCAACGCCACCATCCTCCACTTGCTGGGCATTGACCATCGCAAGCTCACCTACCGCTACCAGGGACGCGACTTCCGCCTCACCGATATCCACGGCCACGTGATCAAAGAACTCCTTCTCTAGCCCGGACCGTGTTTGGCTTCCCAATTTGATATGGCGGATTGAATCTGTTCTTCAAGTTGAGCGCCCGCTTTGCCAACGCGTTTTGGGTCGAAGGTTCCGAAGCGCTTCTGCATTCTCTTCAACGCCTGCACAACAGGTTTCCCCTCTTTGCCCAGCCCAGCCAACACCTTCGGGATTCCCGGCTGCCAATTGCTTCCGGTGATCAACCAGACACTGTGCTGGTAATAGGGCTCCCAGAGATCCAGGTATTTCACAAAGTGGCCAACGAGATGCCGGTAGACTTCCGGATCAAAATGCTTGAGGACCATCATTGTCCGATGAGTCGCCTCATGAATACCGCCTGTCCCGTAGCCAGGCATGACTCCCGGCTGATGAGTTGTTTTCCCCAGACTCTGAACGGCATTGGCCATGCTCGCGCCATCAATCCGGGCCCTGCTGCTCTTTAAGATCGCACGAAACCCGGAGTCATAAGATGAGCGCGCAAAGACATGGCGTGATGCTCCGTAAATATTAGAAAGGTGGTTAAATTCCTCTCCGGTGATCGAATCCTCCAAACCGACGATCGCCCAGAACGCCGCCTCACGAAGATACCATTCCTCATGCTTCGCGAACTTCAAAATCAATGGCAAATTCTTACGAATGTCCTCTGCCTTCGAACATCCCAGCGCAAAAAGGGCACCATCGCATTCCCACCAGGCAGACCCGGAATCATTGAGCGTCTTCAGGATGGCCGGCAGAAAATTTTTCGAAACGATCTCCGGGGTGACGGACTTTTTAAAAGGCCGCCCCCAGTTGTCGTATCCCGAAATGGCATCATAAACCGCCCGGCGCACCCGTGGGTCGGCATGCCCAACCGCCCTTACCAGGGAAGCAAGCGACTCTTCAGAATTCATTTCCTTTAACCGCTTCGCGGCCCAGGTCCGAACCAATGGACTAAAATGCTGCAAGTGTTCTTCGCAAAACTCCGCTGAAACCTCGGCCTTCTCCTTTCCCAACAAACGATCATAGACGACATGCGGAGGAGCTTTTTCGCTCCCAAAACCGTCGGCATCCTTCGTCGAAAGGAAAACCAAGTCAGCTTCCGCTCCCCATGAAAAATCAACAGGTGGTGTCTTCACGCTATACTTCCCTTTTGGAGCCCCCGTGATTCGAAGAGTTTTCAATGGCGCGGTATAGGTCAACCCCATCGAAGCTCCCCAGCCTCTCCCTGAATACCGGGCATTATTTGGGGGCGTCGATAGCATGGAAAATCCCCCGTCTGGCAAACGGGCCAAATCGTAATACCAGGCCAGTGTTTTCATCTGCCGCTGGTAGTGGCTTTTCCGACTCTCCGGAACGTGGATGGAAGCCATCCCCCGCCACATCACATTGAAGCCTCCTCCGGTGTGACCAAATTCCGGTTGATGGTAGGAATCCGCAACAAGCAGCGCAAGATGCTCCGAAGCCGCTTGAAAACGAGGCTCGTCCAGCAAAGACAAGGCACAGGCCAACATCGCATTCCGCCCGTTGGTGTTGGACCACCAGAGTTCGCTGCGATGATCTCCGTAGGGAACACAACCATGACCCGCCATTCGATACATGAACTTGACCGCACTCACGTAGGCTGTTTCATCAAAATCCAACCCGCACTCTCTCGCCAAAATCAGCGCGGCAAGGATTGGAACGGTGGTGTGATTTAACAATCCGCTTTGCACATAGCCGGGGCCCGGATTGGCACCATGTCCCCACCCTCCGGCCGCCTGTCCCTCCGCAGCCCAATCGCAAATCCCCTTGAGCCCGCCGAGAACCTTCCGGTCTCCGGTGCGAAGGTAGTATTCACCAAGAAAAATCCCCTGATACCCCAACTGCCAATTGATATGACCACCGGCATTTTGACGCGATTCGGCAGCCTTCGAGAGAATATGGGCATGCTTCGCCACGGCAGGAAGATGGGTGTCGTCGCCGGTCGAAAGGAGAAAGAGACTGGCAAGGCACGCTTTCAGATCCATCGGTCCAAGTCGGCTTTCACCAAGCTGATATGATCCGTCCTCCTGAAGAGCTTGAGCGACATGTTTCGCATTCGAAGCAATCACTGAGCGGGATTTCGGGCAATTGGCAGGCCAGGTCACTCGATAGGCACCAACTGCATCCAACTTAAGAATCTCTTCAAAACTCCGCTCCCCCCGTCTGGCTTTAAGGAGCAAAACTCCATCGCCAGCTTCGGCCAATCCAATCGCTTCTCCCAGAATCACACGAGGATCAGAAACTAAGAGTGGTTTTCCACCAGCCGAAATCAACAGGTCACCGGACTTCAAACTTGTTTCAGCCGCTGGAGTCCCGGCGGCAATCGATTGGACCGTAACCTCAAGCCCGGGTTCAATTGAGACGCTCAAACCGGTTGGTCCGACCGGGAAGGCCGGATACGTTTTTGACTCACTGATACTCTGGCCCACCAGAATTTGGACAGAGAGAAATAGAACGACGACGGAACGAATGGAAATCATAATCAGAAGGGGCGATTCTGTCTGGATTAAGCGCGAACATGAACCAAAAACGACCGACCGGGCACTGCGCAGGCATCACCCAGGACCGAAAGAGCCGGGGAATGCCAAGGTTCCGGAATGGTCTCAGCGTCTTCGATTTTGGTAATCAAGCATCGAGTCGGTCGTGCCGACCATGCCCTGATCGTCGCAATTCCCCGCAAAGACCACGGGCATAAAGGGCGCGGGTTTTTCGTCGAGCGCCCAGGCAACTCCGCGCATCAGCAGCAGGCGATACATGGGGTCGTGGAAGGTGTAAGTGTAGTGGCCGGTGGTGGTACCGAAGACCCGGCCCTTGCCGGAGGTGTAGGTCCAGAAAGCCTGACTGCGCACCTCCTCGCCCTGAAGAGCCTCTTTGAAAGATACGTGCTCAGGTGCGGCAGCGGGCGCGATGGCACCGATGACGCGGACGTTTTCGCGGGTCAGCAGATTCCAATACGACTCGTCGTTGAACTTCAACGTAAATGGCAATCCCTCAAAGGCCGGGTGCGCGGTATCCAGAAAGATTTTGTGATCGTGTCCGAATTTACTCCACTTCGATTCCTTGTTGCCCTTCCAGGAGCAACCGATGCAATCCGCAAGATTTCCGGCCTGTTCGAGAGGACGCATGATACAGGATTCGTGAATCGAAACCACCGCACCGCCGCGGTCCACGAAAGCCTGGTACATCGCAAACTGCCCGGGCGCCAACCCGGGCAGGTGGAGATACTGGATGAGGAGGTCTGCCTGATCGAACTGCTCCTGGCTGGGAAACTGGAAGGCTTCATCGACGCTGACACGCGGAATTTTTTTCAGCAGCGGGACGAAGAGTTCTTTAATGCGAATGTAATCGTGCTCACCGCCCTTGTGATCCTCCGGTCCATAGAGCCAGAGAATGCGCACGTCACGGCTGAGTTTGGCCCCTTTCCAGTCGCCGGTGAATCGCTCGACGTCTGCCCTGGGCATGGGAGGGTTCGGTTTCGCCACGCTGTTTTTCCCTGAGTCAGCGGCGATCAGGAGACAAGCAAGACTTGCCAGGATGAAGGTCAGTAAGGTGTTTCGTTTCATGATTTTAGGAATGACGGCTTCAGAATTCCGGCGAATCAAAGTTCGGGGTCTGGCAGCGGGGATTTTTCAGTCCGGATTTTCGAAAATCCGGCGATGACCGAAAAACACTCCCGCCTCTGAGCGCAAGAACGTAAAGGGATCCACGACATGAATAAAGCGGAAACTGGCCAGGCGATTCTTGAAACACCGTCCCGATCAGGTGAGCAAAAAACTCCCCCTCAACGACAGGCAGCCGAGTCATGAAACGCCCTGCGAACGAAGACCGTCGGCTTTTTCACCGATCGACGTGCCTTCCTTCGTGTCCTCCGTGTTCAATTTGTGTATCATCCGCGGATCACCATGATTTCCCGACGACTCTTCCTCTGTCTGAGCGCTTCAATAGCAGGCCTTTTCAGCCTGGCGCCTGCGGATGAGCTTCAGCACCCGGCTGGTAGTGCTGCCGAGCGGAATTTTTTCACCGAGGAGGTTTGGGGCAAGGTCGCTGCGCGAACTTGTCTGAAATGCCACAAGGCGGGTGGTGATGCGGAAGACAGCGAGTTCATCCTGCTCGACCCGTTGCGCGATGGCGCGCTCGAACACAATCGCGAGCTGTTGACGAAACTGGCGAAGTTGCGCGAACCGGAAACGGGCGGGTCGCGGATGTTGTTGAAGGTAATCGGCGAACTCGATCACGGGGGTGAGGACGTCTTAACGAAAAGTTCGACACGCTACCGTATCCTGGCGGACTTCGTCCGGCGCACGAATGGAGAAAGACCGGCTCCGGTGACGTTGGCGAATGCCACGCCATTTTTTGAAGGCGTGCGGATGATCGATGATCGGAGGTTGCTGCGGCGCCTGACCCTGCAACTCGGCGCGCGTCTCCCCACGCCGGAAGAATACGCGGCGGTGCAGGTGCGCGGGCTGGCTGCCATCTCTCTGGTGCTCGACGACCTCATGAACGAGGAGGCGTTCTACGACCGTCTCGCTGAGGGATTTAATGACATTTTTTTGACTCCGGGCATCGATGATGTGGCGGAGAACGTGCTGTCCTATGAGCACTTCGACAAGACCCGCCACTGGTATCAGAAGAAGGATTTTAGCCACATTAAAGACGAGCAAAAGCGCAAGGAGGCCGGTTGGGAACTGGCGCGTCACTACCGTGAATCGATCCAGCGCGAGCCGATGGAGCTGGTGAAATACATTGTGCGCAACGACCGCCCGTTTACCGAACTCATCACGGCCGACTACATCATGGTCTCGCCGTATTCCGCGCGTGGCTATGGCATCTTCGAGGAGGTGAAGGATCGCTTCAAAGACATTGACGACCGCTTCGAATACATCCCGGTCCGCCTCAAGTCCCTGAAGGGGCGAAGCGAGAAAACCAACCAGGAATCGGCAACAGGATTTTACCCGCATGCCGGGGTCCTCAGCACCTTTCAATATTTGAAGCGCTACCCGACCACCGAGACCAATCGCAATCGGCTGCGCGTGCGCATGTACTTCCAGCACTTTCTGGGCATCGACATCATGCAGCTCGCTCCACGTGTTAACGATGCCGCCGCCATCAGCGCCAAGTATGAAGTCCCGACGATGCAGGCCACCGATTGTGTGGTGTGCCACAAGATCATCGACCCGGTTGCGGGCGTGTTCCAGGACTTCTACGCGCTGGATGGCAAAGGTGTCTATCAACCGCGCGCCGGAGGTTGGTTCGAAGACATGTTTCCGCCGGGGCACGAGGGTGAGGCCTTGCCTGAATCGGAGCGCTGGCGCGGGCTTCAATGGCTCGGCGAACGCACCGCAAAGGATCCACGTTTCGCGATCGCGATGGTCGAGCACGTCTGGTATCTCCTCAGCGGTCGTAAGGCCTTGCGACCGCCGGAGGACATCGATCACCCGCTTTTCGCGGGCAGGCAGCGGGCGTATACCGGGCAACGCCGGCAGATCGAACTGATTGCGAAACAGTTCGCGGCAGACAAATTCGATCTGAAGGGCGTCTTCCGGGCAGCCGCGCTATCGAAATTTTATCGTGCCGATGGGCTCGCCGCAGTGGCAAACGATCCGGCCCGCCTTGCGGAGCTCGGTGACCTCGGGGTGGTGCGCCTGCTGTCACCCGAACAGATCGAGCGCAAATTGAAGGCAATCTTTGGCAGTGATTGGGGGCGTCTCGGAGATCAGTTCAACATTCTCTACGGCGGGATCGATAGTAAGGAAGTCACCGAGCGCATCGCGGATCCGAGCGGCGCAATGGGGGCGATCCAGCGCATGATGGCCAACGAAGTTGCCTGCCGGCAGGTTCCCAAAGACTTCGCACGCAAACCGGAAGACCGGCTGTTGTTTCCCGGCATCGAGCCGGATGTCGTCCCCGCTGCCGGGACCGAGGCGAAGCTCCGCACGACGATCTTGCATCTCCACCAGCGCTTGCTCGGGCGCTTTGACAAGAGTGATTCGGCGGAGGTCGATCGCACCTACGAACTGTTCGCCGGGATCATCGCAGAGGCGAACGAGCGCGGGCGCTTCGAGCCGCGTGAGATTTATTCCTGCCGGGTTCAGGGCGAGGGAGATAAACGCGTCGAGGATCCGCACTACACCATGCGCGCGTGGCGAGCGGTGGTGACCTACCTCTTGCGCCAACATGAATTTCTTTATGAATAAGCAAATATGAGACGCGACTTTTTAAAACTCTGTGGACTGGCAGGGCTCGGTGTGGCCGCGCCGCTCGGCAGCGTGCGGGCTTCGTCGAAGGAGCCTGATGCCTACGACGGGCCCTACTTCGCGGTCTTCAATGCTTCCGGTGGTTGGGACACGACCTATCTGATGGATCCAAAAGGGGTTGGCGGGATCAACCGGCTCTACAAGGCGGGCGACATTCTCACCGAGGGGACCCTCAATTTTGCGCCGAGCGCCGCGAATATCGATCGGGCGAAGAAGGGCAACCTGAGCAACGAGGATTTCTTCAAACGCTACGCCAAGGAGCTGTTCGTTCTCAATGGCCTCGACTATTCGGTCAACAACCACGCGCCGTGCTCGCGCTACATGGCGACCGGCAAGCTCGACAGCCTCGCCTACCCGACTTTCGCGGCGCTGGTGGCGGCGGCAAAAGGTCCCGAATGCCCGATCGCTTTCCTCACTTTCGGCAACTACTCGAACACCGGAAACATCGTTCCGATGGCGCGCGTTCCCTACTTGCCGACGCTCGGTCGCATCGCCAATGCCGATTGCGTCGAGGGGAATCCACGCAGCCCCTACCACGAGGATTTCGTCAACGATCGCATCGAGGCAGCGCTCCGCAGCCAGAGTGATGTGCGTGCATCGCAGGCACGGCTGCCGCGGATCGAGCACGCGCACAGTATGCTTTACGCCGCCCAGCTGAATGCCAAAGCCCTGCAGCGCGTGACGCCATTTATCAATCAGAAGCCACCACGGGAGCGGCTCGCCCGGCAGGCGGAAATCGCGCTCGCCTCGTTCAAGGCGGGAGTCTGTGTATCGGCGAACTTGTCCATCGGGCAGTTCGACAGCCACGCGAACAATGATCGCGACCAGATGAAGCTCATCCCGGAACTCCTCGGTGGCATCGACTACATGCTACGCCGTGCCGAGGAGCTGGGGATTCGCGACAAGCTCGTCATTGTCATGCAGAGTGAAATGGGACGGACGCCGAACTACAACAAGGGCGAGGGCAAGGACCACTGGTCGATCGGCTCGATGATGTTTCTCGGACCCGGGATCAAAGGTGACCGCGTCATCGGATCGACCGACGACGGGCAGTTCTTGAATCCCATCGATGCGCAGACCCTGGTGGTCGCGCAAGATCCTGACAAAGGGCTGCGCATGCGACCGGAGCAGGTGCACCAATCGCTGCGCGAATTCGCCGGCATCGCCGGGCACGAGGCGAGCAAGAAATTCCCCTTCGTGATCCCCGAGGGGGAGCGGCTGCGTGGTGCGCTGTTTGGATAGGCGGAAGCACTCCCCTGCGGCCTCATTAAAATTTGTCTGCCAGCATATTTCTCCAGGTCACTGGGATTTGGGCAAAGAGAAATAGACCGACGAATGCTCTCCTGCTCATTGGATTGAGAAGTCGCTTTCCGGTATGTTCGTCACATTTATAGGTGAGCCCTTCACGCAGCGATCAACAAACCCCTTCACCGTTTGTCGGTATTTTTTCGGACGGTGGAAGCCACAATTGGAGTGGTCGGCGTCACTGAACAAGAGCAGTTCAGCCGAACGGGAGGCCCGGTCATGCAGTTGTATCGACATGGCATGTGGAACCTTGGGATCAGCCTCACCATGGATCAACAGGATCGGAATCTGCAACGAAGCAATCGTCCCAATCGAATCGAAATCGGATTGCAGAAGCCAATCCATCGGGAATATTTGGAGCAACCCGCCATACTTCCACTCGGACATGTCCAAGCTGCTGGTAAAGGTCGATTCTGTAATCAGCCCCGCTGCGTCAGGATGATGACTGGCAAGCTCGATGGCAATCGCCCCTCCCAACGAGTGCCCGTAAATGACGATCCGCGATGGCGCGATTCCCTCCTCCTCCGTGAGATAATCCCAAGCAGCCTCGGCATCTTCGTTCACTTTTTTTTCGCTCGGTTCGATCGTCCCATAGCTTTTCCCATACCCGCGATAGTCGAAAAGAAGCAAGTGGCATCCACATTGATGCATCCGCTTGATCCGATCAGGATTCTTGCCAATCGTCGAGTTATTGCCGTGCAAATAAAGAATCACCGGAGCCTGTTCCCCCTCTCCGCCCGCCTCGATCCAAACCCCGTCCAACTGAATCTCTCCGGCACTCCCGGCGACCGGAAATTGCACATTTTCATAGCGGTCCACCCCCAGGTCACCGGGAGTCCTGACAATCGCCGCCACCGGCATGAACACGATCTGGGTTTGATTGGACCAAAAATAGACACCCACCCCGACATAGATCGTGCCAAGGATGCCCAGAAGGACGAGGGCGCGGCGTTTCCAGTTCTTCATTCCAGTGTGTCTATCATCCTTTCCCATCCCACACACATCGAAACTCGAGAGCCAAACATCGATTCTATCGATATCCGCGGATTTGTCTGCCAGGCAG
>CALFSW010000383.1 GCA_937916505.1 uncultured Verrucomicrobiales bacterium | reverse complement strand
TTTACCGCTCCATCAAAAAAAAGAATCCCGACAGCGCTCACTCAACCTTCAACGCTCTCAACCGTCGTATCTCTTCCTTCATTCATTGCTTGGAACAGAACTCCCATTTTCATACAAACCGGTGCTCCCGAAGCTCCGCCTAAAAACAAGTTTACTTCCGACATGATCAACGACCCCAATTCCACCGTCGCGGCACCGCTTTCCATCACCATCGATGGCAAGCAAACCACTTTCACTGAGGGCGAAACGATCTATCAGGTTTCCAAACGTCTCCAAAAAGACATCCCCACCCTCTGTTACGATGACCGGCTCGACGCCTTCGGCGGCTGCCGTCTCTGCGTCGTCGAGGTCGAAGGCATCCGCAACCCCGTCGCCTCGTGCACCACCAGGGCCAACGACGGCATGGTCGTCAAAACCGCGCCACCCCACATCGAGAAGATGCGCAAGACGCTCCTCGAAATGGTCGCTTCCGAAAACCGCCAGATCGATGTCGATCCCCTTCGCGGCCTCGCCTCCCAGGAACTCGCCACCCTCGTTAACAAATACGGAGCCCGCAGCGGTCGCTTTAAGGGTGCCAAATCCGGCACCACCAATCTTCAGGACGCCAACCCCTTCATCCTCCGCGACTACGAACAATGCATCTCGTGCTACCGTTGCGTGAGAGTTTGCGCCGAACAGGAAGGCGATTATGCCATCTCCATCGCCAACCGGGGTTTCGACACTCAAATCACCACCGAGTTTAACAACGACCTCCGCGACTCCGACTGCACCTTCTGCGGCCAGTGCATTCAAACCTGTCCCACCGGTGCCCTCGCCGATAAAAAGGCCCTCCGCTCCGAGCCCCTCCCCGAGCCCATCAAGAAAACCCGCACCGTCTGCCCCTACTGCGCCGTCGGCTGCTCCATCGACCTCATGACCAAGGGCGATAAGATCGTCGGAGCCCAACCCGCCATGGATGGCCCCGCCAACAAGGGAGCCCTCTGCATCAAAGGCCAATTCACCTACGACTTTATCCAACACGAGGACCGCCTCCAAAAACCCCTCATGAAGCAGCCCGATGGTTCCTTCAAGGAAGTCGACTGGGACACCGCCCTCACCGCCGCCGCCAAAGGCTTCGCCGACGCCCGCGCGAAGTACGGAAGACATAGTATTTTCGGAATTGCCTCGGGCCGGGCCCCGCACGAAGCCGCTTACACCATGCAGAAGTTCATTCGGGCCGGCTTCGGGACGCATCATATCGATAACTGCAGTCGAGCCTGACACGCTCCCACCGTGGCCGGTCTGGCCGCTCAAATCGGAAGAGGCGCAATGTCCAATCCTCTCAAGGACATGGACAAGCCCGATACCATCTTCGCCATCGGCACCAACATGACCGAGTGCCACCCCGTCGCCGCCACCGGCCTCAAAAAAGCCCTCGCCAAAGGAGCCAAGCTCATCGTCGCCGACCCGCGCAGAACCCGCCTCGCCGAGCTCGCCCATCTCCACCTTCCCATTCGCGTCGGATCCGATGTCGCCCTCCTCCTCGCCATGGCCCACGTCATCGTGCGGGAAGGACTCGCCGACACCGAATTCATCGCCGATCGCTGCGCCGACTACGAAGCCTTCGAAACCCACCTCCGGGAATTCACGCCCGCCTGGGCTTCCGAAATTTGCGAAGTCCCCGCCGACGATATCGAACAAGCCGCCCTCTGGTATGGCTCGGCCAAGCTCGGAGCCATCTACTACACCCTCGGCATCACCGAGCACATCTGCGGCGTTGATAACGTCCAATCTCTCTGCAACCTCGCCCTCCTCACCGGCAACCTCGGCAAGGAGGGCACCGGCATCAACCCGATGCGTGGCCAAAACAACATCCAGGGCGCGGGCGACTGTGGGGCGGTCCCCAACAACTACCCCGGCTTCCAGCCCGTCATCGATCCCAAGTTCCACGAAAAATTCAAGGAACTCTACCAGCAGCCCGACCTGGATCTTGGCAATTCCATGACCAAGGTCACCGCCCTCAACCTCTGCGGAGCGGAAGAAAACGGCATCCACGCCATGCTCATCGACGGCGAAAACACCGTCGTCACCGACCCCGATAAGAACCACTGCGAAAAGGCCCTCAAAGCTCTCGACCACCTCGTAGTGATCGACATCTTCCTCACCGAGACCGCCCAAATGGCCGACATCGTCTTCCCCGCCTCCGCCTGGGGCGAAACCGACGGCGTCCAAGCCAACACCGAACGCCGCGTCCAGCGCCTCCGCGCCGCCGTTCCGAGTTACGGCGATTCCAAACCCGATTGGTGGATCATTTCCGAAATCTCCAAACGCCTCGGCACTCCAGGCTTCGAATACACTTCCGCCAAAGACGTCTTCAACGAACTCTGCTCCCTCAGCCCCATCTACAAAGGACTCAACTGGGACAACATCGGCGACGGCGTTTACCAATGGCCCGTCCCCGAAGAAGGCCACCCCGGTACCCCCATCCTTCACGAAGAGGAATTCAAAGACGGCAAACCCGGTCTCTTTAAAATCATCGGCTACCGCGACCCGGCCGAAGTCATCGATGGGGACTACCCCGTCTGGCTCACCACCGGTCGCCGCCTGCAAGCCTACCACACCCGCACCCAAACCGGCCGTGCCTCCGGCATCGACTACCTCCTCTCCGAGGAAACATTAGAAGTCCATCCCGATGACGTCGCCATCTGGGGCCTCACCGACGGCGGCTTCGCTAAAATCGCCTCCCGCCGTGGCGAAATCCGCCTCAAAGTCGAAGCCACCACCCGCAGCCCCAAAGGGACCGTCTTCACAAGTTTCAGCTTCGCCGAAACCAACGTCAACGTCCTCACCGGCTCCGGCTACGACCCCATCACCCAAACCGCCGAACTCAAAGTCTGCCCCGTCCGAATCAAGCCGGCATAAAATCCGCTGATCGAAATGGAACACATTCTCACGGGCCTCGCCCTGGAATCATGGAGGAGAAAAAGTCATTGCCAGAATCGCCACACCCTGCGCTGCCTGATCGCGAATTTGGCGAAATCGATCCGGGGAAGGGTCCTCAGAAGAGACCTTCCGGATTTCTTGATCCACGGCTGGTCAGCCGTCCTCTCCGGTTGCCCCGCCTACGATGACGCCAACAGAGCCGCGTCGAAAACCTCGAACATTCCCTCAAAGGCATCCACGCCGGATTCGCCAGCTACGACATCTCCCAAAAAAAATCTACCACGGCGTCGCTCTCTATAGTGAGAGGAAAGTGGACACCCGGGAATGAATACTTTTCACTCGCGAATTCTCCAAGTAACCTCCCTTCCACATGCCCGCCGTCCTGATTGTTGAAGACGAACCCGCTATCGCGGACACCCTGATCTACGCCCTCGAAACTGAAAATTTCACCGTCACCCATGTCACCACCGCGCAGGAAGGGCTTGATCACTTCGACTCCCATGCTCCTGACTTCGCGGTCCTCGACATCGGGCTCCCCGACTTCACCGGTTTCGATCTCTGCCGTAAGATCCGGGATTTTTCCCAGGTCCCCATTCTTTTCCTCACCGCACGCGATTCCGAAATCGACCAGGTTCTGGGCCTCGAACTCGGAGCCGACGACTATGTCACCAAGCCCTTCTCTCCGCGAACCGTCGTCGCCCGAATCCGGGCCATCATGCGTCGGGGAAAATCAGCTCCGCAGGCCCCCTCGACACTTCTTCATCACGATGCCGACACCATGAGTATCACCTGCTGCGGTCGTTCTCTCGATCTCACCGCGCACGAATATAAACTCCTCGCCATCCTTCTCGGACAACCCGGTCGCGTCTTCACCCGTGAGCAACTCCTGGAGCAAGCTTGGGACGATCCCGGCTCCGCCATGGATCGGACCATCGACGCTCACATCAAATCACTCCGCGCCAAGCTTCGCACCCACTCCGAAGACGCTGCGGAGACCATCCAGACCCGCCGCGGCCTCGGCTACACCCTCGTTCTCTGATGCGCCTCACCCGGGTCACCCTCTTCTTCATCTCCCTCATCATGGGCCTGGGGTTCTATCGCCTCACCGATTACCTTCTCGAAGATCTTGAAGCTCAAACCCTGCAGGCAACCGAGGAGTCGATGATCGACTCCTCGCAACTTCTCGCCAACTTCGTCGGGAACGACCATGACCTCGCCGATATATTCCAGGGGGTCGAAGCTCGTGAATTTGAAGCCCGCATCTTCGCAGTCCCCAAAAACAAGGTCGGAATCAATGCCTACCTCACCGACGACAAAGGCATCGTATTATTCGACAGCGCAAATCCCAAAAACGTCGGCAAGGATTTCAGCAAATGGTCCGACGTCTATAAAACCCTGCGTGGTAAATACGGAGCCCGCTCATCTCGAAGCGATGAAAAAAATCCGGCTTCATCCATCATGTATGTCGGAGCTCCGATTCGTCGTGAGGGTTCGATCACCGGATGTCTCTCTGTCTATAAAGCACAAAGCGACGTCCTCCCCTTCGTCCGTGAACGTCGACAGACCATCATTTGGTCGGTCATCTTCATCGGCCTGGGGATTCTCGCCCTCATTGTCGCCGTCTTCATTTGGCTCTTCCGACCGGTCGGAAAATTAACGACCTACGCCCGGGCCATCACCCGGGGCGAGAGACGGTCCAAGCCGGTGGTTGGCCTGGGCCGCGAAGTCAACACTCTCGCCAACGCCCTCCACGACATGCGGGAATCGCTGGAAGGGCGGCAATACGCCGAGCGCTACATCCAGACTCTCACCCACGAACTCAAGTCCCCTCTCGCTGCCATTCAGGGGGCCGCCGAGCTTCTCAATGAAGACATGCCGCAAGCCGACCGTGCCCGTTTTGTCGGCAACATTCGCTCACAAACCAAACGCTGCGAAGAACTCATCCACCAGCTCCTTGAACTCTCCGCGCTCGAGGCTCAAACTCATCTCGAAAACTCCCATCAGTTCGACCTCGCCGCTCGATGTCAAAAGAGCCTCGACGAAATGTCTCCGCTGGCCGATTCCTCGGGCGTCACCCTGGTGGCCGGACTTCCGGAAAAAATCCCCTTCTTTGGAAACGAACCCTTGATTGGATCGGCTCTCAACCACCTTCTCGAAAACGCCATCCAGTTCTCTCCCAAGGGCGGTCAAGTCACTCTTTCAGCCATCCGATCGGAAGATGACATCACCATCTCCGTGACAGATGAGGGACAAGGCATCCCCGACTTCGCTGCCGAACGCGCCTTCGAACGCTTCTATTCCTATCGCAAGGAAGGAGGGGGAAAAGGAAACGGCCTCGGCCTCGCCTTCGTCAAGGAAGTCGCCGAACTTCATCAGGGCTCCGCCTCGATCACCCCGCCCCCCGACGGAGGGACCAACGCCCAGCTCACATTCCCCGTCGCAAATGTTTCCTAACTTGCCGCACCTCTTCCTTGTTCAGGTTCCGATCAAAGACGGGAAAAAACTTCCCCGCATCCGGGTCCGGGAGGAAGAATAAACCCGCCGTGGGATTCCCTGATTTTTCACACACGCCTCATCAGGTTTTCACATTCAGGAGAGAAATTATCACTATGAACTCGGACATCTTCAAATTTCTACCCGGTCGACTGACACCAGACAGACTTGACCCCGGAAAACGTTCACTACTCCGGGAACCCTCATTTTAATGCATCGCGACTTGTCAGCACTCCTTCGTGGAGCACCGGATGATCTTCGCCAATGGATCGATGATCCCAGCGCGAAAAATATCCGACTCTGTATTCTCACCATCTTTGTGGGATGCGGATTCTACGGCCTCACGGTGGGACTCTGGCGGGCTCCCATGATGGGGCTCTTTGTCGCTTTCAAGATGCCCGCTCTCATCTTCATCACTTTGGCCTGCAACGGATTCCTCAATGGCATGCTTGGCCTCCTTCTCGGCAGCGGCCTCGGGTTCCGCCAATCCATCGTGGCCCAGCTTGTCAGCTTCACCATTGCCTCTCTCGTCCTCGGAGCCCTTGCCCCCGTGACCTTCTTCATGGCCCTGAATGCGCCCAGCCCGGACGCTGAAAACGCCGCAACTGCTCACGCCAACTTCCTGGTTGCTCACACCGCCCTCATCGCAATGGCAGGAATCATTGCCAACCTTCACCTCGCCAAGCTCCTCATCGCCGTCACTCCAAACGCCCGCGCCGCCACCGCCACACTTGGAGCCTGGTTGATCGGAAATGCTTTCGTCGGAGCCCAACTCTCATGGATCATGCGACCCTTTTTCGGCACCCCCACCATCGACGTCGCCTTTTTACGCGCCAAGCCCTTTGACGGAACATTCTATGAAACCGTCTGGAACGCCCTCCAACGCATCAGCGGTGGCAACGGAGCGCTCCTTCTCGTCTTCATTTCACTCGGAATCATCGTCCTCCACTTTCCCGTCCTCAAACTTCTTAAATCCAGTCAGCAAACCCAATCATGAACTTACCAGAATCCTCCACTCCCCCACCTCTTCCCGACGAAAAACCGCTCGCATCCGATGCCTCCTTTGGCTCGGTTTTCGAGGGGCTTCTCAAACAACCGGGCTCCGTTATCAAGACGATTCACAAAGATGATCACCAGGGAAACCTCACCTTAAAACTCCTTGGACTCACCTTGGCAGGCTTTCTCATTTTTGGAGTGACCCTGGGCAGCTTCTCCTTCGGATCCCAACTCTGGGCTGCTCCACTCAAGACGATTCTCGGGATCACCTTCGCCTCCATCATTTGCCTGCCCTCTCTCTACATTTTCACCGCCCTGACCGGAACCACTCTCCGCGTATCCGAAATCATTCAAGGGCTTGCCGCCAGCCTTGCCCTGATCGCAGCTCTCCTTCTGGGATTCACTCCGGTCCTTTGGGTCTTTTCGCAATCGACCTCCTCCGAACCCTTTTTCGGGTTTCTCGTCATCCTCACCTGGGTCATCGCCGTCGCCTTCGGGACCGGATTCCTTTTGAAAATGCTCAAACCATCCACCACCGAAAAGAAGACCCCTGTTCGGATCTGGATCGGCATCTTCCTCCTCGTGACTCTCCAGATGTCCACCACCCTCCGCCCGCTCATCGGGTCTTCAAATCATCTTTTCACCACTGAAAAACGCTTCTTCCTCGAACATTGGATGATGGAAACGTCGAGGACACAGACCTCTCCCAAACCCGATGGGAAGGAAGTCACCGCCGGATTCAAACAAGAATAGAATCACCACTGGTGAAAGATGGTCAAACTGGCCGTGTCGATGAAGGGTTCAACTTCCTTCAGGTTGCAGGAACCACTATGCAACGCGCAGCCGCTCTCCTCTCCCGTCAATCATAACGACTCCTCGGATCGTGTCCTCATCGCCGGGACCATCGCACGGAACATCCCCTTCTTTTCCCTCGAAGAATCCTTCGATCCCGGCGGCTTGGCACGCTTCGGCTCCTGATCCGGGCGCAAAAAAAACGGGCCAATAACAACCCGCTTATTTCTAAAAATCCAAAGGTGGGCCCTAGATGAGACCTGCCTTTTTCAAAGTGGCATAGGCACCATTCTTGTTGATGGTCTTGAACGCCTTGGCGCTGGCCTTAACCCGCACATACTTGCTAAGCTCTGGAACCCAGACCCGCTTGGTGTGAAGATTAGGGGAAACTTTACGTTTCACCGTTTTGGTGACGTGACGACCAATGCCGCCTTTTTTCTTGGCCAAACCGGAACGGTGGATTTTACGTCCAACACGAACTTTGGAACCGCGGATGCTGCATACTCTTGACATAGGTCTAAAAACTGGTGGAGGCCTGAGATAGGGGAATTCTGGGCCAGGTCAAGCGGTTTCCGAGAATTCCCCAAGGTTTTTCCCCTTCTACTTTTACGCAGATGGGCTGGAAATCTCCCTTCTGCTGTGGTCTCCTCCCCACGTGGCCAACCCAACTCTTCTCGATTACCTCCACCAGCTGCGCAGACAGGGAGTCTCTCATGTCGAGATCGATGATCAGGCCCGGGCCGTCCTCCGCGAACTATACACTCGTGGGAGCGCAAGGCGTCCTGTCGCCAAAACCTCCGTGAGCGCCCCCCCCAACAACACCGCCCTACGTGCCACCGGAAGCACTCCGGCCGAGAAGATCACCTCTCTTTCGAAAATCGCCAATACCTGGCAACCCGCCCGCGCCCTTGGAAGCCTCCGTGACACCATGGTTTTTTCAGTCGGAAACCCCGAGGCGGATTTCATGCTCGTTGGCGAAGCCCCCGACTATCAAGAGGAACAAAAAAGTGAACCCTTCGTCGGACCGGCAGGAGCAAAACTCAATCAAATCCTAAAAGCCATGGGGCTTTCCCGTGATCAGGTCTACCTTACCAACGTTTGCAAATTTCGCCCTGCCACAAAAAACCAGACGACCAACAACCGGAAACCATCCCCCGAGGAAATGGCAACCTTCCTCCCCATCCTCAAAGCTGAGATCGATATCGTGAAGCCACGCGTCATCGTCGCGCTGGGAGGCAGCGCGGCCCAAGGACTTCTGGGCTCCGGGAAGCCCGTCGGACAATTCCGCGGGTCGTGGCATCAATTCCAGGGAATCCCCCTCCGCGTCACCCACCATCCCTCCTATCTCCTCAGACAGGAAGAGGGCCCTGGAGAAAAGCGCAAAGTCTGGGAAGACATGCTCGCCATCATGGAAAAACTCGCCCTCCCCATTTCGGAGAAACAGCGGGGGTTTTTCAAAGGATGAATTGTCCCTCTTCCCTTAGCTCCCGCTGAAATAAATGATCCCCGCGATCCCTGCGACAAAACAGTAGTAGGAAAAATACTCCAGCTTCCCGCGCTTCACCGCGCCCATGACCAGGTAGATCGCAAAAAGGCCCACCATCGCCGCTGCGATTGCCCCCGCCAAATAGGGGCCATTGAAACAGGACTTCAAAGCTTCCCCAAAAGAATCGGTTTGCTCCATCTTGTCCTTCATCGTCAACACAAAGCCTCCCATGATTGCCGGCAACGACATCAGAAAGGAAAACTCGGCCGCCTTCTCCGCTTTCACCCCGCTCACCAACCCGGCCGCAATCGTGGAGCCTGAGCGCGAAATACCAGGCAGAATCGCAAACGCCTGACCCACTCCCATCACCAACGAACTTTTCAGGCCAACCTTCGAGGCCTTCCCCTTGATGAATCGGGGCACGAATAAAATGAGACCGGTCACCACCAACAAACTCGAAACAAAAACCGGCTTGCCCGGTGCCTCATCAAAAAAATCCTTGAACAAGAGTGTCGCAATCACCGCCGGCACCGTCGCAATCCCCAACCACATGATCATCTTCCGCTCCTCTACCATCTCCTTCTTGTAAAGCGACATCGTAAGAGCCCACAGGCTCTTCCGGAAGAAGATCAACACACTCACCAAAGTCCCCAGATGCAAAACAACCTCAAATGACAGATCTTCCTGATGCGCAGCCCCAACCTCTCGAATCCCCAGGAGATACTGTGTCAGCACGATATGCCCCGAAGAAGAGACCGGCAAAAACTCCGCCAAACCTTGCACGATTCCCACGATGATTGCCTTCCAGAGTTCCATAAACAGGTAAGAAGCTACCCATCTCCCCCCCCACCGACAAGCCCCTCCTCACCGCTTGTAAAAAATTATTTCGCATTTCCAAAAGTCTCGGGTATTCTGATGCTATGAAAGCAACACTTCTTTCTCTTGTCTCTCTGGCCCCCATGGCACTTTTTGTATCTTGCACTCAAAATCAAAGTGAGATCGGAGGCCCCGTCGCACCCGCCGCCAACACCGGTAATCCTTATGGCGTCCCCGGAGGTCCCGCTCCCACCGCTGTCGATCCTTATGGCGTCCCCGGATCATACACCCCCGATGCCGCTCCTTACCAACCGGTCGACCCGGTCAATCCCCCTGCTGCTCCCACCGCCCCGGCCTACACTCCAACCACCCCGGCCACTCCGACTCCTCCCGCTCTGAATGGAAACGTTCACTCCATTCAAAAAGGAGACTCTCTCTGGGGCATTTCTCGAAAGTATGGCACGACCGTCGACGCTCTCAAAGAGGCAAACGGCATGACCAACGACACTATTATCGAGGGGCGCACTCTGGTCATTCCCGGACGCTAATTCTTTCAAACCACTCAATCTATCCTAAAGTGGGCTGGCCTAAAAACCAGTCCACCCTCTTGTACCCATGAAGCGACTGCTCCCCCTAATCATTTCACTCACCATCCCTCTTCTTGCCCAGGAACAGGAAACAGTGAGACCGGATCAACTCATCGAAGCTCTGATGACTGCTCCCAATGCCGCCTCCCTGAACGCCGCCATTGAAAGTGGTCAGAAGGCCGGACTTCCAAATCAAATGTTCCTTGAGGCCCACTTCATCTACCTCGTCAATCAAAACGACCACGCCGGATTAGCTGATCTCGCTCCAACTCTTGAGGCGCAGCTTCCGAAATACTCACCGGATGACACCATGATCTTCGCGGTGCGGGAAGATTTCGAAAGCATCGTCCACTACACCAAGGCCCTCGCCGCCCTCGAAAAGAAAGACACCGCACTCTTCAAAAAGCATATCACCGAAGCATTTTGGTTAAGCCCCGAACATGCCTCTCAATTCGCACCCCATATTCATGAGGTCCGCATGAAGGATTTCATGAGTAAGATCACACTCGATCTCACCCGCACTTTTGAAAACCAAAAAAACGGAAACGCGAAAACATCTCTCAAAGAAGTCGCCGGTGACGCCCCCGCTTTTCTGATCCACTTTTGGAGTCCCTGGGTTCAACCCTCCATCCTTGCCATGCCCGAATTCACCTCCGTGGCAGAGGTCCTGATGAAACATAAAATCCCGGTCACCTCCTTCCTTCTCTCTGGAACAGAAGAGTCTCGTCGGGATGCCGCTGCCTTCCTTGCCTCGGATGGAAGCAAGATCCCCGGTCACTGGCTCGTCGACACTGATAAATCATCCCTCGCCGCCGCCCTCCGCATCTCGTCATTCCCCGGGGTCGTCCTCGCAGATAAAAACGGGAAAATTCTTTTCAATGGTGATCCGGCAAACAGGCGCCTGTGGGAGACACTCGGCACCATCAATCCGGAGATCAGGAAACCTATGACAAACCCCGTACTTCCAGATTCCGCCGAAAACGACCCTCCGGCACCCAATGACAAAAAAAGGCAAGACCCCAACTAGGCAAGTTTAACCTTGAACTTTTGTTAGGTATTCGGCTTTCTTCTTGGAAAGAAATAAAAAATCAAGTGCTGCAATACGACGAACCATCACCTCAAGAACTTCACGCCCTCGCCATCCTCTGGAACGAGGGCCCAAGTACGGTGGGATTCGTACATGAATTCATGAACGAAAGAGAGGGCGAGCGGACCTACACCACCACCCTCGCCGTCATGCGGAATCTAGAGAAGAAGAAGCTCGCTTCCCGTAATACCGACCAGGGCCGCGCCCATGTTTATGCCGCCAGGGTCGATCGTGAGACACTTCTCAAACCACGACTTAAAGATCTGGTCCAAATCACTTTCGGGGGTCGCCTTGGACAGGCAATCCTCTCACTACTCTCAGCAGGTGTTATGACACCGGAAGAGAAAAACGCGGTAGCCCGCGAAATAAAACTGCACAAAGCCATGGCTGCAAAAAAGAAGACCACAAAAAAGAAGGCCGCCAAAAAGGTCGCCAAAAAATCCGTGAAGCCCGCTGCGAAAAAAGCTGCGAAAAAAGCTGCACGCAAGCCTGCCAAAAAGGCGGCTA
>CALFSW010000382.1 GCA_937916505.1 uncultured Verrucomicrobiales bacterium | reverse complement strand
GTCGGCCCCGACCGTGGCCGTGGCATCCATCGGGGCGGCGGTCTCTGCCAGATTCTCGGCGAGCAATTTCCAAGCGGCCTCACTGGATTCCCATTCCGACTGACCGCCACCGACAAGACGCCCCGCTACGACTATCAAGGCTACCGCCTCGTGAAAGGGACTCCGGTCTTTCTCTATCGATACGGAGGGATGCAGATCGAGCACACCATCACCGCCAGCGGCGAGAGAGGCCTCACCCATGACTTTGCCTTCAAAGACAGACCGAGCAGCCCCCTGGTCTTCTCAACCAATCCAAAAGCTACTGTCACTCGCAAAAGCTCGGCAGGCACTTGGCACGATCACGAACTGCACCTCGACGCCGTTCCTTCCACCCTCTCCATCACACTAAAGGAATCCAAGTAAGATGCGCTTCCTCATTCCTCTTTTCCTCATTTCCACCCTCCACGCCAACCCGGAGCTCCTTCCCGCCGGCTATGTAGTGGATACGATTCCGACTCCACCCAAAACCGGGTTCGATGTCACCGGCCTCGATGTGGCCAAGGACGGCACGGTCTATGCCGGCACCCGCTACGGCGAGATCTGGCGCCTCGGTAAAGGCCGCGACGACTGGTCCCGCTTTGCCACCGGACTACACGAAATCACCGGACTCCTCATCGACCCCGACCACCCCAACAGTGTTCTCATCGGCCAACGCCCGGAGTTCACCCGCGTTCAGGACACCGACAACGATGGTGCCGCCGATGCCTTTCTGGAAGTCGCCTCCGGTTGGGGCTTCTCCGGCAACTACCACGAATACACTTACGGACCGGTCCGCGATTCCAAGGGCAACCTCTACGGCACCCTCAACCTCGGCCACAACGACAATGGCTTCCGCGTGAAAGGCGCCATCATGGGCTGCGATGCCAAACACCGCGGCACCAGTTTTAAGGTCACGCCCGATGGCACCTACTCCACCGTCTCCTGGGGGCTGCGCTCCCCGGCCGGACTGGTCATCGACCCGCGCAACGATGAACTCTTCTACACCGACAATCAGGGTGACTTCGTGGCAACCTCCGCACTGTTCCACGTCACGCAGGATGCCTTCCACGGCCACCCCGCTTCGCTGCGCTACCATCCCGACTTCCAAGGCAAGGATCTAAACGAAATCAGCATGGAGGACTACGGCAAATTCCGCACTCCCCCGGCGGTCTGGATCCCGCATGGAGAAATCGCCAACAGCCCCGGCAATCCCGCCTTCAATCTAACCGACGGCAAGTTCGGCCCCTTCGAAGGCAACATGTTCGTCGGTGACCAAACACGTTCCAACATCTTTCGTATCGACCTCGAGAAAGTGAATGGCGTCTACCAGGGAGCAGTCATCAACTTCATCCAGCACCTGCAATCCGGATGCATCCGACTCACCTTCGGCCCAGATGGGGCTCTCTGGATCGGCCAGACTGGACGCGGGTGGGGAAGCGTCGGCCCCGCCACCTTCGGCATGCAACGTATCCGATGGGACGGCAAGACCCTCCCCTTCGAAATGAAGCACGTCATCCTCACCAAGACCGGTTTCGAAATCACCTTCACCAAACCTGCTGCGACGGCGGGAATCAGCGTGAAGGGCCATTCCTTTTTCTTCCCCTATGAACCCAACTACGGCTCGGGTCAGGAGGACGGGAAGGGAATCGAGGTGAAGAACACCACCCTTTCCGAAGACGGCACCAGACTCACCGTCGAGCTCGCCGATGGCGACCTCGCTGCCGGCCGCAACTACCGCCTCGAGTTCGCCGATTCCATCCGCGCGAGGGATGGGACCAAAATGTCCACTCGCGCAGCGACCTACACGCTGAACAAGCTACGCTAAGTCGACTCCACCACCTGCATTACTCCAGTGCTTAAACCCAGCATTCAGAATACCCAGGCGAACCAAGCCTGACAATAACATGGTCTTGTCAGCTGCATCTTCACCATCTTTCGTCCAGCATCAGAGGGAACGCATCAAAGTTTCTTAGGAAAGTTGATCCACGAATCCCCATTGTCGCAGGGCTCAATGAGAAGGAAAAATCGTGTGTGGAAGGCCTTTGTTTTTCTGGTAAAAAAGGCATCAATGTTCCGGTTCCTACTACCCTTTCTCTGCCTTGGATTGATGATCCCGCTAGCGGCTCGTTCGCAGTCGAAACCCAACATCATTTTCATCCTAACCGACGATCAAGGATACGGGGACCTCGGCTGCTTTGGCGCAAAGGATATTGCCACACCCAACATCGATCGCCTTTGCAAGGAGGGCATGAAGTTCATCAGCTTCTATGTCACCAACCGCTGCTCGCCGTCGCGACTGGCCTTTATGACCGGCTCCCTCCCGGAGCGTGCGGGTTGGTCGAAGGTCATTTACCGCCACAGTTTGGTCGGGATTCATCCGGACGAAGTCACCGTGCCCGAGTTGATGAAGAAAGCCGGCTATACCACCGGCATGGTCGGCAAGTGGCACCTTGGCGAGTTCCAGAAATTCAACCCGGTCCGGCATGGCTTTGATTCATTCTACGGCTTTCTCGAATGCGGAGGCGCAGACGGGAAGGACGAAGGAGTCAAAGGGCTCTTCCGCAACACCGAGTTCCTGGAAAAGTCAGCCGGCAAGACGCATGGCCAATACTCGCCCAAACTCCGACAAGCGGGAATCGACTTCATTCGAGAGAACAAGGACCGCCCCTTCTTTCTCTACTATTCCTCCCCACTCCCGCACGTGAAGTGGATTCCGAACGAGAAATTCAAAGGCAGCTCCAAGCAAGGAACTTACGGCGACGTCATCCAGGAGATCGACTGGCAGGTCGGCGGACTCATGGACACGCTCGACGAACTCGGCCTGGCCAGGAATACCCTGATTGTCTTCGCCTCCGACAACGGCCCCCAGCTCAATACCGAAGGCCACGGGAGTGCCGGCCCCTTGCGCGATGGCAAGTGGACCAACTTCGAA
>CALFSW010000381.1 GCA_937916505.1 uncultured Verrucomicrobiales bacterium | reverse complement strand
AACTCCTCCAGCAAGCTCGCCCCATCTAACCATCCTCAAGCCAATCGCCCTTCGTTCCTGTCATTCGGGGCTTCGATGGGAGGCAGCGTGATGGTGAAGATCGTTTGATCTCCGGGGGTGGAAGCTGCACTGATGTTGCCGCCATGGGCTTCGATGGCCCGCTTGACGATGGAGAGTCCGAGGCCCGTGCCTTTCACCTGGGATTGGGTGTGGTGCTTTTCGACCCGGTAGAATCGTTTGAAGATGAAGGGGAGATCACTGCCGGGGATCCCAATGCCATTATCGGTGATGCGAATTGTGAAGTTCCCTTTTTTGTTTTGTTCTCCATCAATGCGGATGGTGACGGGAGCAGCGGTGTTTTGCTTGAGAGCATTCTCGACGAGGTTGAAGAGAATCTGGGTCCAATAGAAATGGTCACCGGTGATTTGAATCCCGGGAACGTTCACTTCAACGGACGCCTTCTGTTGTTCGATGATGGGTTCCAGTCGCTCGATGATGTCACGGACACACCCTGCGATATTGAATGGGGCAAGTTTGAGGGGAGCTGCTTCATCAGACTCCAGTTTGGAGATCACGAGCATGTCTTCGACGATGCAATTGATGCGGACGACATGCCGGTCCATGGTGTTGAGCATCTTTTGAGCGAGAGCCTTGTTATCGAGTCCGCCTTCTTCGGTGAGGTTTTCGAGATATCCCGAAATGATGGAAAGAGGGGTCCGGAGTTCGTGCGAAGCATTTGCGACGAAATCCTGGCGGACTTGGTCGGCGTGAACGCTGGCGGTGATATCGCGCATCATGAGTTGAACTTCCAGGGAGTTGCTTTGAAGGGCGAGGGGGCGGACATCGATTTCCCAATGGGAGTCTTTATCACCAGCTCTGGATGAAAAGGGAGACCCAGGGGGGAGTCGCAAAGTGCCACGGTAGGGCGCGGGGGTGTCGAGGACACTTTTGATGCTGGAGTAGATTGGCGAATCGAGAAAAACCTGTCGAATGCTTCGGTCCTTGATGTCCCGGTCTTCGAAGATTTCTTCCGAATGTCGGTTGATACGGATGACATGGCCTTTTTCGCTGATCGAAAAAAACGGGTATGGAAGGGCATCGAGGAGGCGCTGGATTTCTCTTTGGTGGGTTTTGTTCCGAGCTTCATTCCGGTTGCGGATGTCGCGACGCAGTTGGGTGTTGTATTCTTCCGAATTTCGGAGTTTTCGGGATGCGCGTAAGAAGAGGATTCCGAGAATCAAAGCACAAGCGAAGGCGAAGTAGGTCATTCGATTTCGCGGACTAAATAACCAACTCCACGAACTGTTTCAATGAGAGCGCTTTCTTCGCCCAGTTTTTGACGGAGTCGCTTCATATGGGTGTCGAGCGTGCGGCTGTGAACATCATCATTGTATCCCCAAACCACTTTGAGGAGATCATTGCGGTCCTGTGGCTGGCCGGAGCGCTGGCAGAGGAAGAGGAGGAGCTTGAACTCTGTCGAGGTGAGCGGGAGGGGTTCCTCGTTGAGATAGAAAGCGAGGTTGTTTTTGTCGAACCGGAAGGGCCCGAAGGAGAAGATGACCGAGCCGGGAGTGGCACGGTTCCTTTTGACGATGGCCTGAACCCGGAGGATGAGTTCCTTTGGGCTGAAGGGCTTGGTGAGGTAATCGTCGGCTCCGGATTCGAGTCCCCTGATGCGGTCGTCAATCTGGCTCTTTGCGGTCAGCATGAGGACAGGGATGGCGTGGGAGCGGGTGTCCCGCTGCATTTCCTTGAGGATCTGATGGCCATCAAGACCGGGAAGCATGAGGTCCAGGATGACCAGAGAGGGCTGGTCCTTGAGGATCCGTTCAAGTCCCTCGCGGCCGTCGTGAACCATATCCACCGTGAATCCGGCCCGTTCGAGGTTGAATGAGATGAGGTTGGCGATGTCGACTTCATCTTCGACAATCAGGATGTTTTCCATAACTGGATCCCAGTGAATCTTAGGCCCGGCTTGTTCCATCGCACTCCAGTGTGACGTTTCCGTCACATCCCGTCCAGCCACAGGTGAAGATTCCAACTCATCGACTGCAATAATCCCGTTTTCTTCCGTGTAAAGTTTCATGAGTAAGCCAAAGTTACTTCACTATATGAGCGCAGCCGCAGATCAAAAGAAAGACACTCGGGCGGGGAATTACTTTATCTCCAATTATCCTCCTTTTTCCTTTTGGTCGGATGACCAGAACGAGCAGGTAGAGGAAATCTATAATCAACCGTCGAAAGAAGGAGTTCCATTGGGTCTCTATCATCACATTCCGTTCTGCCGGAAACGGTGTCATTTTTGCTACTTTAGGGTCTACACGGACAAAAGCGCCGACGACATCAAGAACTATCTGGATGCGACCGTGACTGAGCTTGAGATGATGGCACGCAAGCCTCTGATCGAGGGGAGGAAGCCTCATTTCGTTTATTTTGGAGGAGGGACGCCTTCCTATCTTTCGGCGAAGCAACTCAAAAATTTGACTGATCGGATGAAGGCCATTCTACCGTGGGATGCCGCGGAAGAAGTGGCCTTTGAATGCGAGCCGGGAACTTTGAATGCGGGCAAGCTTTCCGCGATCAAGGACATCGGGGTGACCCGATTGAGTTTGGGAATCGAAAACTTCGATGATCACATTTTGGAAATCAACGGGCGGGCCCACCGATCAAAGGAAGTGGAGCGGGCCTACGAGCGGGCGCGTGCGGAGAATTTTGATCAAATCAATATCGACCTGATCTCAGGAATGATCGAGGAGACCGAAGAAAACTGGCAGCGTAACATCGAAAAAACCATCGAGCTCGCTCCGGACAGCGTCACCGTCTATCAGATGGAAATTCCCTATAATACGACGATTTACCGCGAAATGAAGGACACCGGAAAGCTGATTGCTCCGGTGGCCGACTGGCAGACAAAACGTCGTTGGGTGAAGGAAGCTTTCGCGGCTCTGGAGAGCGCCGGTTACACCGTAGGTTCCGGCTACACGGCGGTGAAGGATCCGGACAAGGCAAAGTTCATTTACCGTGACTCACTTTGGGGAGGAGCTGATTTGCTTGGGCTCGGAGTGGCATCGTTCTCACATGCGGCGGGAGT
Organism: uncultured Verrucomicrobiales bacterium; assembly: GCA_937916505.1. Taxonomy (GTDB): domain Bacteria; phylum Verrucomicrobiota; class Verrucomicrobiia; order Verrucomicrobiales; family Akkermansiaceae; genus SW10. The sequence continues at coordinate 46,722 of CALFSW010000381.1, read as the reverse complement.
TCATTACCAAAATCTGACTGAGATCGATGACTACACGAAGGCTATTGATGACGGGAAAATGCCGACCAAACGGAGTTTCCGGACGACCGAGGAGCACCGCATGATTCGGGAGTTCATCCTGCGGATGAAACTGGGCCATGTGGATGCCGGTCACTTTGATTCCAAGTATGGGGTTGATGTTTTGGCACGCTGGGAAAGCGAGCTGGGCGAGCTCACCGACGAAGGGCTTTTGAAAGTCGAAGGGAAGGAGATCGTTTTGGAACGGGATGGATTGCTGTGTGTGGACAATATCCTTCACGACTTTTTCCTGCCCGAGCATCGTACGAACAAGTTGGTCTAACTCATGGAGGGAACGCTCGAGATCCAGGACCTTCTGGCTTGTGAACATCTGCGTGACCTGCAGTTCACGTGGGTGGAACCTGAGGAGATTGAAAGCCCCTACCAGGAGCTACTCTGTCACAAGCGCGACATGACTTCGACGCTCGCTCGCTTCCATGGAGGCGAGGTGGGTCTGAAGGTGCTTCAGGAGCCATTGGATCAGGAGTGCTACGTTCGTGAAGTCCTTTTGAAAGTGGGAGAAAAACCGGTGGAGTATGGTCTGATTCGAGTGTTTTTGGAGAACTTCCCCAAAGAATTGAGAGCGGAGATTACCGGAGGGCTAAAGCCGCTGGGAGCGATCTTGAACGACAGTGGGTTTGGGTATTCGAGTGAGCCCGGCGGTTTTCTGAAAATCCCCGGGGAAACCTTTGAACCGGATTTTTTTCCAGCTGCCGGTAGTAAATTTCTCTTTGGGCGCTACAATTCGTTGTTGAGCGAAGATCGGACGGTTCTCGCCAGAATTATTGAAATCCTACCCAGAGAAAAATCATGATCTCAAATTCATCCTATGACTGTGACGTTCTCATTATCGGAGCCGGCCCGGCCGGGACAACGGCGGCGACCATTCTCGCGGAAGAGAAGGGGAGAAAGGTGATCGTTTTAGAGAAGGAGCACTTTCCCCGTTATCATGTCGGTGAGTCGCTGATTCCCCATTGCTGGGACACCCTCGATCGGTTGGGGATGACGGAGCGACTTGATGCCGAGGGGTATCAGTCGAAACAAAGCGTGCAGTTTGTGAGTCCGGACGGTGAGCTCTCGACGCCATTTTATTTTTCGAAGCATACCGATCACCCCCGCGCACGAACGTGGCAGGTCGATCGCGCGTCATTCGATACCATGATGATGGAACGGGCCCGGGAAGCGGGTGCCGAAGTGCGTGAGGGAATCAAGGTGCTCGATTTCCTTGAAGAGGATGGGGTGATCACCGGCGTGACTGCCGAAGATGAATCGGGCAAAAAATTTGAGTTGCGGGCTCCAATTACAATGGATGCTTCAGGGCGCGATGCCCTTTTCCAAAGGAAGAAAAAATGGCGTAAACGGGATCCCAAATTGAACAAGATTGCGATCTGGACGCTCTACAAGGGAGCGAAACGTGATCCCGGAGTTGACGAAGGAGCCACCACCATTGCCTATGTGAAAGAAAAAGGTTGGTTTTGGAATATTCCTCTCAAGGACGATATCGTGAGCACTGGAATCGTCGCTGAACGTGATTATTTGTATCGCGATGGGCGCGATCTTGCGGCGATTTATGAACGCGAAATTAAGGAAAACAAATGGATCGAGGAGCATCTTTCAGAAGGGGAGCAGTTCGGCGAATACTGGGTTGCCGGTGAGTATTCCTATCGGGCAGAGCATTGCGCCACCGATGGATTGGTTCTCATTGGCGATGCCTTTGCTTTTTTGGATCCGGTCTTTTCCTCCGGGGTTTATTTGGCTCTCACCACGGGATCGCTTGGAGCGGATGCGGTCGAGAAAGCGCTCGTGAACCAGGATTTTGGGAGCGGGCAATTCCGTGATTACGGAGAACGTGTTTGCTTGGGAATCGAGTGGATGCGCAAGCTGGTCTATGCCTTTTACGATGACGATTTCAGTTTCGGAGATGTCGTGAATAAATATGCCGGGGTGCGCCGTGATTTGACGGATTGTCTGATTGGGGACCTGATGGATAAGGATTACACCGAATTGTTTGGGCGGGTTGCGGAGTTCGCAGAGCTTCCCTCCGAACTGCCTCACGGCAAGACTGTGCAAAGTGGAGCCCCTGCTTGATTTGAAAATCACTCTTCTCACGGCAGGAACCGGCAGCTATTACTGCGGGGCCTGCATGCGCGACAATGCGCTGGCCAGGGAGCTGATCGCGAGGGGGCATGAGACCCATTTGGTCCCGATGTATCTGCCACTTCAACTCGATGAGGAGAGAGTTGATGAAGTGACACCGGTCTTCTTCGGGGGGATCAACGTTTACCTTCAGCAGAAGTACGGGATTTTTCGAGTCATGCCCCGCTGGATGGATCGCCTTTTCAATGGGAAGGGGCTTCTTAGGGCCGTCGCAAAGCGGAGCCATCTGACTTCCGCGAAGGAACAGGGAGAAATGACCTGTTTGATGTTGAGGTTGGAAGAGAGCAATCTTGGAAAGGAAGTCGATAAGTTGGTGGAATGGTTGGAGCGGGATGGCAGGCCGGATGTGGTGGTGCTTTCGAATGCCCTTCTTGCGGGATTGATCTGCGAACTCAAGAAACGGTTGCAGGTGCCTGTGGTTTGCACGTTTCAGGGAGAGGATTCTTTTCTCGATGGCTTGCCGGATCCATGGAGCGGTGAGGCCTGGAAGGAAATGGCGAAGCGGGTGGCGGATGCTGACGCCCTGATCGCACCAAGCGCCTACTATGCCACAGTGATGGAGAAGAGACTGGGGTTGGAGAGAGGTGCCATTGAGGTCATTCCCAATGGCATCAACCTGGCGGGCTACGAGATGGCGAAGGAAGGTGGCAGGATTGGATATCTGGCAAGAATGTGTCATGCCAAGGGGCTGGGGCTATTGGTTGACGCTTTCATTCACTTGAACGATCCGTCGCTGAGGCTTGCGGTGGCTGGTACGATGGGGGGGGGAGATGGTGTCTATGTGGCCGGTCTTCAGAAAAAACTCAAGAAAGCCGGTTTGGAAGACTGTGTCGAATGGCTGCCGAATTTGGATCGCGATGAAAAGGCGGAGTTTCTGCAGAGTCTCTCGGTTTTTTCCGTGCCTGTCACCTACCCGGAGGCGTTTGGGCTTTATCTGATTGAGGCGATGGCTTGCGGTGTGCCCGTGGTGATGCCCAATGCCTCCGCTTTCCCGGAGATTGTGGAGGAGGCAGGGTGCGGGATTCTTGTAGAGCCCAACTCATCAAAGGATCTCGCCCGGGGGATTCGCGAGATGCTGGGAAATCCGGATCGAAGGCAGATGGGAGAAAAGGGTCGGCGGGCGGTCGAAGATCGCTATCATGTCGGGGCGATGGCAGCTGAATTTGAAAATGTTTTCGGGAAGGTGGTGTCAAAATGAGTGAACAATTTGAGTGGTCCCGGTTGGTTGAATTTTATGAGACGGATCTGGCGGGCATTGCCCACTTTTCAAACTTCTACCGCTGGATGGAATCGGCGGAGCACGCGTTTAAACGACACCAAGGGATGGCTCTCCACCGGGACGGGATCGGCTGGCCAAGGGTGAATGCGAGCGCGGATTTTAAAAAGCCGGTGAAATTCGGTGACTTGGTGAGAGTCGGGGTCAGAATTTCAGAATTACGGACGCGCTCGATTCGATACGTGTTCGAGGTGCGGGTGAATGAGGACGAAGACGTTCATGCAACCGGGGAAATGACCTCGGTTTGTGTCGATTTGAGTACAATGAAAGCGATCGAGATTCCTGTGGAAATCAGGGGTTTTTTGTCCAAGGAGTGACCGGGTTGAAATTTCGCGGTAGCCAGACCGAAAAGATCGGAGATACTGGCAGCAGCTGAGAAAATCATGGCGGCAAAAAAGAATATGAACTGGGTAGGATTTGCACTAATGACGGTGGCCTTTTGGGGGCTTTATGGAGTGTTTCTTCACAAGGGAGCAATGGGGATGCAAGATCCGGAGTTCGGGCGATACAAAGCCTTTCTCGTGGTGGGGATTGCCTACTTCCTCGTGGCGGTCCTTGCGCCCCTGATTTTGCTCAAACTTTCAGGCTCGAATCTGAAATTTCGTGGAGAAGGGTTTAAGTGGTCGTTGATTGCCGGTGTCGTTGGCGCACTCGGAGCGTTAGGCGTACTTCTGGCCTTTGGAAAGGGCGGGCATCCCTCGGCCGTGATGTCGATTATTTTCGCCGGAGCTCCCGTGGTGAATGCAGTGGTGGCCTTGAAGCTTCATCCACCCGAAGGAGGAATGGCTGCCATCCGCTGGCAGTTCTATGCGGGCATCGCCTTGGCCGCACTTGGAGGCTTCATGGTCACCAAATACAAGGATCCCAAGCCAGTCCCGGTGCAAAGCGCAAAAGACTAACGCGGCTTTGGATAGCGGGGACCACCTCCGCCATAGGTGGGCACGGCGAAATCAAAGGCCGGGCCCCCGTGGCGCGGGTCAGCCGAAACCTTAAGTTCGCGAGTCAGGAGGTCGGCGTATTTTTTGGTAAGCCCGGGCTCCGCTTCTGCGATGTTGACGAGCTGGTGGGAGTCCCTGGATAGGTCGTAAAGTTCCTCGGCCGGACGCTTCGCAAAGCTCCATTGGTAGAATTTCGACCCGGAGCCAAGATCGACGATGACGGTCTTCGTTGGCCCGTTATCGGTGTCTCCATACCAAGTATTCTTGATCGTGGCCTTTTGCCAAAGGGGGGTGCCATTGGGCCAGAGGCTTGGAAGGTAGTTCCGAATGTAGAGGTAATCGTGGTCCCGATATGAGCGTGAGGGATAGCCCTCCATGCTGGGCGCTTCCTGACCGGGCACATGACGTTCTTTTCCGGTGATGATGTGCTTGCGGAGTGAGCCTTTGCCGGTCAGGGCCGGCAGGAGGCTCCTTCCGGTCATTTGCTTGGGCGGAGTGAGGCCTGCTGCTTGCAGAAAGGTGGGAGCGAGATCTGTGAGAGAGACGAAGTTTTTGAAGGACCCGCCGGGCTTGATCTTTTCGCCCCAGCGAATGGCGAGGGGAACTCTGGTGCCGGAATCGTAGAGGTTGGATTTGCACCGGGGGAAAGGCATTCCGTGATCTCCGGTGACCACGATGATTGTGTGATCGAGCTCACCAATTTTCTCAAGATGAGCGACGGCTTTTTCCACGTCGGAATCAAATCGTTGCACTTCAAAGTAGTAGTCGGCGACATCACTGCGGACTTCTTCGGTGTCTGGAAAGAAGGGGAAGATGTTGATTTTGGAGAGATCCATTCCGGAATTTTTTCCCGAGTCTTTTTTGTATCCGCGGTGCGGATCGGAGGCACCGAGCCAGAAGCAGAAGGGGGTTTCCCTGTCCGGACGGGCTGCGAGGAATTCTTCAAATCCTTTCCGGTAGACCTTCCCGGCGGGGTGCTCATTTAGGAATTTTCCTTCAAGTTTTCCCGGTCCAAATGACTTCCGCCATGAGCCGCTGTGATATCCCGCTTGTTGCAGAAGGCGGGCATACGTTTCCACTTCCTGGGGGAGCGTGCCGTAGAGATTTGCCCCTCCCTTGAGCCGCCAATGCCACTGGCCGGTCATGATCGAGTTTCGGCAGGGTGTGCACGAAGGCGAGGAAACGTAGGCGTTGTGAAAGAGTGCTCCTTCCTTGGCGATCCGATCAAAGGCGGGCGTTTGGACGACCGGATCGTTGGCATAAATCGAGGCATGAGGAGCTCCCCAGTCATCGGCAATGCAGAAGAGAATATTGGGACGCTTGGTTTCGGCCGTGCAAGTGATTGTCAGGAGAAGGAAGACGAGAAGTTTCATGTGAAAAAGAACTCTAGGATACGGAAGGGCAGCTTTTATCCTTGCGAACATTGCTTGAAGATCTTCCGGGTGAGTGCCACCGAAATGAGAGTGATGAAGGATCCGGTGAGAATATCGAGGGGGCGGTGTTGCCAGGTTGTCGCAATGGACAGGATGCCCAACCCGAGAAGGGGAAGCATCCAGTATAGCCGGGTCCGTTTTTCGCGCGCGAGAAGGCAGATGATGGTGATTGGCCCCATGACGTGGCCGCAGGGCGCGATGCAGACCGGATTGTCAATGGCAATGAGATCGCGGTGAGCTCGATACAGTGATCCTTCGGGGGTCATGGGGCGGATCATCTCGGTCGGAAAAAAATACCAGATGCTTCCAATCACGAGAAAAGTCAGCAGCACCGAGACAAGATATTGGTAGAAATTCCGCTGGTCCCCGAGGGCATAGGCCCCGAGCCAGGGCAGGATGAGCATGAGGAGATAGGGGACGGTCATGACCGGCCAAAATGGAACCCAGTCAGGCATCCCGACGACACGATGTTCAATTCCCGTTCGATGATTAATCGTCAGGTAAATCGCCATCAGAGGGGCTCCCAGGGCACACAGGAAAATCGATCTGACGAGGAACTGTTTCATGGGGTGGATTTTGACTGGAGGAATGGAAAAAGCGCAGCCTTGCAAGGCTGCGCTTTGTTGATTGGGCTGCCTTTTGGTCGCAAGGAGACTTTACGAGACCACCACAGCCTTGGTGTCTGCACTCGTCAGGATTCCGATTTCGGAGACGATCGAAGCTCCATTGGCATAGAGAAGATCCTGGGCTTCGTGGAGATTTTCGGGGCTGACGGCGAGTAGAAGGCCGCCGGATGTCTGGGCGTCGGTCAGCAGGATTTGGATCTCCTCAGAGACGTCGGCACCAAAGGTGGTGAACTCTTTTGCGAGTTTGAGGTTTTCGCGGCTTCCTCCGGGAACGCAGCCTTGCTTGATGAACTCCAGAACGTCAGGGGAAATTGCGGGAACGGCTGCGGAATCGATGCGGGCGGTGACCCCGGATTCGCGACAAAGGTGGCTGAGATGTCCCAGAAGTCCAAACCCGGTGACATCGGTGCCGGCACGGGTGAGACCAACCGAAGCAATGGCCGATCCCGGGGTGTTTAACTGGGCCATTTGTTCAGAGGCTGTTTTTTCAAGTTCAGGGGAACAAATACCCCGCTTGATGGCGGTGGAAATGATGCCGGTTCCGAGGGGCTTGGTGAGAAGGAGGTGATCGCCCGGTTTGGCTCCGGCGTTGGAAATGACCCGGTGAGGGTTGACGGTTCCGGTGACGGAGAGGCCATAAAGCGGTTCCGGGTTTTGGACGGTGTGGCCTCCGGCGAGGGCGCAATTGGCTTCAGCGACTTTATCGGCACCACCTCGAAGGATTTGGTTGATCGTATCTAGATCAAGCTTGTCCGTGGGAACCGCGACGATGTTCATCGCCGTGATGGGGGTTCCTCCCATCGCGTAGACATCGGAGAGGGAGTTGGCTGCCGCGATTTGGCCGAAGAGGTAAGGGTCGTCGACGATCGGAGTGAAAAAGTCGAGCGTTTGGACGAGAGCCGTGTCTTCGCTGATACGGTAGACGGCCGCATCGTCCGAACTGGCGGATCCAATGAGGAGGTTGGGGTCTGAGATGTTGGTAAGGCCACGCAAGACTTGCGTGAGTTCGGCTTGGCCGAGTTTGGAGGCTCATCCTCCGCAGGAGGCTAATTCTGTTAGGCGTTTGATGTCTTCACGAGTCATGCTAATTACCTTAGCCGATGATCGGTTTTTTTAAACCCTTTCCCTTTCGCGGGGTTGCTTTGTTGGGGTAAAGTATTTCCACAATGGCACAGAAACCGGATCCTTATGAGCTTGAAGGCGTGAAACGTCGCGCTCCCAAACCTTTCCCCTGGGTCACTGTTTTTTTCGCGATGCTCGCCGTTCTTCTGGCTTTGATTATTTTGTCACCGATCCCGGAGAAAGTTCGGAGGAAGATTGGAATCTCCGGGCCCAGGGAGGTGGTCAAGCCTGGGCCCGCTCCCAAACCCGAGATCATCGTGAAAGAAAAGATCATTGAAAAGGAAGTGAAGATCGGGCCGGCATACTACAGGGTGGAGGAAGGCACTGATGTTGCGAAATCGTCGATGGGGTTCGACTTCAAGTCCCGTGTTGAGGAACGCCCGGGTCGATTGGTGTCCTCGGAGCGGGAAGGGGATGGCTCGTATGAGGCCTCATACACGCTCTTCATCAATCGACCGGAGGCGGCCAAGCATCTGGACGAGGTGACCAAGGTGAATCCGACCTTGCTTAAGGCACTCCCTGGATTGGGACCCATGATCGAGAAGGCCAATGTTTCGCCCTTTTACAAAAAGTTGTATGACAACAAGCTGTCACGTCTTAAGGCTTACTCAAAACGAATTGATCGTCTTTTGACCAAGCACAATTACTACGATTGTCAGACCATGCTTGAATTGGAGCATCCGGGCTCGAAGCGGAAAGTGTTTCTGATGCAAGCGGATATGGACGTGGTTTCCGATGGTTCGGATGGCGACCGGCTTCCAATCATGCCTGAAAAGATCGTCAATTCAGCACATTACCAACCTTTTACGAGTTATGGGTGGGCCAAGACCGGAAAGGTCGAGAATCCCATGATTGCGGGCTGGAGGAATCTTTTGGCCAAAGCAAAGACAAGCGGAAATGCCAGTGAGGTTAAGAGACTGGAGACCGGAATTGAAGACCTGAAAAGGCGCAGTTTTTTGATCGCGGAGTATGACCCCTTTATCGTGATTTCGGTTGATGTGTTACGTGATCGTGACAGTCCCTTTGGACCTAACGTGGGCGATTATGTCGTGGTGATTTACGGAGAGAAAATGTATCCGGCGATCGTGGGAGATGGTGGTCCGACCTTTAAAGTCGGGGAGGCCAGTCTGCGGATGGCGAAAGAGCTTAATGAAAAGGCGACACCCTATAACCGTCCGGTGTCGAATGTGAGTGTGACCTATCTGGTGTTTCCAAGAAGCTCTGGAAAGTGGGTGGCTCCCAATTACGAGAACTGGCGCAGCGAGTGCCTCAAATTGGTGAATGAAATCGGTGGCCTCGGCGAAGGATATGATCTCCATCAGTGGGAAAATACTCTTCCTCAGCCCGAGCAGGAGGAATAGCTTTCCTCGCTCTTGAAAGTCGCGATGCGCGCAAGCCGGGTAAATTTTCAGCTTCCCCGGTGTCGCCGGGTTTTCTCATGCTTTACCGTCAATTTTACCTCCGGCCGGCTTTTCGCCTAAGCTTGGTAACCACCGTATCGATATCGGCCGTCGGAATGGCGAGGGATCGATGTCGGAGGGCACGGGCGATATTGATTCCGACGACGTCGCCCTTGAGATTGACGAGTGGAGCTCCGGTGAGGAGGGGACTCAACGGTTGATCATGATAGAGGCACCGGGGAAAGTCAGTGCGTCTCTTGCTCAGATCACCACCGCGGGCGCTGAGAGAGGAGAGGGCTCCGTCGCGCTGGGACGCGGATCGATCGAAGGACCCGGCGGCGGTTGGGGGGCGGAGATCCAGGATAGGTTTGAAGGTGATCTCGTTCTTTCCTCGTTTCACAACCAAGGCGACTTTCTCACCGGGAGATCGTTTTGAGATGCCATCGGCCAGGGATTCGAGGTCTTTGACGGGGGACCCTTCAAACTTGAGAATCTGGTCGCCTTCGAGCAGACCCACTTTATCGGCGGGACTTCCGATTTCGACTGTTTCAATGAGGGGCGCTGTGGATTCGGGCGAGAAGGTGACACCCAGATAGGCACTTGGTTCTTCAGAAGTGTGATTCAGCTCGTATCCCTTTTTCGGGGCAACGCGGGCGGGTTGCGTGATGACGCCGGTGAGGAAATTTCGGGACGTTGGAGTCAGCACGAGTTGTCCGACTTTGGGTTCCTTGGGTTCCCAGCCGACAGGCACGAGACCGGAGGCTTCGACTCGAATTAGGGCCAGATCGTAGTCCTTGTCGACAGCCTTGATCTCAACCGGATAGTCTCTTCCTTCGAAGGTCAGGGTGAGGCCTTCGACATCTTCGATCTCGGAGGCCTTCGTAAGAAGTTGGCCTATTTCATGAATGACGGTGGCACTGACGATGGTGCGGCCTTCCTTGTTTTTTAACGGGACAACGGATTTGGCAAATTGTTCACGCAGGTCCGTGAGTGAGGCCTGGAATTCTTTTGCAGGGATTCGATCCGTAGCGGAATCACCTTCGCCGGAATCGGTAACCATCATTTCGATGACTCCAGCGATGGGCTGAGGAAAATGTCTGCGGGCGATGACCTTTTCCGGCTTCAATGAAACGATCTTTCCGTTGCCTGTGGTGAAGAGAAGTTCACCGCCTTTTTTCATGGTGAGTGCGAGGGAAATCGTCCGAGTGATGGGTTCACCGTTGACGGAGGTAATGACGTCACCACTAGCAAGACCCGCTTTGTCGGCGGGGCTTCCAGGTAAGACTGATTTGAGACGGGGCGCTCTTGCTTCAAGGGTGAATCCATAGCGGGGAGCCTTGTCTGCTTCCGGGTCTGGTTCCCAACGGTCAAGGAGGGCCTGCATGTGATGTGGGTCGAGAAGGCGGGGGCGGGCGAGCAACGCAGCCGCTTCGGAGTCATCCTTGCCGTGTTTTTCCAGGGCTTCTTCAAAGCGCTCGCGGAGTTCGGCATAAGGTTCATCGAACATGTCGTCGAATTGCTGTTGGGGCTGGGTGGGGCGTCCGAAAGATTCGCTATTCATAAGGGCGTCCCAACGGGCGGTGATGGCCGGAAGAGGAACATGTTTGTTCACCCGCCACGATCCGCTGATGTTGCTGTTGATTCCGATGACTTCCCCTTTGAGATTGTAAAGCGGACCTCCGGAGTCTCCCGAAATTACCGTGGCGCTGGTGGTGATGGCGTCACTGAAACCACTTTTGGTTCCTGCTTCCGTGATGCGGCCAAGGCGAACCGGAGAGGGACGTCCAACGACCGGACCTCCCGGGTGTCCGGTGGCGATGGCCCAATCCCCCATCTTGTAGGTCTTTTTATTGACGTAGGGTCTAAAAGGAAAGGGACCGGGAGCGTTGATCTTAAGAAGGGCGCCATCGGTTTCATGGTCGACACCGAGGCTGGTGGCAGGGAGTTCCCGTCCATCGGCGAGGAGGACTTTCATTTTCTTTCCGGGTGTTGAGGTCACGTGGGCGGCGGTGATGACGAGACCATCGGGAGTGACAATGACTCCCGATCCCGAACCGCCATTCAGCATCACCGCGACGGTGGCCTCGACGAGATCTGGTGCGAGACGACGAACCAGGCGATCAAGTTCCTTGGGCGTTTGTGCAAAGAGGGATCCGATGAAGAGCTGGAAGATGAGAAAGTATTTCATGCAGTTAGAAGGGGCGTGTTTCAGCCATCAATCGGGTCAGGGCATCGCGCACATCCTGTGGAAGCAGGGCCAAAGTGCGGGTAGCGGAAACAGCGGCAATGTTTAGGCCCAAAGCGCGACCTTTAAGATCAAAGAGAGGCGATCCACAGTCCCAGGCGTTGATTGGCACGGTGTGGGCAAGAACATCGGGGAAGGGGCCCCGTCGGACACTGGGGATCATGGGAATCCCGCCTTTGATATCGATCCCGGTGGCAGGAGGGATGATTTTCGGGGAGACCAAGCTCACCTTGAATTCCATTTCTTCATCGCCGCGTTTGACGGTCATGGTGATCTCGTCCCCGACCTTGCGGTTATTCAAAAAGCGGGTGAGATCCGGGCGGCGCTTGATTTCGGCGTCATTGAGTTTTGTGATGATGTCCCCGGGCGAGAGGCCGGATTCGAAAGCAGGAGTCTCTGGTTTGATCGCTGCGATGGTCACTCCGGAATCGATTTGTTCGGTGATCAAGCCGAGGCTGGTGACCTGGCTGCTGGCCTGGACAGCAGGAGTTTTTTCCGCCAGAAGATGGGTGAAGGTTCCGGTGTAGGAGGTGGGTTCGGAAACCATGTCTTCGCTCGCCTCCTGAAGGAGGATGGGGGCTGCGAGGGTGGTGCCCGGTTGCGGGATTTTGTCCGTCCAGGTTACAAACGGGAGACCGGTTGCTTCGATGGCGACGAGGGCGAGGTCGGTTTTTTCGTCGGTGGCGAGGAGGACTCCGGGATAGTTCTTTCCGCCATAACGGACACGAAGATCGGGACCGAGCTCGCTGGCTTTCGTCAGAATGAGTCCGTCCTGCCGAACGATGGTGCCAATGATGGAGTGGGTGGCTTGGGCTCCTTCGTTAAAAATGAGAACGCAGGGTTTGGGTGAAGGATGGGTGCCTTGGACAAAGCGTTCGCGGCTTTCCCTGAGGGGGGAATCCGTGAGTTCCTTGATCTCCTCATTGGATATTTCCGGAGTAAGGGGGAGATCCGGAAGGTTGGATTCGGAGAGGTCGGAAAGAATGGAATCGAGCTCGGGGATTTCACCGATGAGTTTGGAAATCATGAGGGCGGGAGTATTGCTCGCGCGGGGTTTCAAGGTGAAGCCGAGAAGGCTGCCTGAAAGGTCGAGGACGGGGGAGCCCGGGCCGTGGAAAATGCTGTCGAGACGGAAAATGGTGGCATCTTCGGGAGGGGGGAATTCAAGGTGTTCGACGTAAATTCCAGCTGGTTCGCCCAGGGAAGCGATGGGAGAGCAGGTCGGGACGGCGACTGTGTGATCAATGACTTCGGAAATCCGAACCGGAGAGAGCGAGGGGTCTTTTTCTTCAAGCTTAAGCAGCGCGACAAAGCGCTTGGGTCTCTCGACAATCGTGGTGAGTTTGATGCGTGAACCGTCGGGCTTGTAAAGAAGGTAGGGGGCGTCTTCCCCATCAATGCTACGAAGGTAAGGGGAAAGGAGGTGGCCGTCCTCACTGACGACGACCGCGACGCGGGTGTCGGGAAGGCCGGTGCGTCCAATGATGGCGGTTTGAGCTGGCAATTGCTTTGCCAGCTCAAGAGTGCTTTTTTCGACCGCTTGTTCGTGTGCGGTGGTCCAGGTGAGGGCTCCGGCGGAGGAGAGCGCAGCGAGGGTGGCGGTCAGGATGAGGGATTTCATGTTACCAGACTTGTTGAAGTTCTTTGACGGGGAGCCAGAAACTGCTGTCGGATGAATCGATGCGGGCATGAGTGGCATCCACCTCGGCAACCTCTACAATCTGGCCGGCGCGAAGTGGCGGGTAATCCCAGTCGGGAGTGCCGGCTTCGGGTTCGCGAGGGAGCTCGTCGGCAATAATCATGTATTGATCGGGGGCGTAGTCGTGAGTCTGCCTCCAAGCGGCTGTTCCCAGAAGGAGAAGTGCGAGAGCTGCCATAATGTATCCGGGCCAGCGGGTAATGGAGAGAAACTTGCGGACTCCGAAGTAGAGAAAGGAAACAACCCACACGATGGCGGCGACGATGATCCATTGGTCGGGGCGGAGGTCGAGAAAGCGGTTGCGGGTGACGGTGAGATCTCCCTGCCGTTCCCGGATTTCGCTCATGAGATCGCGGGATTCCTTGTCGAGGGGATTGAGCAGGAGGGATGTGTGACAGGCCGCGCGGGCGCGGGCGGGGTCATTTGAGGAAAGAAACGCCTGAGCGAGATTGAAGTGGAGGGAAGCCCGGTTGGGTTCTTCTTTGATGAGCACCTGGTAGCCCTTGATGGCTTCGCGGTAGTTGGCTTTTTCAAAGAAGTCATTGGCCTCCTCCAGAGTCGCTCCGCGGAGGCCGGAGAATGTGAAGAGAATCAGGAGGGTGAATTTGGCCAATTGTTTGGCGAGGGATTTAAAATCAACAGGAGGAGCGGTGGCAGAGAAGGATGATTCGGCGTGGATCAGGAGACTCGTCGAAAGGTCCGGATTTTCAAGGGCATCGGCAATTTCCCTGGCAGTGGCTCCGGCGGGAAGGTCGAGGCGGTGACGCAAAATGGGGAGAAGTTCCCGGTCGATTGCCTCGGGAGTACCTTTGCCTGATTCGAAGTCGTGGATCAATTTCTTGAGGGTTTTTACGCGTTCCTTGGCTTCAGGGTCACGGGTATCGAGGCGTTTTTTCACAAAACCGAACAGAAAGGGAAGCAGAGGAGCAATGGCGAAGGCACCAAAGGTGGCGATGGGAAGATTGAGAAGGACGGGCCGGTTGATGGAGGATCCGGAAGAGGATCGGGGTTTGAAGGAATCCGCGATGTTTTCGAACCCGGGGAGAGTGAAGGCGGGAGTGATTTCCTGGAAACGCCACTGGTCGCCGACGGTGTCGAAGGAAGCAAGGGTGATTGCCGGGAGGGTGCCGACTTTTCCGGTTGGGAGAAGAGTTTGGGTGAATTCCCCCTCCCAGAAGTCCCAGTTGCTGGTGACGCGGGGTTCGAAGGAGCTTTCGACTGAAGGAAAACCGTCCGATGAAAAGTCGATTTGATTGCGCAACTTGGGGTTTCCCTGTCCGGTCACCGAGATATTGATTTCGAAGGGCTGGGCAGCTTGCGGTTGGCTGGGGCGGAAGTCGGCCTCTAATTCCCAATCACCGATCAGGCCGGTGTCAACGGCCTGGTCATTGGGAAGAGGGGGAATGGGGATGACCTCGATTTCGAAGGGTAAAACATGAGTGCGGAGACGGGCGCTGGCTCCGGAAGTGCCGAGTGTGGCGCTGAGATGGCCCGTGGCTTTTCCAAGTTTGGTAAGGTAGAGCCGGGTTTTATAGAGACGAATCGTGTAGTATTTCCCATCGATCTTTTGGTTTGTGTATTCCTGATAGATGCCCGGGCTGTCGCGAGGGTCCCTGAATCGACTGAAAAGCCCCCTCGATTTTGAGAGATAGAAATCGCTGGGAACTGCTTTTCTTCCCTGAATTCGAGTGAATTGGTGCCATTGCCCCCCGTTGATCCGGTTGGAGGGCGCGGAAAATCGGGGGCCGGTGGAGTAGTCCTCCCGGCGTTGCCGGATCAATTCACGAAACTCAACTTCGACGGCCTCGCCAAGATGAACTTGCTTTGGGATTTCAGGTTGGTTGTTCCAAAGAACCTCGAGACGGGTGTCGGTTTTTGACGATTCATTTTTTTCAACCCGAATGTCACCGATCCGGATGAAAAAATCGCGATTATCGAGGGCGACGGGAATCGGAGGGAATTCAATCAAGCCTGGAGCGGTGGCGATGAAATCGATCCTGTTCTCCGTTTGCATCTCGTTACGGAAGTTGTTTGCGAGCCGGACGCTGGAATAGCCAAGCCAAATAATTTTGGGGTGCTTGGGTAATTTTCCGAGTTCCAACTCGGTCCTTGTGATGAGTTTGATATGAGCCACGCGATGGTCTGAAATCACGCTGGGTGGATAGATAATCTGAGGCTCCTCCTGCGCATTTGCGGAGAGGGTGGCCAGAGCGATCAGGCAGATGAGAAAACGGAGCATGACAGGCCGATGTTCTAATGGTTCTTACTAGGAGGGACACGGGGACCTTTTTGAAAATGCTGTTGGCGGAGCCGGTCCATGAGCTTGCCCCGCAGATCGCCATTTTCTTTTTCGGCGCGTCGGAGATCGTTTTGATCGCTTTCCTCCTCGCCTCCACTGCCTTGTTCGCCTTCCTGTTCCTTGTCAGTGCCGCCAGGTTGCTCGCCATCGGGACGGTCGCCTTGGGGGTTTTCTCCCTCATCCTGCTTCCCTTCCTGATCGCGCTGACGGCCACCTTCATCTTCGCCCTCGTCCTCACCTTCCTGAGGTTCACCTTCCTCGGGCTCGCCTTCACCTTCTCCCGACTGGGGTTGAGGCTGGGGTTGTTGCTGTTGGGGATCAACGAGATGATCAAGGGCATCCTGAATATGTTGTTGGGCTTTGCTGAGTTCACGTTCCCGATGGGGGGAAGGAGCGAGGACGATGTCTTCGTCGGCAAGGCGGTAGTCCTTTAAGCCCTCTTTAGGGAGAATGGTGGGGATGTCTTCAATCGCTTCGGCTTTGGTGATGAGATCTTGAATGGAAGTCACTGAAATTTCGATGGCCTTTTTGTTGACTTCCAAACGGGTGGTCACTTCCCGGTCAAGGCTCTTTACAAATTGCTTTTCTTGTTTGAGGGCCGTTGAGGTGTTCTTGATGGCTGCTTGGAAGGCTTCGAAGTAATCAAGGTAAGCCTGCACACGGGAACGGTTTTTATAGGCGAGAGCCAGGTTGTCACTGAGTTCATCGTCGCCGGGTTTTAGAGGAGCGGCGTTTTTGTAGATTCCCAGGGCATTATCAAAGGAGCGTTTAGCGCGTTTGAGCAGTTTGACAGGATCGGCCCGCTCTTTCATAGCCATCATCATGATGTCTTGCTCGGATTTTGGGAGGCGGGACTGGCCTTTACGGTGATGAAGAAGACCGAGTTTGTGGCGGGCCGCAAAGATCAGGTCGGTGCGGTCTTCAGGGGCTTCGTCAGCGGCCTTGTTGTAAAGATCAATGAGGAGCTTGAAGCGGTCGTCCGATTCGAGGGTGAGATCTGGCTCTGCTTTTTCGAGTTCGAGAGCCTTGTTGTAGTGGCGAACGCTGCGCTGGGCGTCGGTGAGAGTGGGATCCTCGAGGGCCTTACGGATTTCATCGGGAAGATACTCGGAGGAAGCGGCGGTGTCCGAGGCCGCTTCCTCACCGGCGAGAATGGCTTCGGCCCGCTTGATCCAAGCGTCGGGACCATTCGGGTCGTGGGTGAGGGTCCCGAGGATGTTTTCCTCCGTGTCGAGGAAGACCGCCATGGGGTAGGTTTCGACACCCAGTTTTTTGGCGAGGGCGCGACGCTTCTGGCGTTCGTCATCGGACAAGCCGATCTGCGGAAGGTCGACGATGGCACGGATGACTTTGGCATCGGCCCACTTTTGGAACACGGTGTGGCTAAGGATTTCCCGTTCAAAGGTGATGGAGAGCTTTGACCAATCGGAGCCGGTGAAGATGAGGAGGGCGGGAAGTTTCTCATCTTTGGCGAGTTCGAGCGCTTCTTCGTAGGTCTCGACCTCCTCGGCAGGCAGCATTTGCGGGAGGATGAAGATGAGGGCAATTGCGGTGGTAAGGGGATGCCAGTTCTTGGTGCGGAGGGGGAGGAAGAGATGGATCATAAGGCAGATGAGGGCTATAGCCAGGGGCCAGGCGTAGAGGTCAAGGGGGCGTTCGTAGAGTTCGGCCGCGATGTTTTTACCATTGAGTTCAATGGTGTCGACGCGGGAGCTGAGTTTGGCAACTTGTGAATCCACTTCTTTGGGTGAAGCGGCAAGAAAGAGGCCATTTGTTGATTCGGAAAGTCGGCGCAAGGTCTCGTGGTTGGCTTTTGTGGACATGCCGGAGCCGGGGACATTGGAGGGGACGGCATCTTTTCCAAAGGCCACCGAGATGACCGGAATGTTGGCTTCTTCGAGTTGAGCGAGAACTTTGTCGGGGTTGGGGCCGGTGACATTGTCGCCGTCTGAAAGAACAATGATGGCAGAACCCGGAGGGGGTTCCTCGGTGAGGAGGTTCTGGGCTTCACGGAGTGCGGCGTCAACGTCAGTGCCACCAACAAGGATGTCGCCGGGTTGAATTTTGTTCACCTTGTCGAGGAGCATGGAGCGGTCAAGGGTGACAGGGCTTTCAGGATACGTGGCCCCGGCGAAGGAAAGGAGGCCGATTTTGTCGGTGGGGCGTTTCTGGATGAAAGACCGAAGGACGAGCTTGGCGGCTTCAATGCGACTGATGCCATCGGCATCGGTCGCACTCATGGAATTTGAGATGTCGAGAAGGACGATGAGGTTTTTTGCGGGACGGCGGTGCTCGGTGATTTCGGTTCCACCGATGGGGCGGAGGACGGCGGCCAGGGCCAGGATGAGAGCGGTGATGAGGACAATGGAAAGGATGCGGCGACGAACCGGGGAGGCGTTCGACTGAAGGTGGCATTGCCCGGAGTTTTGAGTGAGGAGGCCGATGGCGCGGCGGCGTTGGATGAAGGCCCAATACGCGGCAAGGATCGCCAATCCCAGGACGGGGAGGACCCAAAAAAGATGTTTGAGAGCGATGAATTCCATGGCGTCTAAAAGTTAGGAGATTTCTCGAAGCAGGGTGTGTCTTAGCAGAAAAGCGAGCGCGAGCGCGGCAACTCCGGCGTAGAGGATATTGGGATAGAGGTCCCGTTGGTAAACGAGGGCGGGGTGTTGGCGGGAGGTGGTTTCAAGGGAGTCGATGGTGTCCATGACTTCTTCGAAGCCCTTGGTGTCTTTGGCCCGGAAAAAGCGACCACTGGTGATGGCGGCGATTTTTTGAAGATTGCGGGTGTCGAAACGAATGGTGGCGCCCATGCGGGAAAGCGGGCCGAGGAGGAACGGGTCGTCACTTCCGATGCCGACGGTGTGGATGACGATGTCTTGCTTCTTTGCGGCTTCTGCGGCCGTGACCGGAGTGAAGACTTCATCGTCAACGGTGTGGTCGCCATCGGTGATGAGAACCATGGTACGGCGTGTTTCGGTATAGTCTTTCAGGGCGTTGATGCCGGCGCTGATTCCCCCGGCGATGTTGGTCCCCCGTTCGTTCATATCGAGTAGGGAGTTCTCGAGCTGATTGACGAAGCTGATGAGGTAGTCGTGGTCGGTGGTGGGTGGAACCGCCGGGTAGGCATCCACTCCAAAAATGACGAGACCGATGCGATCTCCGGAGCGGCGTTTGACGAAGCGGGCGATTTGATCACGGGCGACGCCGAGGCGGTCTTTAAGGCGGCCCGAGTTGATGGCTTGACGCACGGTGAAGTCGTCCATCGAGGATTCAGGGTCGAAGGCATCCATGCTGTTCGAGTAGTCGAGGACGAGCATGATGTCGGTTCCTTCCCTGGTCATGGGGATGAGTTCGACGTCGGACTGTGGTCGCGCGAGAGCCACAACGAAGGCGGCGGCGGCGAGGACCTCGAGAAAAAGGAGGAGGTGGCGGGGCGAAAAAAACCGGGAAGCGGTGGCCGTGGTGTAGTGCTCGGTCGAGGAAACCGCGATGGAAGCAGGTTGGCTGAGCCAGCGCCAGATGAGACCGCCAAGGAGCGGAATCAGGAGCCAGAGAACGTAGGGATGTGCGAAGGTGATTTCAGACATCGGATGATTCGGTGTTGGGCTCAGGGGTGGTGGCATTGACGAACGAGCGAACGAGCTCCAGAGACTTTGGAGCCTCGGTCGCATTCGGATTGTGGTCGGCGAACTTTACGGCGTCGGCGAGGCTGGCAAAGGCGGAGAGGTCTTCGAGATGATCCTTTGGAATCTGCGGGTGGTGACGAAGAATCGGGATAAACTCCGCGGAAGTTTTGGAGCGAGCCCGGATGGCGAAGCGTTCGGACGTGTAGGATTTGAGAATGTCGGTGAGCTTGGAGTAGAAGGCGACCGGCTGGGTGGCGGGGTCGAGTTGATCGAGCTTGCCGAGGGCTTTTTCCCAAGGCGGGGTGGTTTTGATAATCCCGGTGCGACGAAGAAGGTAAATGATCGCGGGGATGAGCAGGAGGGCGGCGAGAGCCCAGTACCAGAGTCTTGCTTTGGCATTGTCCTCTGGCGCCGATTTTGGTTCTTCCTCCGGCTTTTCCTCGGTGAGAAAGGCTTCCGGATTGTGTGGGCTTTCCGGAATCTCGTCCGGGGTGACAATGCTAAGAGAGGGAAGGGGAAGGGTGATGGAATTGGGTGAGATGCGTTTTGGTGCTTTGATGGGGAAGGTGGCGGTGAGGCCTTCGAGAGTCTTGGTGTCGGTGGCGACGAAGGGGACCTTGATTTCCCAAGTGCGGTTGCCGGAGAAGTTGAGGGAACCTCTTGCCACTGTTGCCTGTTCGGGAACGGGCACGAGGAAATCAGGATGGGCGAAAGGGGTGGGACGGGTGATTTCGCGGTGCCACGGGGCGGTGATGGTGACCTTAAGGGTGGCATCATGGCCGAGGAGGATCTCTTCCTTATCCCAGGAATTGCTTTCGATGGCGGGACGCTCGTTCTTCTGCCAGACCCGGAAGAAAACATACCCGAAAGCGAGGCCGACCAGGAGGACGGCTAGCAGGGCAAATTTGAGGATGGTGAAAATGGACTTCATCGACGTGAAATGCGCCGCTGGAAGAGGGCGATGATGGCAGGGAGATAGTCGGTGGCAGTATCGAGCGGGACGTAGTCTACTCCGGCACGTCGGCAGGTGGAGGCGACTTCCTCGGCAGCCTTCGAAGTGCGGGCGGCAAGTGCCTTGGCGTCTTTCCGGCTCAGGCGGGTGACTTTTCCGGTCTCGAGGTCGCTGATGGAAAGGGCGGGGATGTTGGGCAGTTCGCGCTCGATGGGGTCTGAAATGTGAAGGAGAATGACTTCGTGTTTTCGAGATAGGGCCCGGAGGGGCTTGTCGAAAGCGGGGGTGATGAGGTCGCTAAGAATGAAGACGATGGAGCGTTTGAGGGTGGTTTTGAGAAGATGCTCGATGCCACCGGCAAGATCAGTGCGAGGGGATTCGGGTTCGAAGGCCAGAAGCTCACGAATCATGCGCAGGACGTGTCGGTGGCCGCGGGCGGGATCGAGTTGGAGTTCTTCCTGGTCGGAAAAAAGAAGGAGGCCGACCTTGTCTTTGTTGAGGGTCGCGGAGAAGGCGAGGACAGCCGCGACTTCGGCAGTGTATTCGGCCTTGGTGGTGGCTCCCGAACCGAACTGACCGGATGCAGAGCGGTCGACGAGGAAGAAGACATTTTGCTCCCGTTCCTCCGTGAAGAGTTTGATAAATGGGGAACCGAGGCGTGCGGAGACGTTCCAGTCGATGGATCGCATTTCATCGCCTTCCTGGTATTCGCGAATTTCTGCAAATTCGATACCGCGACCTTTAAACGAGGCGTGCCAGGCACCAGCGGTTTGGTTTTGCACAATGCGGCGGCTCCGGATTTCAATCCGGCGCACTTTTTCCATTAACTCTGAAGCCAGCATGGATGATTACGGAGTACGGAGAGTGTTCAGAAGTTGGGTGATGATGGAATCGGCATCCATGTCCTCGGCTTGCGCCTCGTAGCTGGGAATGAGGCGGTGGCGCAGAACATCGGGTGCGATGGCTTTGACATCCTCGGGGAGGACGTGAGCGCGGCCTTCGAGGAAGGCAAGACAGCGAGCGCCGCGAATGAGCTGGATGGTGGCACGGGGGGACGCTCCAGCAGTGATGAGAGGATCGAAGCTGATGAGGTCCAGTCCGGCTTGTCTTTCGGACAACTGGGTGCGGCCTTCTTCACGGGTGGCGAAAACAATATCGAGGATGTAATCTTCGATTTTTGGGTCGACGTGGATTTCGTTGATGAGGGAACGGGCAGCGGTGACAGATTCGAGGGTGGTGACGGCGGCCGCAGATGGAACGGATACGGTGGAAGACATGCGGCGAAGGACTTCGCGCTCTTCGTCCCGCTGGGGATAACCGACGATGACTTTCATCATAAAGCGGTCCATTTGAGCCTCCGGGAGGGGATAGGTGCCTTCCTGGTCAAGGGGGTTTTGAGTCGCCATCACGAGGAAGGGATCCGGCAGAGCCCGGGTTTCTCCGCCGAGAGTCACTTGCTTTTCCTGCATGGCTTCGAGAAGGGCCGATTGGACCTTGGCCGGAGCACGGTTGATTTCATCTGCCAAAAGGAGGTTTGTGAAAACGGGGCCTTCCTTGGCCTTGAATTCCTGGGTGCCCGGGTTGTAGATGTGGGTTCCGATGACATCGGCAGGAAGAAGATCCGGGGTGAACTGAATTCTGCCAAAGCGTGCCGTAAGGGCTTGCGAGAGGGTGGTGACCGCGAGCGTTTTTGCGAGTCCGGGAAGTCCTTCGACAAGGAGATGGTTGCCGGTCAGGAGGCAAATCAACATGCGGTCAACGAGATGGCTTTGTCCGATGAGGACGCGAGCGATTTCCTGTCGCAGCGGGGCGACGAAGGCGGAACGGATTTGGATTTCAGCAGAGAGTTCTTCTGGAGTCATGTCAATGAAGTTGGAATATCGTGATGAGATTGACGGGAAGCTAGCATTGTCCCGGAAAAGAGCGACCGCGCAATTCGGAGAATGCCCAGTTTTTTGTGGGAGGCTTTCTTTGAACCTGTTCAGATTTAAAACGCTCTCGTTCGACCATTCTTTTTAGATTTCGAATATTGTTTTGGATTTGGAGGGAATTTCAGGCTTGGAGGGATGAGCTTGGAGCGGGTAGGATCTGAGGATGAATTTAAAACCCTTGTTGTACTCAGCCGTTCTTGGGTCATCTTCACTTTTTGCAGGGGACGAATGGACGGAGTGGCGTGGCCCCAATGGGAATGGTTCGGTTGCGGAAGGGAAGCTTCCGATGGAGTTCAATGCCGAAGGAAAAGGGGTTGAGTGGAAGACCCCTCTGCCGGGGCGGGGATGTTCGACACCGGTGGTGAAGGGGGGATTGCTCTTTTTGACTGCTCCGGTGGATGGAAAGGACGCCTTGATTGCCTACGATCTTGGCGGCAGGGAAAAGTGGCGTCAGATCTATGGAGAGGGCACTCCAGGGCGGGGGCAGAGGGTGGGAAGTAGTGCCAATTCCTCACCTGTAACAAATGGAGAAGTTGTGGTGGGATATTTCAAGTCGGGCCGCGTCGTGGCGTGCTCACACGATGGAAAGAAGCTTTGGGACAAGGAATTGCATGAACTTTATGGTGAGGACAAGCTCTGGTGGGACCAAGGGACTTCCCCCGTGTTGTTTGACGAAAGTGTCATTATCGCGGTGATGCAGACGGAAGGGAACTCCTACCTTGTGTCATTTGACCTCAAGACAGGGGCCGAAAAGTGGAAGACGGAACGCAAGTTTGAGACCGGGAAGGAATCGGGTGACAGCTATACAACGCCGCACCTTTTAAAGGTGGATGGTGTGGATACGGTCGTCAGTTTTGGAGCAAACCACATTACCGGGCACGATGCAAAAACCGGGAAACAGCGATGGTTCTCGGGCGGAATTAATCCGGAGAACAAGGCGATGTGGCGGACGATCGCTTCATCGGTTGAAACCGAAGGAGTGATCGTCGTTCCCCATGGGAGGGGAGATTACCTCATGGGAATCAAGGCCGGAGGACAAGGGGATGTGACGAAGGCCAATGTCCTTTGGCGGAAGAAGATGCCTTCGACCGATGCGGCAACCTCGGTGGCGCATGACGGGCGGGTTTATCAACTTGTTGATCGAGGAAAAAGCCGTGGGTTGATTACTTGCCTTGATGCGAAGACCGGGAAGAAGATCTGGGAAGGTCAACTCCCCAAGTCGGCCAGCACCTTCTACGCGTCTCCCATTTTGGTGGGAGACACTCTTTGCTGCCCCCGTGAAGACGGCGTGGTCTTGATGGCCAAGATTAAGAAAGACGGGCTTGGCGAGGTGAAGCAAAATAGGCTTGGGGAGGCCCTCATCGCTTCGCCGATCTACGTTGGTGGCAAGCTCATCCTGAGAGGGGAGAAGCACCTTTGGTGTCTGAAGTAGGCCCTCGTTGCGACCTTACTTTTTCAAAAGGTGCGGGAGGATTTTTTCCACCGCATTCCCAGCCGTCAGTCCGTGCTTTTTGCGAAGGATCTCCGGCTTGCCGTGTTCGACAAATGCGTCCGGCCAGCCGATGCGTTCGACCGGGGTGTTGATGACTTCGTCGTGCAGGATCTCAATGATGGAGAGTCCGAATCCGTTGAAGAGGACGTGATCTTCAAAAGTACAAACGACCGTCGCCTTGGAGGCAAACTTGGCAATGGTGCGCGTATCAAGAGGCTTGATCCACCGTGGGTTAATGAGAGTGACGCTGTAGCCTTTTGATTCGAGAGTTTCTTTGGCCTCCAGAGCCAGTTCCATCATTGTGCCAAGAGGGATAAGACAGACATCGGTTCCTTCCTGGATGACTTCAGCCTCTCCAATGGTGAGAAGTTCCGGATGGTCTTTAATGGCTGTTCCGGGGCCGTTTCCCCGGGGATACCGGATGGCGATGGGCCCGTCCTCGTAGTTCGCCATGGTCCAAAGCATATCGATAAATTCATCTTCATCCTTTGGTTGCATGTGGACGAGGCCCGGGACATGCCGCAGGTAGCCGATATCAAAGAGACCGTGGTGAGTCGGGCCGTCATCGCCGGAAAGGCCGCCGCGGTCCATACAAAGACGAACAGGGAGGTTTTGCAGTGCCATGTCATGAATGATCATGTCGTAGGCGCGTTGCATAAATGTCGAGTAAATGGCAAGAAAGGGCTTCAGTCCCTGAGTCGCGTGTCCGCAAGCGAAGAGGGCGGCGTGTTCTTCGGCAATGCCGACGTCAAAGTAACGCCCGGGGATTTCTTCCTTAAAGGTTTCCAGTTTGGTGCCGCCGGGCATGGCGGCAGTGATGGCGGTGATGGTTTTGTCCTCTTTTGCGAAGTTGGTGAGCGCCCGGCCGAAGAGTTCGGAAAAAGTGGGAGCTCCGGCAGCGGTTGAGCCGTCCTCAACGTTGTAAGGTCCAAGCCCATGGAATTTCCCCGGTTTGTCGAGAGCCGGTTGATATCCGCGACCTTTTTCAGTGATGATGTGAAGGATGACCGGTTCGTCTTGTTCCTTGAGGTGTTCCAGGCTCTTGATGAGGGAGGGGAGATCGTGGCCATCGATGGGGCCGTAGTATCGGAGACCGAATTTCTCAAAGAGAACATTCGGCAAGATCATGTTCTTGGCGTTGCGTTCAATCTTGTGGGCGAATTTTCGGGCACTTGGGCCGGCGACTTTTTCCACAAGGGAGGCTGTCTTGGCCCGGATCCCGTTGTAGGCCGGGCTGGTTTGGAGGGTATTGAAGTATTTGGCAAGAGCGCCGACGTTTTTGTCGATGGACCATTCGTTGTCGTTTAGAACAACGATGCACCGATCTGTCGTTGCGGCAATGTTGTTAAGGGCTTCAAGAGTAGGGCCGCATGTGAAAGCGGCATCGCCAGCAACAGCCACGACGTGATGATCTTCTTCCTTTAGGTCCCGGGCGGAGCACATTCCGAGAGCCGCAGAGACGGCGGTTCCGGCATGGCCCGCGCCGTAGCAATCGTGTTCGGATTCCGTTCTGAGGAGGAACCCGTTCAGTCCTTCGTATTGGCGGATGGTTCCGATTTCCTTCGCTCTGCCAGTGAGCATTTTGTGGACGTAACCCTGGTGGGAGACATCAAAGAGGAATTTGTCTTCGGGAGAACTGAAGACCTTGTGAAGAGCAATACTCAACTCGACGACCCCGAGGTTGGGTCCGAGGTGTCCTCCGGTATTCGAGAGTGAATTGATCAGGGTGCTACGAATTTCCTCCGCTAACACGGGGAGATCCTCGTTTGGAATATTGTCGAGATCTGCGGGGCCTTGAATCTGGTCAAGGAACGGAGTTTTAGAAGAGTCGGACATCGTCATCTTGGGTGTCATCGTCGAGTTTGGAAGATTCATTTGATTCGTCTTCCGTCATGTCGGTCTGTAGTTTCGCTTCAACGAGGTCGAGACGTTTTCGCGCTGATTTTAAAGTATTCTGGCAGTAGCTCAATAGGGCTTGGCCCCGTTCAAAGTCTTCCAGCAGTCCGGCCAAGGAGACAGGGTTTTCCTCGAGGCGTCGTGTGATCACCTCCAGTTCTTCTGCAGCTTCCTCAAAAGAGTCGGCTGCCGGGGGCGATTTTTTCTTTTCTGCTGGCATGAAACTTTGAGAGATCCTCTATTCTTGAACCTGAAGAATGGGTTTCTTGGAATAGTAAATGATCCTGTTGGGAAAGAGGTGCCGGTCTTCCGGGTAGTCAGCCATCACCTTCGAGAGGCTCGGAGTTCTCATGCGTAGTCCTCCTGGTCCCAGATTTCTTTCCGTTGCTTCCATGGCAGGACCATCCAGCATGAGAGCCGCAAATTCTTCACGGGCCCCGAATGGGGTCGCCGAATAGAGCGGATTTTCTGCAAATGAAACGGGCGAAATCAAGATGCCCACGGTTTCGAGTTTTTGGTCTTCAGCAAGTTGTTCCAGATCTTCGAACTCATCGACGCGTCTTGGGAGCCAGATGGACATCCGGTCGGCATACCAGGCAACGGCCCAAGGTTGATCTGAGAAAATGATCTCATCATCCTTGGTCGCATCGTGGAGAGTGCCGCTGAGCAAGGGGGGCCAATAGGGGGGCCAGACAGGGCGCTGGTTGTTTCCTGTTTGAAGTCCCTGGCGAAGAGAGTTTGGAATGGTGAGAATGAGCGGGCCGGCACTAATCACGACGACAATGACGAAGTGTCCGTAATTCATTAAGGCACTGCCGGCGGGGAGATCAATTCGACTCCAAAGAATCGACATGAATGCCAGACCGTAGGCCGACATGATAGGGGCGAAGAGGATGTGTAATTGGTTGGGGTCAACCGCACTGTCGGATAGTCCGAACAGGGCCATTCCCAGCGCTCCCATGATCCACATCAGGAGGACGATCCAACGGAACTTGGCGATGGCCTCCCGCTTAAACGGATGCAAGAGCGCGAAGAAAAAGAGGGGGGCTGCGATGATGGCTCCCAGGTTGTTGTAGAGAAGGTTGGATTGGCGGAGGATGTTGGTCGCGGTGTTGATGAGGAGCGAGTTCAAGTTGACCAGGACGGTGTAGGTCTCTTCGCTTGGGTCACTGGTGCGCATGACCGCTTCCTCGGATGCGGAAAGACCTCCGTAGAGCGTCAGAAACGCTGTTCCTCCTGGATTTCCGGTCCATTCCATGTTCTTGCCCACGAAGTAGAGACTGAAAACGACGAGCACACCGAGAACCGAGAGGCCGGCAATCCCTTTCGGTCTGAAGAAAAAAGCAGCATAGATGACAAAGCCCAGTGTGATCCAGATTGTCAGCCAATGGGACAGAGCCAGCAGGGAGAGAAAGACGGCAGCAATGATGATGGAACGGATGGCAACGCGGTTTTCGATGGAAGCCTCGAGAGCCCGGTATATGAAAAAGAGGGCGCAGGAGAAGAGGAGCAACATGAGCATTTGCGGCAGCCCGGTACTGGTAAACTTCCACATCAGGTCACTGAGAACCATGAGGAGCGCTGTGACTCCGGCGATCCGGACATCAAAAATCCGTGAGATCAGAAGGTAGTTGATGCCAATGGAAATCAGAAAGAAGATCACGGCAGTGGCGGCAATCACCCGATCGAGTCGATAGACGCGCGAATTATCGAGCATTTGGTATTTATCAAAGTCGTCCCCGCCAACTGCCTTCAAGACCGCCCCGTAAACGAAGGGATTCAAGGGGGAATGATAGGTGTCGTAAAAAGAATCGAGTTCGATGTTGGTGTTTTCGCTTTTCTGGGCCTGCCAAATGGCTGCGGGGCGGATGACCTTGGTGGTAGCGTTATTTCCCCGGGCGATTTCCCGTCCAATTTGGGCTTGCTCCATTCCCCGGGCATCGGTCAATCCTTTGAAGGTCAGGATGAGGTAGAAAAATACCAAGGCAAATAGCAGGACGAAGAAAAGGAGACGACGAATGAGAACAGCGGTGTCCATACCGCCGATTTTGTTGGAACTACTCATGATTTTGGGATTATTCGGTAAGCGGTGCGTCGTGAAGTTTTCGTTGGAGAGTGCGACGGCTGATACCCAGTAACTCTGCGGCCTTGGTCCGATTTCCATCGGTAGCCCGCAGGGCACCCTGGATGGCCCTTTGCTCGAGGGCATGCAAGTTGAATTCCTCCTTGGGAGCAAGGGTGTTTTTCTCGGAGTGCAAATCAAAGCGGTGTCCACCGCCTGTGACGAAGGCCGGAAGGTGCTGAATGTCGAGGACGGCCTGGTTCGACATGACGACGGCATGCTCAATGGCCGTGCGGAGTTCGCGGACGTTTCCGGGCCATTCATAGGCAAGAAGACTGTTCATGGCGGCTTCGGTCAGAGGCTTTTCCTGTCGATTGTTTTCTTTTGCAAATTCCGTAAGAAAGGAGTTCGCGAGGAGCACGACATCCTCTTTTCGTTGTCGAAGAGGTGGCATGCGGATGCCGAGGACATTGAGTCGAAAATACAGATCTTCCCGAAAGGTCCCTTCCTCGACCATTTCGGCGAGGCGGCGATTGGTTGCGGCGATGACGCGGACGTCGATCTTGATTGAAGAGTTGGAGCCGACTCGTTCGATGGTGCGCTCGGATAGGGCCCGGAGGAGTTTGACCTGGGTTTGCGCGTCAATTTCCCCAATTTCGTCAAGAAACAAGGTCCCGCCATGGGCTTGCTCAAAGCGACCGACCCGTCGTTGCGAAGCGCCGGTAAAGGAGCCTTTTTCGTGTCCGAAAAGCTCGCTTTCAAGAAGTTGCGAGGAAAGAGCCGCGCAGTTGACTGCGACGAATTTTTCGCCCGGGCGTCCCGAGAGATCGTGCAGGGTGTGAGCGACGATTTCCTTGCCTGTTCCGGATTCCCCCTCGATGAGCACCGTGGCACGGGTGGGGGCGATTTGTTCGATTTTGGCCGCGACCTGTTCCATGAGCGGCGAGCGACCAATGAGGCGGTCGAGGCCGTGGGACGATTTGGCTTTGCTTTCTTTGAGTGTTTCGTTTTCGGTAAAGAGTTTGACGTTTTCCTTTTCCAACGTCCTGCTGCGGACCGCGCGTTTGAGGAGTAACTCCACTTCGTCGAGGTTGAGCGGTTTTGTGACGAAATGCCAGGCGCCACGGCGCATCGCTTCGACTGCGGTATCGACGGAGCCATAGGCCGTCATCATGAGGGAGACCGGCGGATGGGGGAGTGCAAGGGCAGCGTCGAGGACGTCCATGCCCGAGTCGGCACCGAGGCGAAGGTCAGTGAGCAGGAGGTCGACGTCTTCCGCTTTAAGAACTTGCGTCGCTTGCTTGAGATCGGCCGCGACGTAGCAATCGAAGGTGTCTTCGAGTGCCATGCGGAGGGCATCGCGGGTGGGCTTTTCGTCGTCGACGATGAGGAGGGTTTTCACGGCAAATTTGATCTTCTACACTTCGATGGGGGCGCTATCCTCGAGAAGGCGGACTCGTTTGTCGGTTCGCGGGAAGTAAAGGGTGACCTTTGTTCCCACGCCTTCCTCGCTTTCGACCTCCAACTCGCCGCCATGTTCACGGAGAATACGACGAACAATGAGCATGCCGAGCCCGGTGCCTTCAGCTTTGGTTGTTTTGAAGGGCTCAAACATCGCTCCCATGGTCTCCGGGGAAATGCCGGAGCCGTTGTCGGAGATTGAGAGTCTGACCTCATAATCGGTGACATGTGTCTGAATGGTAATTTCGCCTTCGCCTTGATCCACGGCCTGATAGGCGTTTCGGATGACATTATAGAGAGCCTGCTTAATCTGGGTGGGATCCAGATCGAGAGACGGGAGCTCGGGGGCCAGATCGAGCTTTACGGGGATCTCGCGACTTTCCAGTTCCGGGCTCAGCGCAAAGAGGCTTTCTTCGAGAAGTTTGTGAAGTTCAGTCGCTTCACGATCCGGCTTTGTCGGCCGCATGGCCTGAAGGAATTGTTTTAAAATGGTATCGAGCCGACCAATCTCGTTTCGGGCGGTGCCAAGATGTTCTGTGAGTGGTTTTTGATCGCCTTCCGGGAGATTTCGGATGCGCCGCTCCAGAAGTTGAAGATGAAGGGAAAGGGAGTTGAGGGGGTTTCCAATCTCATGGGCAACTCCGGCGGCGAGAAGAGTGAGGGCATTGAGCTTTTCAGATTCCATCTCCTTCTCTGCTTCCTGACGGGAACGCGTGACGTCACGCACAAGCATGACATGTCCCAGATTCGCTTCGCCTTCTTCGGCGATCGGGGAGAGGTAGAAGTTGAGGTAACGGTTTTCGGGGTAAAAGACCTCCAGATCGCGGCTTACGGTGCGTCGGTTTGATTGCATCAACGCGGACCAGTCGACTCCTCGAACGACTTCTGCAAGCGGTTTGCCTTGGGCTTCGTCCGGTGTTGTCCCAAAAAAACGGCATCCGGCGTGATTGATGAAGCTGATGCCGCCGGCGGTATCGAGGAGGAGGACGCCCTCCTGGAGGGCTTCGAACACCTTTTGTAAAAAGCCCTTCTCTCGAACCAGTCGTGAAAGTAAGGCCTGCACTTCCTCCGGCTCGATCTGATCGAGTCGTGACAGGATCTTATCTAAAACCGCTGATTTCAAGGCCGCGTCAGATTGGCACAGTTGCTCCGAGGTGGCAATACCTCGTGAGAAGTTCTGTGCCCGGGAGATCGCCGCGTAGGGGAGGAGGCAGACTTAGTCTTCCAGCTCCATCGGTTTTTCCAGCTCGCCGGTGCGTTTTTTTATGAGGCCATCGGGGCCGAAGAGCCAGGCGAGCAGGAAGAGAAAGCCGGATGCCGTGGCCATCATTCCCGAGCTTGTCGTTTCGGGGAGACCAAATAAGTAGGGGAGGGCTTGTGAGGACACTTGGCCCAGAATGGCGGACAACACTGCCACAATAAGGCTAAGGGCAATTAAGACTGGGAGTTTTCTGGTGATGAGAAACGCGGTCGCCGGGGGAACAATGAGCATGGCAATCACGATGATGGAACCAACGGCTTCAAATGCCGCAACGGTGGTGACCGCGACCATGGTCATGAGAAGATAGTGCATGAGCCGGGGGCGGAATCCCTGCGTTTCGGCCAAGGCGGGGTCGAAGGAAGCCATCGTGAATTCTTTGAAAAAGAAGCCAATCACGAGGATATTGAAGAGGAGGGTGGCTCCGATGACGATGGCGGCATGGGGGACCTGTAGGATGGTGGTTTCGGTTTCGAAAAGAGTGACGAGGTTGAGAGGGGTGTATTCCAGTGCTCCGTAGAGGACGCAAGCTGCGTCAAGATCGACGTCATCGGCAGTCTGTTTGATGAGGATGAGGCCGATTGCAAAGAGGGTGGTAAAGACGATCCCCATGGCGGCACCACGTTCAACTTTTCCAAAGCGGGTGATCCATTGCGAGAAGAGGGCGGTGAGGATGCCTGCGATGGCGGCGCCAAAGAACATCCACCAACTGGTGCGGGTTCCCGAAATGAGGAAAGCGATGGCAAGGCCGGGGAGGACGGCATGGCTGATGGCGTCTCCCATCATACTCATGCGGCGCAGAAGAAGAAAGGTTCCCGGGAGGGCGCAGGCCATCGCGCATAATCCTCCCACGAGGATGATGTGCAGGTCGTTTACGGTCCAGTTCATGATTCAGCTTCAATGAGGTGAGGTGATTCGATCGTGGATTTGGCGAGCTCGAGTTCGGCTTCGAGTTGCTGGACGATTTCGGCGCCCAAAAGGTGTTCCACCATGTCGGCGTCGCGATCGACGTGGCTGGGGGCGATGTCGGCGTGTTTGATGAGGTAAAGTTCCCAGAGGCGGTGGTTGCGGGTGATGCGCGAGGCTTCGCCAAAGCCGGACTCGGAGAGGCGGAGTTCGCCGGTGGGTTGTCGCTCCACGTGATCTTCGGCGCGGGCCTGACGGATGAGTTTCGGAAGTTCCCCTTTTGACCAGTAACGGTGCTTGCGCAGGAGTTCCATCGAGATCGGGAGGTTTTTGAGAGGGGGCGAGTCCTGGGTGTTCTCGAGGATCTCGTAAGTTGAACGGAGTAGGTGTTGGCGGCCGACCTTTTTCTGAAGCTTGCGATGACGAAGATAGCGTGGAAGAACTCCGCGGGCGGTTCCGAAGGTCATGCTGAGAAGGAAGATGACTGCGGCCGTGATGACGATGATGGCTCCGGCGGGGAGGTTGGAGTAAAGGGCTGAGATGGAGGCTCCGATCCAACCCGAAATGGCTCCGATGAGTGTCGACAGGATCAGCATGTGACTCAGGCGATTGGTCCAGAATCGCGCGGCCGTTGGAGGCGTGATGAGAAAGGCGATGATGAGGATGAGCCCAACTGCCTGGAGGCCGACGACGGTCACGGCGGTGACGAGGCCCATCAGGAGAATGTCGAGGCGGAGAGTGGGCCATCCTTCCGTAGAGGCGAAGTTTGAGTCGAAGCAAAGAAGGGTAAGTTCCTTGAGAATCAGAATGGTGATGAAGGTGGTGACAGCGAGAGTGCCAATAATGAGGAAGAAGTCCGACCAAACCATGGACGCGGTTTTACCGTAAATGAAACCATCAAGTCCGGCGGCACTTTGACCGGGAATTGTTTCCACCATTTTCAGGATTGCGATGCCAAGGCCAAAGAAGACGGAGAGAACAATGCCCATCGCGGCATCGTCCTTGAGCCGGGTGGTATGGCGAATGGCGAGGACGAGGATGACCCCAAGCAGACCGGTGATGGCGGCTCCGATGAGGAGCCCGGGGAGGCTTCGGCCACTGAGTCCCATCCAGGACATGACGGCGAAGGCGAGTCCGATTCCGGGAAGAGTGGCGTGGGAGAGGGCATCGCCCAGAAGCGATTGTTTTCGCAGGAGAAGGAAGCTTCCAATCAGTCCTGCGGTTGCTCCAAGAAAGGCGACGCCCAACACGACAAGACGCGTGTTGTGCTTTTCCAGAAAAAGGGTTTCGCGGAGGAGTTCGAGGGTCATGGCGAACTAGCGGCCGATGTTTTTCAAAGCGTGGGCGACGTCGTCCAGCAGGTTGAGTTTTCCTCCGTAGGTTTTTTGGAGGTTCTCCCGGGTGAACGTTTCCGGGGTCGGGCCGCTGGCCACGACACGCATGTTCAGGAGGACGAGGTAGTCAAAATATCTCGAGACGGTGGCGAGGTCGTGATGAACGCACAGGACGGTTTTTCCGCGGGCGTTGAGGTTTTGAAGGAGCTCGATGATGGCTTGTTCGGTGGCGGCATCGACGGCGGCAAAGGGTTCGTCCATGAAGTAAATCCGAGCGTCTTGAACCAGTGCCCGGGCAAGGAAGACCCTCTGTTGCTGGCCCCCGGAAAGTTGTGAGATTTGGCGGTCGGCGAGGTGGCCAATCCCGACTTGCTCCAGAGCTTCGCGGGCCTGGTTTTTTTGAGTGCGCCCGATGCGTTTGAACCAACCAAGCTTTCGGTAGGTTCCCATTGCGACGACATCAAGGGCGCTGACCGGGAAATCCCAGTCGACACTTTCCCTCTGGGGGACATAAGCGATGAGGTCGCGTTGTTCCTCGTAGGGTTTTCCGTAGATCAATGCTTCTCCGGAAGTCTTGGGGATCAGGTCCAGGCAGGCTTTCAGGAGGGTCGATTTCCCGGCTCCGTTGGGTCCAACAATCCCCGCGAGAGTGCCTTCGGGGATGTTGAGCTCAACATCCCATAAGACCGGCTTACGATGATAGGCTACGGTGAGGTCGTGGACCGAGAGGGGGAATTCTGGCGGGTGTTCCGGGCGCATTTTAGTCGTTGAGTTTTCCCTGAAAGCCGTTCTTTGGAGCCGTTCCTCCAAGGCCGTTCACGATTGTGGTGATGTTGTGATCCATCATGCCAATGTAGGTGCCTTCGTAGGTGCCGGGCTGCCCCATGGCGTCGGAGAAAAGCTCGCCACCAATTTTCACGGTGTGTCCTTTCTGGGCGGCTCCTTCGATGACGGCTTTGACTGATTTATCGGAGACGGAAGATTCCACAAAAATGGCGGGGATCTTTTTTTCGACGAGGTGATCGACAAGGTCATTGATGTCCTTTGTTCCTGCTTCGGACTCGGTGGAGATGCCCTGAATGCCTCGGACTTCAATTCCATAGGCGCGTCCAAGGTATGAGAAGGCATCGTGTGCGGTGACAAGAACCCGTTGCCCGGGCGGAATGGTTGGGAAAACCATGAGGGCGTGGGTATGGAGATCGGTGAGGTGTTTTTGATATTCAGCGAGCCGTTGAGTGTAGTGATCTGAATTTTCAGAGTCATGCCTGATGAGTTCCCCGCCGATTTTACCGGCAACTTTGGTCCAAAGTGAGACGTCCATCCAGAGGTGGGGATCGGGATGGTCGGCGTCGCCAATGAGTTCAACGTCCTCAAGCCCTTCGGTAACAGCCACGACGGGATTTCCTTTTTCCTTCCGGGTATTGAGAAGTGTTCCCATTTTCCCCTCAAGAAGGAGGCCGTTGTAAAGCACGAGTTCGGCATTTTGAATACGATCAACCTCGGATTTTAGAGGCTTGTGGGTATGAGGATCGATGCCTTCGCCAATGAGGTTAATCACTTCCTGTTTATCCCCTGCGATTTCACGGGTGACATCGGCAATCATCCCGATGGTGGTGACAATCGTCCCATCGGTAGTCACTTTGTTTTTTTTGGTGCAGGCCCCCGCCAGAAAGAGAATCGGAAGGAGGATGAGCGACTTGAACATGTCTTGATTCTACCTCCTGACTTTGAGTTGTCAAAATGTAAAATTTGAATAATCCTAATTGAAATGCGAGGCGTAGTGAGTGCGTATCGATTCCGATGATAGGTAGGATGGTATCAAGTCTGGTTCTTGCAGCCCAAGTCGCAAGTGGCTCGGACGGATTCACGTTTTTCGAGAATAAGGTGCGGCCTATTATGGAAGAACATTGTTTGAAGTGCCACTCCGAGGCCAAGAAGGTCAAGGGTGGGCTCTTGCTGGATCGGAAAGCGGGTTGGGAAGATGGGGGGGATAGTGGCCCGGTGATTGTGCCGGGGAAGCCGGAGGAGAGTCTTTTGATTCAGATGATTCGACATGAGGCGGATGTCGAGGCGATGCCTCCCAAGTCCAAACTCTCGGACGGTGAGATCGCAGATTTGGCCCGTTGGATTAAAATGGGAGCTCCTGATCCGAGAGGGGAGGCGATCGGTCAGAAAATTAATGAGAGTGGATTTGATCTGGAAGAGCGAAAGCAGTGGTGGTCATTGCAGCCGGTTGCCCGGGTGGCAGTTCCGAAAGTGGCGCCTGAGGTTGAGGAGTGGTGTCGGACCGATTTGGATCGTTTTGTGATAGCCGGACTTGAGGCAAAGGGGTGGGCCCCGGCTGCGGAGGCGGATGAGGTCACGTTATTGAGGAGAGCAAGTTTCGTTTTGACCGGTTTGGCCCCGACTCCGGGGGAGTTGGATGAATTCCTGGCCGACAGCAGGGAGGGGGCTTATCAGCGGGCGGTGGATCGAATGATGTCCTCGCCGCATTTTGGTGAAAACTGGGCGCGACATTGGATGGATGTCGCACGCTATGGCGAGTCAAAGGCCTTCGAAAATGATTATGTGATGCCCCACACGTGGCGGTATCGAGATTATCTGGTCCGGGCGTTTAATGAAGATGTTCCCTATGATCAATTTGTGCGTGAAGCTCTTGCCGGAGATCTTTTGGAGCATCCTCGCATCAATCCTGGGACGGGCTGCAACGAATCAGTGGCCGGGCCGGGATTCCTGCATCTGGCCGATGGCCATCATGGGGTGACTGATCTCCATGAGGATGAAGCACGGGTGATCGACAGTATGATCAACGTGGTGGGAACCGCTTTTCATGGGCTCACGATTTCGTGCGCGAGGTGTCATGACCACAAATTTGATGCCATAACGGATGAGGACTACTACTCCTTGTATGGAATGTTTCGGAGTTCGCGGCTTCATTACGCAAATGTCGCCGAGTCAAACTGGTCCGCTGAACGGAGCAGGGAGCTTCGCTCGGCTCACGGTGACGTTGTCAAAGCGACGGTGAAGAGTGCTGCGGCCCAGGCGGGGAAGCTGGAGGAGGCCATCGCAAAGGTCCGGAAGTTGGCTGAAAACAAGGAACTTGTTGAGGCCTGGCGAAAACTTAACCCAAAGGATGCCGAAGCACGAAAGAAACTTCGGACGGAACTGGGAGAAATGACATCTCCGGAGGCCGCACGTTGGTTTGTCGCGCTTTATGCTCCTGGTGGTAAACAGGAATTGTTGGGGATGAAGCATCTGTTTGACTCTGCCAATCCTCCTCCACGAAAGAGTGAGTCCTTGGGTGAGCGAACTTGGCTTGCAGATGGCGTGGGATTCGAATCCGCTGAATCCGGGCGGTTTTTCGTGAATCCGGACGACCCTAAAATTATTCAACGGGCCGCGGGAGGTGGCATGGTGGCGGGGCATGTTTCTGCCAGATTGGATGGTACGGTGAGATCCGAAGATTTTGTTACGGATGGTGGGCCGATTAAAATTTGGGTGAAAGGCCGATCCGCCACCGTGAGTCTGGTCATTCGAAATTATGAATTGGTCGGGCATGGGCCAACCACCGCTCCGCTTCGGAAAAGGGTGAACTCCGATCAGTGGCAGCTCATCCAATTTCCAACCAGTCTTTGGAAAGATGAGGTCGCCTTTATTCAGATCCAACATCAGGGAGAGAGCAAGAGACTGCGGGGTGCCGGAGCGGGCGAGGTTGCAATTAGCGATGAAGCCTGGGTGGCTGTTGCGACCGAAATCCCAGATTGGGGCAAGGTTTGGAGCGGGGCAAACTCAATTGAAGAGATGGTAGCCTCTTTGCTCGAAGGGCCCAAAGATGGCGCGGGGGCCGAGGTGCTCGGCGCGCTCTTTTCCTCGGGGCTTCTGGCTGCCGATCTCGCAGACCCACAATTGAAGAAGGCATTGGGCTCGTTGAAAAAGGTCCGCGATTTGATTGAGAAGCCGGTTTACGTCCGCAGTCTGGTGGAAGGGACCAACATGAACGAGCCGGTTTACATCCGGGGGAACCACAAACGACCGAGTGATGAAGAGAACCCCCGCCGTTTTCTAGCCGGACTGAGCGGGGAAGCGTTCACCGGGCGCGGAAGTGGACGTCGTGAGTGGGCGGAGCAACTTTTGAAACCGGGGAATCCGCTCACCGCCCGGGTGCGGGTCAACCGGATTTGGTCGCGGGTTTTTGGAAAAGGGATCGTGGCTTCGGTCGATGATTTCGGAAAGATGGGAGAGAAGCCAAGCCATCCGGAGCTTCTTGATTTTCTGGCCAATGACTTTGTGAAGGAAAAGTGGTCAATCAAAGCGATGATTCGGAAAATGCTTCTTTCGAGCACTTTCAGAATGTCTTCGATCCCCGGGGCAGAGGCCGCCGAGCTCGATCCTGGCAATGTGTTTCTTCAAAGAATGCCGGTTCGCAGGATGTCCGCTGAGTCGATTCGTGATCATATCCTTGCC
Organism: uncultured Verrucomicrobiales bacterium; assembly: GCA_937916505.1. Lineage (GTDB taxonomy): Bacteria > Verrucomicrobiota > Verrucomicrobiia > Verrucomicrobiales > Akkermansiaceae > SW10. The sequence goes on along the minus strand of CALFSW010000381.1, from coordinate 10,085 downwards.
GCAAGCGGAGATCTCAAGCGGGATCTTTTTGGTCCGAGTGTTCCCGCCTACATCAAGGATCAGCCGAACAGTCGGGCCAAACCGAGGGAAGGCCCTCTCGGCGGAAATGGCCGTCGTTCCATTTATCTGGCCAGCCAGAGGAACTACCTGCCGTCATTTCTAAGAACTTTTGATGCCCCTAATTCGACCGAGCCGGTAGGGAGGCGTAATGTCACGAATGTGCCGGCCCAGTCGCTGGCTCTTTTGAACCACCCTTTGGTTCATCAACAGGCCAAAGTTTGGGGAGAAAGAATCGTGAAAAGAGAGGAGTCGGATCAAGAGAAGTTGCGCCACCTCCATCGGGTGGCATTCTCCCGGGAGGCCACAAAAGAAGAAATCGAATGGGGCCTCTCTGCCCTGGGAAAACTAGGCACGGCCGCAAACCCGCAGGAGGCTTGGATTTCGCTGTGTCACATCATCATCAACCGAAAGGAATTTATCTATGTCTTCTAGTCTCAGTCATCTCTCCCGTCGTGAATTTATGCATCGGGGCTCGCTGGGCTTTGGTTCGCTGGCTTTGGCCGGGTTGCTGGACCAAGAGGCCGACGCTGCCATTAAGCCGCATTTTGCTCCCAAGGCGAAGCACGTGATTTTCCTCTACATGGACGGAGGGGTGTCGCACGTCGACAGCTTTGATCCCAAGCCACTCCTGAAGAAAGAGAACGGCCAGAAACCAAAATTCGAAGTGGAGGCGACCGTCTTTAATAACAATGGAAATATTCTGGCGAGTCCTTGGGAGTTTAAGAACTACGGCCAGAGTGGGATTCCGATCAGCGACCTCTTCCCGCATATCGGATCGTGTGCCGACGACCTCTGCGTGATGCGTTCAATGACGGCGTTTTCCCCAAGTCATCCCAATGCCAATTACTCCCTTCACAGCGGTCTCATACTTTCGGGACGGCCCAGCATGGGCGCATGGGCATCTTATGGTTTGGGGAGTTCCAATGCCGACCTGCCATCCTATGTCGTCATTCACGGCGGACAGGTTCCATCAGGTGGGATGCAGATGACGGGCGAGGGGTTTCTTCCAGCTGCTCACGGACCCTCGGTTCTCCATCCCAAGGGCGTGGTGCTTCAGAACATCAATCCATTGGAAAAGAAAGAGGGTCTCCAGCAGGACAAGCTGGCCTTACTTCGCCAGATTGATGGACAGCTGCAGGAACGACGGCCTGACTCGGCGTTGATTGCCTCGGCGGTGAAGAACTACGAAATGGCCTATCGCATGCAAATGGCGGTTCCCGAAGTGACTGATGTTTCCAAGGAGCCTGAATCGATCAAGAAATTGTATGGGCTCGATTCCAAATTCAACAATACCCGAACTTACGGTGCGCAATGTCTGATGGCCCGTCGACTTGTGGAGCAGGGAGTGCGTTTCGTGGAGCTTACCATCACGACTGGAAACGGTGATCGGTGGGATCAGCATGGCGGGCTTAAAAATGGTCATACCAAGAATGCCTTGGCGGTTGATCAGCCAATTGCCGCTCTGATCAAGGATCTTAAATCACGCGGCTTGTTGGATTCCACCTTGCTCGTGTTTGCCGGGGAATTTGGCCGGACTCCTTTTGCGCAGGGACGGGATGGACGGGATCACAATCCCCAGGGATTCAGCATTTGGATGGCAGGAGGAGGAATCAAAGGAGGAACCATCTACGGTGCGACAGATGAATACGGCTACCATGCCGTTGAGAACAAAATGACAGTCCACGACATGCACGCCAACATGTTGCACCTCATGGGCGTTGATCATGAAAAACTGACGTATCGATATGGTGGTCGTGATGTCCGCCTGACCGATGTCCACGGAGAGATTATTCCGGAAATTCTGGCGTGAACGCCCTTGGTTCGCCGGTTTGTTTTACGTGTCAGGAAATAGGGGCCGCAGGACCCTGTTGGAATCATGGATGAGTTTCTTTGGCACAAAGAAACCGGAGGTCCGCAAGGGACATCCGGCTTTTGAGTGAATGGGGACTCCTTGAGTTCAGCCCACGTAAGAAAGCGAAGCGGCGGTGGCTTCGATCTTGTCGTTGTTGTCGATGAGTTCCTTGATGGGGTCGTATCTCCCGGAAAGGAGGGCGTGACGGGCGGAGTCCGGCATTTCGACCGGGAAGGTGAGGTCACCGGCAGTGACGGTCATCTTTTCGAGGTCGATGCTGACTTCGAGGGTGGGGTCGGCGGCGCAGGCCGCCTTGAGGGCTTCGATGTTTTCCTTGGAAGAACTGACACACGGGAGTCCCAGAGTGGTTGAGTTCCCGTAGAAGATTTCGGCGAAAGACTCGGCAATGACGGCGTTGAAACCGTATTTGGCGAGAGACTGAGGGGCGTGCTCGCGAGACGAACCGCAGCCGAAGTTGATTCCGGCGACCAGGATGGAGGCATTCTTGAAACGCTCATCGTTGAGGGGGTGGTCGGTTTTTTCTCCGGTCTCAGGGTTGAAACGGACGTCGTAGAATGCAAATTCGCCGAGGCCGTCAAAAGTGACGCACTTCATGAAGCGCGCGGGGATGATGCGGTCGGTATCGATGTCTGCTCCCGGGATGGGAACGGCAGTGCCGGAAACTTGAGTGATGGGTGCGATAGCCATGGTGATAGATTCTTATTCGTTTTCTTTTTTCTCGCGGGCAGCCCTGCGCTCTAGGATCTTCCCGAGGGTTTCCTGAAAGGAGCCAACATGTCGCTGGGCCAGTTGCTGGCTGAATGCCATAATTTCACCGGTCAAGGCAGGGAGCACCTTGATCGATTTCTTCCCGACGGGAGTTTTGTAAAAGGCAATCAGCTCTTTGATTTCTTCGATTGTGAAGTTTTTTTCATAGGCCGAGGTGGTTTTGGCTTTGAGCTCCGGGTCGGTGGCGACCTGGCGCATGTATGCCATGAAGGCGTCCTTGACCTCTTCCATTTCCTCTTTGTTGAGGTCCTGGCCGGCGAGGCTTTGCTCAACCATCCCGAATCCAGCTTCGCCGGATTGGATGACACTCTCTTCAAAGGCCATGAGTTTCATCAACTCCTCTGCGGGAGTGATCTTATTGTCCTCCCGGGCTGAGAGGGGGAGGAGCGCGAGCGAGAATACGATTAGCAGAATATTTTTCATGAGTAGGACTTGGTTGGGGTTTAGGCGACGGCAGCATCAGGGTTTACGTCAAAAATTTCGCGGGCGTCGGCGATGTGACCTGCGACAGCGGCGGCGGCGACCATGAGTGGTGACATGAGCACGGTGCGTCCGGTTGGAGAGCCCTGACGTCCTTTGAAGTTGCGGTTCGACGAGGAGGCGCAGATTTGATCGCCAATCAGTTTGTCGGGGTTCATGGCGAGACACATGGAGCAACCGGCGGCCCGCCATTCGAATCCAGCTTCTTCGAAGATCTTATCGAGGCCTTCTTTTTCACACTGGATCGCGGTGATTTGGGAACCGGGAACCGCGATGGCTTTGACGCCGTCGGCAACCTTGTGACCTTGAATGAATTTGGCGACTTCGCGGAAGTCGGAAAGACGACCGTTGGTGCAGGAGCCAATGAAGGCGACGTCGATGGGAATCCCTTTGATGGGTGTTCCGGCAGGGAGCTTCATGTAAGCAAGAGCTTCCTCGATGACCGCTTTCTCATCACCCTCGGTTGTGGCAGGATCGGGGATGGATTCACCGATGGAAATTCCGTGGTCGGGGGAGATTCCCCACGTGACGGTGGGTTCGATATCTTCGGCATTGATGATAACGATGTCGTCGAATTCAGCGTCGGCATCGGAGGCGAAGGATGACCATTCCTCAACGGCGGTATCCCAGGCGTCGCCCGTGGGTGAGTAGGGGCGGCCCTTGAGGAAATCGAAAGTGGTTTGATCGGGATTGACGTATCCGCAACGTGCGCCTCCTTCGATGGCCATGTTGCAAACGGTCATGCGCTCTTCCATGGAAAAGTGAGCCAAGGTGGAGCCGGCGTATTCGTAGGCGTAGCCAATGCCGCCCTTTGCTCCGAGGAGGCGAATGATGTGAAGGGTGACGTCCTTGGCATAAACACCGGGACGAAGGGTGCCATTGACCTCAATCCGGCGGACCTTGAGTTTTTCCATGGCAATGGTCTGGGTGGCGAGAACATCGCGCACCTGGGTGGTGCCGATGCCGAAGGCAATGGCTCCGAAGGCGCCGTGGGTGGCGGTGTGGGAATCTCCGCAAGCGATGGTGGAACCGGGCTGGGTGATTCCCTGCTCCGGTCCGACGACGTGGACGATTCCCTGTTTCCCCGATTTGAGATCGAAGTAGGTCACTCCAAAGTCGTCGCAGTTTTTGCGGATGGCATCGATCATGTCGGCAGCGAGGGGATCGGCTGGCTGATCCTGGTTCACGGTGGGGACGATGTGATCGATGGTGGCGAAAGTCCGTGAGGGGTATTTGACGGGGAGTCCAAGGTCGCGGAGCATTCCGAAAGCCTGGGGGCTGGTGACCTCGTGAATGAGGTGTGTTCCGATGAAGAGCTGTGTGCGTCCGTCGCTCAAAGTACCCACAGTGTGAGCATCCCAAACTTTCTGATAAAGAGTCTTTCCCATGGCGTAATCCCGCATTTTTCGCGGGGCGGTGACGATGTACGGAAAATCACCTGAAAGCAAGTACCACGGGACTTTCTAGGCAAGAAGAGCACCCCCGCCGGCCGCGATGATCACGAGAGCCCAAACGGGGATGAGTTTCTTGCGTAGAATGAGGAAGAGAATGGCGACGCCGAGGGCATCGCTCCAACCGTTCAAGGTGCCGTCTGTGGCCATGCGCAGGAGAGCGACACCCAGGACTCCGACGACTCCGGCATTGGCACCGTTAACCGCGCGTTGGGCCCATCGTTTTCCGCGAAGGCGGCCCCATATTTTCATGGTGCCGCCAAGGAGGAGCATGCCGGGAAGGAACACCGCAACAAGAGCCGCACCGGCTCCGAGCCAAGGATTGCCGAAGATATGTGCTTTGACCCCGAGGAAGGCGGCGAAGGTGAAGACCGGGCCGGGAACACCTTGGGTTGCCCCGTAGCCACCAAGGAACACCTCTTTCGACATGTATTTTCCACCGACCATACTTTCTTGAAGAAGGGGGAGCACGACGTGACCACCGCCGAAAACAAGGGATCCGGCTCGATAGATTCCCGCGAGAGGACCGCTGCTTCCAACGGAAAAGAAAAGGAGAACAAAAAACGCGATCAAAGCGAGCCAGCCGAGCATTCCGCGTCCGGAGGTCTTTTCTTTTTTGATCTTTTCTCCGGCGGAAAGGGTGAAGACGCCGGCCAGGCCGGCGAGGGTGATCATCACGACGGTGATCCATGGCGCGGTGAAGATCCAGAGCATCGCAAAGACGATGAACGCGATGGCAAGGCGTCGGAGGTCGGGAGCGAGGGCGCTTCTCATGCCGAGCCAGGCTCCGGCGACAACGGCAAGGGCGACAAGTTTGAGACCCCGGACAGCTCCGCTGGCGTGGTCGCCGGAAAGATCTCCCATTCCGAGGGCGATCAGGACCAAAACGAGAGCAGAGGGAAGGGTGAAACCAAGCCATGCCGCCAAACCGCCAAGGAGTCCTGCCCGTTCGTAACCGATGGCTGCCCCCAATTGACTACTGCCGGGGCCGGGAATGAATTGAGTCAGAGACATGAGTTCGGCAAAGCGGGATTCATTGACCCAGCCACGACGGGTGACATATTCTTCCCGGAAGTAGCTCACGTGGGCTACCGGTCCTCCGAAGGAAGTGAGGCCCAGTCTCAAGGCAACCCAAAAACATTCCAATGCTCCGTTCATCTCTGAGGAGAAGAGCAAACGATGGGCTTCTGTCAACTGCAGGATCGAGACTTTTGACTCGCAGTGTTCCCCCGGCTCGGCAATGGTTTTTCTATGAAGTGGATCTGCTTGCCTGTCATCCTGGCGGTGCTTTGTGCCGGCTGTGGCTCGAACCCGTTGGCGCGTCCTTTTGTAGCCCAGTCAAAAACGAAGGGGACGAAACCCAAGCCTGTGCCCAAAGTGGATCCGAAGGTCAAAGCGGAATCAAAACCAACGGAGCCCAGGAAAAAGGCGATGGTGGGAAAGGTGACCTTTCGGGGGCTCACGCGGGACGAATTGGGGGCCTTTCGAGTGATCCCGGAGAGCGGGAGAACATTGATTGTCCCGAAAAATCAGACCTACGACCAGGTCGATGGTTTTTGGTGGCGGGGGAGTGTGCCCGGAGAGTGGTTCAAAATTCCGGATTCCAGCGAGGCGTGGATCGGGAAAGCCCCGGCTCCCGAAAAATTCGATGGAACCGCGCATCGCGGTGAACTGCATGTTTTTTACCGAAGCAATCCATTGGTTCACTTTGTGGGACTGATGAAAAACGGAGTAAAACATCCTGGCTGGGTTCCCGATGCCGGGCAGACCAGGAGCCCGGTGTCTTCACCATGGGGGGGTGGTCTTTAGATCGGATAGTATGAAATTTCTTCTCTTTGTTTTTCTCCTCCCGCTCGTGGCGAAGGGAGAGTTGAGACTGAACCAAATTCAGACCATCGGAAGCCACAATTCCTATCACCTCGCTCCAACTCCCGAGGAGATGAAACTTCTGAGGGTCTTCAGCAAAAGGGCCGCCGAGGCCTGGGACTATTCACGGGAGCCTCTCGATCGGCAATTGGATGCGGGACTTCGTCACTTTGAATTGGACCTCTTTGCCGATCCAAGGGGAGGGCTTTACGCACCGCCGGAGTCCCCGGAGGATGACGTGAGGCGCAAACCGGGGATGAAAGTGCTCCACGTTCCCAAGGTTGATGCGCGTTCGGTGCATCCCACTTTTAAAGATGCCCTCAAGGCCGTGAAGGCGTGGTCGACTAAAAATCCGAACCATCTGCCCGTGATGATCTTGATCGAACTGAAAGACAAAGCGGATGTTCCTTTTCAACCCAAACCGGTTCCGTTTGATCGCAAACAAATGGAGGAAGTGGAAAAGGAGATCCTTTCTGTCTTTCAACGAACGGCAATCATCACTCCGGACTCCGTGCGAGGGGAGTTGCCCACATTGCGGGAAGCCATCACGACCAAAGGTTGGCCCTTGCTCCGGGAGGTTCGCGGCAAGTTGATGTTCTGCCTCGATAACGGAGGCGATCACCGGGATCTCTACTTAAAAGGAAACCCTTCGCTGAAAAACCGCCTTCTCTTTGTCAGTGTTGATCCCACCCATCCCGCTGCCGCCTGGATGAAGATGAACGATCCCGTTGGCGGATTTGCCGGGATCCAACGACTGGTGAAAAGTGGATTTCTGGTCCGCACCCGCGCGGATTCAGATACAAAGGAAGCTCGGACGAACGACAAAACGAGAGCGACAAAAGCACTCGCAAGCGGAGCCCAGTTCGTGAGCACAGACTTTCCCAAAAAAGTCCCCCGGATGAGTGATTACGAAGTGATCTTGCCCAACCGGGTTGTGGCCCGGCCCAATCCAGTTTCGGCAAAAGGGCGCGAGGGGAAGGTGGAGTGAGCGTTGCAATGGAGGGAATCTTGATTTTCGCCACGGCGATCGCCGTGGTGCGATTGTCCTATCATTCGTGGGGAGGTTGCTCCTGGTGTCTGAGGACGGTGCCTGGTTTGCTGACGATCCAACGGAACCTCGATTGAGAGTCTCATTCCTCGGTTCTCACCCAGGTGATCAGGACGGTACTGCCTTGTGGAGTTCTTGAAATGGTTGGGAAACTTCGGGAATTGTCCGAGAGAAACTGTTCCATTTCAAATTCGTCCTCCGGAGTTTGAAGCGGTCGCTTGGGATCAACGACTAATTTCTTCGATTGGAATCTGCCGATATCGTTCCAGAAGTTTTTCGGAACGTTGACCTCTTTCCCGTCGATGGTGAGTTCGAAATCTTTGATCATCCTCTTCTCTTCCGGAGCCATGAACAAGGTGGTCGTGCCATTTGGGCCGAGCTTGAAGATCTTGGCAAACTTGCTAGATCTCGTCTGTGCAGAATCGATTTTACCAGACCTTTGATATGGAGCGGGCTTCCGGCTACGACACGTCGAAGGACTTTCGTTCGCCATTTCAAATCGATCGCGACCGGGTTTTGCATACCCCGGCGTTTCGACGTCTCCAAAGCAAGACCCAGGTGTTTTGGAGCGGGGAGTATGACTTTTATCGCACAAGACTGACCCATTCGCTGGAAGTGGCCCAGATCGGAAAATCGATTTGTCATTGGTTAAGCCATTCGAGCGATCTGATGGAGGAGGATTTTTTTATCGATGAAGATTTGGTCGAAGCGATCTGTCTCTCCCATGATCTCGGTCATCCCCCTTTTGGGCATGCCGGGGAACGATCGCTCAATCACTTCATGGCAGATTACGGCGGGTTTGAGGGGAATGCCCAAACCCTGCGTCTTTTGACCGAACGGATTTTTTCCCAGAGCCGAAAGGGAATGGATCCCTCAAGGGCTTTTCTCGATGGCGTTTTGAAATACAAGTCGCTTTGGTCCGAGCTGAGAACGACCACGGGAGAGTTTCCAAAAAATCACTTCCTCTACGATTCCCAGGAGGGGCATTTGAATTGGGCGATGGGAGAAAATGATTTTCCTGCCGAACTCGTTCCGGGCAAGGTGCGCGATGGCTTTAAGTCAATCGAATGCCAGATCATGGACTGGGCCGATGACACTGCCTACTCCCTCAATGACCTGGCGGACTCGGTGAAGGCTGGATTTCTCACCGTGGATCGCGTCGAGCGTTGGGCCGGGAAAAATGGGCATGCTATTGAGGGCGGGGCTCCGCTGGGGGACTTGTTGCAAGCGATTCGAGGACAACGCATCGAACCATTTATTGGCAAGAAGATCGGCAAATACATTCAATCAGCGCGCTTGATCACGGCGGTCAATATTTTGAGTGGCACCAGTCATCGCTACTCGATGGAGTTGGTGATCGATGAGGAGGTCAGGGCCGAGAGTGAGTTATTCAAGAGTCTTGCCTATGAGGTGGTCTTCTTGTCGCCCCAGCTCAAACAGCTGGAGCACAAGGGGAGCTACATGCTCAGGAAACTTTGGGAGGTCATGGAGAAGCGTTACGTTCTCGGTGAGACAATTGATGGGCAGGATTTTTCCTTCCTACCTGATGCTGATGCCGCCGAGATTGCCGAGGCAGAAACGGTGGAGAAGAAAGCGCGTCTCGTTTGTGATTTTCTGGCTGGGATGACCGATGGCTATGCCGCGCGCACTTTCCGTCGTCTCTTTGAACCCGGGTTTGGAAGCATTGGTGATCTTGTCGGATAGATGCGATTGGATCGATTTGTGGGAAAGTGGGCCGGGACGGGGAAGCGGCGAACACGCGAGATGTTCGAGGCGGGTCGCGTGCGGTTGAACGCCGTGGTCTGGGATGAACGGAGCACGGAGGTGGGAAAGTTTGATCGAGTCGAAGTTGATGAGGAAATCCTGCAGGCACATACTCCTCGATATGTCCTGATGCACAAGCCGATCGGCGTTGTGAGCGCGACCGTCGATGATGAGCACAAAACGGTGATTGATTTGATCGAAGAGGATTGGGCCGGAGAACTTCATCTCGCCGGAAGATTGGATCGTAGCACTTCCGGTCTGGTCATTCTGACCAATGATAGCGTTTTTTCGGAATCACTCACCGAGCCTTCTGAAAGAGTCGGAAAGGTCTACCTGGTGGAGGTCGATGGCAGGATCACGGAAGAAGTGATCTTCGCATTTGAGAAAGGAATGTGGTTCGCCAAGGAACAAGTGACAACCGCTCCTGCGCAGGTGGATTTACTCGCTGAAACAGAATGCCGTCTCACGATCTACGAGGGGAAGCATCATCAGGTGAAGAGAATGTTCGCACGCTTTGATCTGAAGGTAACGAAGCTTCACCGTGAAGCGATTGGAAGCCTTGAGCTGCCAGGTGATTTACCCCCGGGCGATTGGAAAGAGTTTACACCCTAAGCGCAGTTGGATCGGAGAGATCGTTTTCAACGAGGAGGCCTGCTAGAGATAAAGTGGGCAACGTGAAGATCCCCGCGGTGGTGATCCAAAAAAGAAGACAGCCCTGCTCCGTTTTTGAAGGAATGGACATGGTTAATGCGATTTGTGTGGTAAGGATCCAGCC
>CALFSW010000380.1 GCA_937916505.1 uncultured Verrucomicrobiales bacterium | reverse complement strand
AACTTCCCAGGAATTAATACCGACATCCTCGTTCGCCGGTGTCCCGGAGAGAGTGCCGTCACTTTCGATGGCGAGCCAAGTGGGGCCGTCGACTTTGCCATAGGTGAGCGTGTCACCGGCTTCGGGATCACTTCCCGAGCCTCCGATACTGCCAGCATAGGGTTGATCGACCTCTCCGTCTCCGCCTGTGCTGTTGGCGAGAGAAGGGGCTTCATTGACATCGCCAAGGTCGATGGTGATGCTGGCGGTGTCGGAAAGAGCCGGGCTGCCATCATCCGTCACGGTGACGGTCAGGACATACCGGGCGGTGGCTTCGAAATCGAGTGGTTCCGCTGAAGTGAGTTCTCCGGTGTTGGAATTAATGGAGAAGGCTCCGGCAGGGTTTCCTCCGGTGATGCCATAGATCAGAACATCGCCCGCATCGGCATCGGTGGCGACCACGGTTCCCACGGAGGTTCCGATCGCGCTATTCTCGGGAACCGAAAGCAGGGCATCGTTCGCAATCGGTGGATTGTTTGCGGTGATGGTGATCTCAAGGTGGGCATCGGCTGTATTATCGGCACTGTCGGTGACGCGGACTGTCCAGAGATTGTCGCCGATATTCTCACTCCCAGGCGTTCCGGAAAGGGTGCCATCAGGAGCAATGGCGAGCCAGATGGGTCCGGAAACGACACCATACGTCAGCGTGTCTCCAGCATCGGGGTCACTTCCCGCTCCTCCGATATTGCCGGCATAGGGCTGATCGACCTCCCCCACTCCGCCCGTGCTATCGGCGAGGATAGGGGCTTCGTTCACGTCACCAAGTTGAATGGTGATGCTTGCGGTGTCGCTTTCCTGAGGGGTTCCGTCATCCATCACCACGACGGTCAGAGTGTAGCTTGGTGTCGTCTCGAAATCGAGGATGGTGGCCGTGGTGATCTCTCCGGTGCTGGTGTTGATCTCAAAAGTCGATCCGGTATTCCCGGCGACAATGCTGTAGGTCAGGGTGTCGTCAATATCGGGATCAGTGCCGGTCACGGTTCCCACGGTTGTGCTGACTCCGGAGTTTTCGGCGATCGAAAAAGCAGTGTCATTCAGGACAGGTTGCGCATTGGTTACAGGAGGATCCAAGGTGACATTTACGGTGACCAGAACCGGGCTGACCGGCACCCCGTCATCGCTCACCCCAATCGTCAGGTTGTAGATTTTGTCGGCCTGGTAATCAAAAGGAGCGAGGCTTCGAATGACTCCCGTCTCGCCATCGATCTCAAATTTACCATCCTCGTTCCCTTCGATGATGGAATAAGCCAGTGTGCCACTTCCATTTGCGGTCACTGTTGTGATCGCGACTCCCACGGAATCAAATTGCGAAACAGAGGCGACCTGGACACTGCCACTAGCCGGCTTCACGATGGTGAAGTCGTCTCGCACGACATTATTATCGTCGAGATACTGGGCGTTCAGGGTATCGCCATCGACATTAATGATCATCGAGCCCAGCGTTCTTAAGTTGACCACAAACACCGGGTGAGGGTCAGGGTTTACGGTGGCCGTCGACGCGTTGGCCCAACCGCTCAGTTTTCCGGAAGCACCGCAAACCGAGTAAATGGTTCCTGATTGGGTGGATCCCAGTTCCTTGCGATAGGCTCCGTCGCCTCCGTCGGTGATAAAGTTTCCATTCCCGTCGATACTCCCGGTTTGACTGCCGTTCCCGTTGTCGATGACGTGCAAATTGTAGTCAAAAGTGCCACTTCTTGAGTCGCTCGTACTCATGTTGCTGTGGTGACCGTTCACCAACATCGAACGTTCATAGGTATGACTGTGTCCCGATAGGACGAGATCGACGCCATAGTCTTCCAGCAGAGGGGTGATGTAGTTTCGTACGCTGATGTGCGGGCCTTCGGTGTCTGAATTGTGCGATCCCTTGGTGTAGGGGCCGTGGTGGAAATAGGCAATGATCCAGTCTTTATCCGTCGCCTGGAGATCGGCTGCCAACCAATCGATCATCCCGCCATTTCCCGGAAGATCGGAGACATTGGCGGTTGCGGAATCGAGACAAACAAAGTGGATGTTTCCGTGATCATAAGAGTAGTAATGTTCACTTCCCGAAGCGACTCCGCCACACTCACCAGCCGTTGGGAAGCTGTGAATGTCGAGATACGGCTCTCCGCCATTGGTGTAAGTTTCGTGGTTTCCGATACAGGACCACATTGTGGTATTCCGCAGAAGTTCGGGATAAGCATCAAAAAGAGCACCCTGGAATTCGCTATCGGTGCCGCTGTTGTAGGCATTGTCTCCCAACATCAGCCAGGCATCGGTGTGACGAGTTCCCGTCCGGTTGCGGTAAGCATTGTATACATTGGCCTGATCGGAAGTGCGTGTACCGCTGTCGCCAATGACCCAGAGTCTGGTGGGAACCTGGGCGCCCGGGATGGGATACGTTTTGAAGTAGAAGTCCGATTGCCCTCCCGCGGTGACCGTGCCGCTGTTGTTCGAGCTCTCGATTTGGTAATAGTATTGCGTGGCGGGATTGAGGCCGGTGAGTGTCACGACGTGATCTGTGACACTGCCTTCCACGGTGATGGTCTGGGTCAGATTGGTCGGTGAATCACCAAAGTGAACAACACTGTTGCTCGGATCACTGGTGCGCCAACGCAGGGTCATCCGGTCGTGACTTCCCGATTGAAGGTAAGGTCCGCGTTCGACGACGGGTGCGCCAATTTGTGCGCCGGCAAGTTCGAGGCTGAATCCAAGGTCCGAGGATGTTGTCGAGTGCTGGTGCAGTGACACCGCCAGGAGGTTGGTGCCCGGTTGGATCACACCGTCTCCAGTGGCGGTAATTGTTTGGAATGCCGTTTCGGATCCCGCGCCGCTAGTGAATGTATCCCAGGTGTCCTGGGTGGCATCGTTCGGTAAATTGCCCGTCACTCCGACGAGATTTCCGTTCAGGTAAATGAATGCTCCATCGTCGGCCAGGATGGTGAATGTTGCTTTGTCGAAACCTTTGATGCCGCCGTCAAATTCCTTGATGAAGTAGGCGGTTTTTCGGGTGCCGGAATTCGGGGTTGGCAACTCCGTATTGGGGGAGGGAAGGCCATCAACTCCGCCATAGGCAAAAGGGCCCTGTTGGCCGGTGGTGAAGCCTGGCCCGTCGTAGGCGGCTCCGCTGTAGCCTCCAAAGCTTTGGTTCTTCCAGGTGTCGTTAAAATCAGGGTCGCCGGCTTGCGAGCTGTGCCCGACAACGGGATCATACCCGTTGCTTGCGGGATCGATGGCGCTTAAAATCGCCCAATCACCGGAATCCGCAGTTACCAGGGTTTCGCTCGTCTTTTCGACAAGTTCGAGATCAAAGCCCATGTCACTGCTGGTGGTGTTGACCTGGTGGATGGAAACAGCGAGAAGATTCAAGCCGGGCTGGAGAGTGACGTCGCCGATGAGCGCCAATTCATCGTAGGTGGCCTCATTTCCGAGAGCTGACAGCTGGGTGTAGGTGTCCGGGTCGGACACCCCTTCCGTGGCAATGAGCTGCCCGTTGAGGTAAACAAAGGCGCCATCGTCCGCGAGCAGGGAAATCTTGAAGCTGTCGGAACCTGCTCCCGCATCGAACACTTTGTAGAAATAAGTAGTGTAGCGGGAACCCGAGGGAGGAGTGGGTAAAGTTGTTCCCCCGGACAAACCATCGACCCCGCCATAGTGGAAAGGGGAGGGCTGGTTATCCGTGAATGCGGGACCATCATATGCCCCTCCCACGTAACCGCCGGCTGTTGGATGATACCAGGTGGAGTTGAAGTCCGAGTCTGAATCCGCCGGATCCACGCCATCAACGACTTGAAGAATGCTCCATCCGGAGCTTCCTTTTTGGATATAGCTCGTTGAAGCCTGAAGGAGGCTCGGGATCAGCGAGGCAAGAAGGATTAGTTTTCCTGGGCAAAATTTCATGGGTTCGTAAGACGTCGTTTTTTGATGATCAATTCTTGATAAAGTTTTTGCATGGGCGCACGCTCACGCTTGCTTTGGGAGAAGGTTTTCCAGGCCGATTCCGCTTGGAGCAGTAATCCCAGCGCTTTTTGAGGGTCGGTTTTTCCCCACATTCGGGATTCCTCCAAACACATGCTGAAAGTCAGGCTGGGAGTCTTTTTCTTGATCTGGGTATAGATCAAAGAAGCGTCCTTGAGGCGTGCGCTTTCTCCCAGAAGGCGAGCCTGGATCATCATGACATTGGGAAGATCGCCCAGTGACTTTCGTGCGTTTTCACAAACAGCAATGGCCTGATTGATCTGGCCCCGCTTTTCCTGAATCCGGATGAGATGCAGATAATAGTTCAAGGGAGCTGGCGAATGGAGTTTGATCGCTTGATTCATGTCCGCCACGGCATCACCCGGCTTTCCTCGCTTCATCTGAACCTGACTCCTTAGAAAGTAGGAATCACTCTGTCGGGGAAGAGCCATAATATGCTGATCCAATGCCGATTTAGGCGGCGGCCCAGAGGTCGTTAAAAGTAGTGGTGGTTGGTTCGGCTGCATGCAT
>CALFSW010000379.1 GCA_937916505.1 uncultured Verrucomicrobiales bacterium | reverse complement strand
CTAGCAAAAATGCTGCGCGATTTTCCCTTTCAGGAAATCGACGCTGCGGACAAGTTGATCCATTCCATCGACTCCATCCTCGATACTGATCCAGCCATCGAAACCCTTGCTTCTCAGTTCGGTAAAAATGGCATCGTAGTTGTTTAGCCCTTTGCCGATTTCTCCGTGCCGGAGGCGTTTGGCGTAACCGGTGGCACCCCCTTCCTCGCGTCGGAGATCTGCGATCGTGCCTTCGGCAAGATACCGATCGCTGGCGTGCATGGTGAGAACCCGGTGCGAGACGCGTTGGAGAAGTTCGAGCGGATCTTCGCCCGCGAGGTAGGTGTTACTCGGGTCATAGTTGACCCCGAAACAGGGATGATCGATCTGGTCGATCAGTTGGCAAAAAACCTCCATTTTCTGGGCGAATTCGGGATACTCCCAGAAGTCATCCTTGTAGTGATTTTCAATAATCAGCGTGATGTCCCGCTCTTGCGCATACGGGAGGCAGGCTTCGATGGAGTCGACGGCAAATTTGATTCCTTCGGTGATACTCAGTTCGGGACGGCGTTGCCCGCTCAGGACCCGGCAATAGCTGCCGCCGAGGATTTCAGTCATATCGATCCAGCGTTTCTGCCTGGTGATTTCCTTCTCGCGGAATGCGGCGTCCGGATGGGTGAAATCGGGCGAGCAACACATCATCGGGATCACCTTTCCGGTGTCTTCGACTTCCGTCCGGAAGTGTGACCACCTGGACTCATCCTCCATTTCGATAAACCCGGCGTACCATTCCAGACCTTGCACATCGAGTTTGGCGGCGAGTTGAATCCATTCGGAGACGGTCATGCTGCCATCTTTGCAGAGGGCATGCATGAAGGCTTTGGGAAAGGCAGCGAGTTTTGGCATGGAATGAAATTGAATTGAGAAGCTAAATCGTGGACGCGTCTTTGGGCGGGTTGCGACCAATGAAGGGATGCTGCTCGAGATCAACGACCTGACCGCTGATCGGCCCGCTTTCGTCAGCCAACCAATAGATTGCGGCCATTGCAATTTCCCTGGGCTTCAGGATGCGACCCGAGGGAGCGTAGACTTTCGGTAGCTTGGTATACCAATCATCACTTAAGCCGTGATCCCGCTTCCGCTGGGTTTCATTTTCGGTGAGAACCCAACCGGGGTTGATCTGATTGACGCGGACCTTGTTTTCACGCATCAGCGTATCGCCGAGGTTGCGTGTCATCGTCATGAGCGCGCCTTTGGAAACGCTGTAGGGTAGAAGATCCGGTTCGCCGCTCCAGGCATTGACGCTGCCGATATTGAGAACGCAGCCCCGGGATTCGGCAAGGTGCGGGAGAGCCGCCTGAATCAAGAGAAAGGGTGCCAGAGTATTCACGGAAAGTATTCTTGAGAAAAACGCTTCATCGGTGGTATGGATATTTCCGGAGGCAACCAGCGCGGCGTTGTTGACGACGGAATCGAGCTTTCCAAAAGTCGAGACAGCCAAATCAACGAGTCGGCCGGGGCATCCTTTTTCGGTGAGATCTTCAATATGCAGCACCGCTTTATCCTCCCCCAAATCGGAGACCACCGCTTCTCCCCATTCCCTTTCGAGGCCGTGAATCACCACCCTGGCACCTTCCGTGACGCACTGCCTTGCGATCGCTTTTCCGATCCCGGTGCAACTCCCGGTCACGATGACCACTTTATTTTTAAGGCGCATGGTTTTCAGGGTTTCAATACGGATTTCACAACTTCACCGGAGTGCATTTTCTCGAATGCCTCGTGCCAGTCTTCGATCGCCCAGACGCCCCCGATGATCGGTTTGACATCAAGTTGCCCACTTGAAAGGAGCGCAATGACCCGCTCCCAGATCGGCCAGTTATGACTGAAGCTTCCCTGCAAGGTGATGTTTTTTTGAACCAGAGGGTCGAGACTGAAATTGAGTGGCTGTGGCCCCCAACCAACCTTGCTGATCCATCCAGCAGGTCGCACCAAATCGAGCGCGATCTTCAGGGTGGCGCTTGCGCCGGCGGCATCGATGACTCCATTACACCCAAGCCCATCCCGCGCCATCGCCCACGGCCCGGCGTCACCAATGATGACCTCGCAGCCGTATTGCTTCGCTATTTCAAGACGGTGACTGTCCTTTTCCAAACCAACGATTGCCACTTCAGCCCCGCAGAGTCGGGCCATCGCAGCACAAAGAATCCCGATCGTTCCGGGTCCTAACACCACAATTCGATCTCCCGGTTCGATGCGGGCATTTTTCACAACGGCACTGTAGGCAACGCAACAGGGTTCGGTGAGGCAGGCTTGTTCAAAAGGGAGGGATTCCGGGATCCCATGGAGAATTCTCGACGGAACTTTGACATACTTCGTCATTGCTCCATTCACCCCGTAGCCAAAGCCTTTTCGGGTCGGGTCGAGATTGTAGAGCCCGCGCCGGGTCATCGGATTGTCGGCGCTGATGATGGCCGCTGTTTCGGAAACAACGCGATCCCCTTCCTTCCAGTTTTCGACCGATTTACCGACTTCGACAATGTGTCCTCCAAACTCATGTCCCAGGACAACGGGATAGTTCACCGGCCAGGAATGATCCGCCGTCCATTGATGCAAATCACTCCCGCAAACACCCACGTTCGCGACTTCCAGTAAGACATCATCGGGATCAATTTCGGGTCTCTCGATTTCTCGAATTTCGACGGAGCCCTTTTCAGGAGCGTAATTGACGACAGCAGCAGATTTCATCGTAAGAAAAGAAAAAGCGTGGGGTTAAAACTCGGGAACATCCTGAGCGTGAATGGCCTCGCAAATCATCCGCAGGGAGGCCTCGAGATCGCCATCGGCAGTCTTAAAGGATTCGGCATCGATCGTGAGCGGTGCACCAAGAACCACGAGCGGAGCACCGAATTGCGGGCACTTGATGGCTTCCTCAATACTCAATCCTCCCACCGCCTGAACCGGAACATCGACCGCTTCCACGACCTCGCGGAGCTCATCAAGTGGACTTGGCATGCGCTGACCCGCAGCCGCAATTCCGCGCCGCTCGTCGTATCCGATGTGGTGAATGACATAACCGCAGCCAAGATCGGCGAGCAACTTCGCGCCATCAACCATGGTCGTGTAGCCCAGATTATCTCCCATCACTTCGCAGCCGAAATCGGCTCCTGCTTGCACGACGCATTTGATGGTCTCCGGATGAGCTTGAGCCATCACCACGACGTGGGTGGCACCGGCCTTGGCCATCATCTCGGCTTCGAGATACCCGCCATCCATCGTCTTCAAATCAGCGACCACGGGGACATCCGGAAAGGCCTCGCGTAACGCCCGGACACCATGCAGACCCTCGGCAAGAATCAGCGGAGTCCCTGCTTCCAGCCAATCCACCCCCGCTCGACGGGCCAGCGCCGCCGTTTCGAGAGCCTCGTCAATGTTGGTGAGATCAAGCGAGATTTGAACAATCGGTTTCATGGTGAATTATTGAGAATATGTGGATACAGAGTCCCCTCTAAATATCCATTTGGGTTGGTGTGTCCCGGGGCCGTTTTCGAATGGATGCAGCCGATTTTTGTCCCGGAAGAGGGCCAAGCTATCACCTGACGCAGAGACGACGAAGCGCGAAGTTATCAAGCGCAAAAAGTCGGCTCGTCTTTTACCTTGAGCCGCCATCAGTTCCGCCGATGATGGAAGACTCACGAGGATGTGGAATCAAAGCCCAACTCCCGCTCGATCATCACGAGAAGTAGCGGTGTTCTCTCGGTTCGTTTTGCTTGCCGCTGCGATATCGGGTCTTGGCTTGGTGTGCGCCGAAGAAGGTGACTCAGGCAAACTGTGGTCTTTGCAAGCGCTGGGAAACCCGACCCCTCCTCCGATGAAAAAGGGCGCCCGGGGACGCAACGCAATCGATGCCTTCATCCACAGAGATCTTGATGCCAGGAACTTGAGTCCGGGACCACCGGCGGATCGACGAAAACTAATCAGACGGGCAAGCTACGGACTGATCGGACTTCCGCCGGCTATTTCTCAAGTCGAGAAATTCGTGACCGACCCGACACCTGATGCCGAGGCGTTTCAGACAATCGTCGAAGACCTTCTCTCATCGAAGCACTACGGCGAACGTTGGGGGCGGCATTGGTTGGACGTGGTGCGCTATGCCGACACCGCGGGCGAGAACAGCGACCACCCTCTTCCCCACCTCTGGCGCTACCGCAACTGGGTGATCGATGCCTTCAACCAGGACAAACCCTACGATGTCTTTGTTCGCGAGCAGTTGGCAGGTGACTTGCTCGCAAGAAACAAGGAGCCGCAGGAACAGTCAGCAAGCATCATCGCCACCGGATACCTCGCCCTGGCACGCCGCTTCGGCCATGACATCGACAAGAGCATGCACCTTACCTACGAGGACGCGATCGATAATCTCGGCAAGGCCTTTCTCGGGCTCAGCATTTCATGCGCGCGCTGTCATGATCACAAGCACGATCCGATCCTGATGCGCGACTACTATTCACTCTACGCGATGTTGGACAGCACACGATTCTCATTTCCCGGATGCGAGCCAAAGCAGCAACCCCGCGACCTGATTCCGATTGGAAACGCCGAGCTCCGGACGAAGCGCGAAGTCTGGGAAAAGACTCGCAGCGAACTGCAAACACAGGCCGATGCCGGCGGGGCGGCGGAAACCAAACGAGTGAAGGAGCTCGCGACGAGAAGCGACACGGTCCTCACGAAAGGTGACGTCCCGGACGGCGACTCGATCCACGTGACGCCGAAGCCGATCACTCTCTCGGTGAGAAAGGGGGAAGCGATTCATCTTTCCATTCTCCCACGGGCGAACTACGGAGCGGACACCACCATCCTCGATTACTCAATCACTTACAATCCGGCCAAGGAAGAGATCCGCTGGTCGCTCGCAGACCTGATCGACGATCTGACCCTTGGGAACCCGCAAGACACGAAGCTGGGAGCCAAGTGGTGTTTTCTAAATACCACCAATGATGAGCCCCGCTTCCTCACCGGAAGGAAGGAGAGCGTTCAGGGGAAGCCGGAGCTGCGGGCCTGGGAAGACGGGGCTCCACCCACGGTCCTCGTGAACACTTCGCAGAATTCCGTCAAGGTATGGACGACGCTGCCGGGCCGCACGTTCTATTGTCATCCCGGTCCACAGGGGCCGGTGGCGATCGCATGGCTGAGTCCAATCGACGGGCAGGTCGAGATCGATCTCAAGGTGAGCGATGGTCATCCGGGCGGGGACGGGGTGGGGTGGCGATTGGAGCACTTTGCGGAACCAGAGATCTCGGAAGCATATCTTGCTTTGGCAAGGAGCTCTGCAATTCGGAATCAGCACCTGATCGCGCTGCGTGAACATGCCGCGATGGAACCGCAGATGGATTTGGCTTATGCCGTTGCCGAAGGCGAGCCAAAGAAAGCGCGACTGCAGGAACGGGGAGATCCCGAAGTTCCCGGGGAGAACGTGCCTCGCGAATACCTCGCAATTCTGGGAGGCGGATCGCTGGGCGACGGGCAAGGGAGCGGTCGGCTCGAATTGGCGAAGCGAATCGCGAACGCCGACAATCCACTCACGGCTCGCGTGATGGTGAACCGGATCTGGGCTTCGCATTTCGGCCGGGGGCTGGTGGCCACGCCGAACGATTTTGGCAACCACGGTCAAGCGCCGAGCCATCCTGAATTGCTCGACTACCTCGCCCGCCACTTCATCGAACACGGCTGGAGCGTAAAGGCAATGCACCGTCTCATTCTATCGAGTGCGACCTACCAGCAAGCCGCCAGCGACGGGATCACGGCCGGGACGTTTTCAGCGTTTGCCCATCGCCGCCTCAGTGCGGAAGAACTGCGTGACACCTTGCTGCTCGCAGCCGGGACGCTCGATCTCTCACCGGGTCAAGAGCACCCCTTCCCAGCGGAACCGAGTTGGAATTTTACCCAGCACGCACCATTTGCGGCCGAATATGCCAGCAATCGCCGCAGCATCTACCTGATGCGTAAGCGCAACCGGAACAGCGCCTATTTTGCGCTCTTCGACGGAGCGGACCCGAACGCCAGCACCGCAGAACGCGGTGTCACGACCCCTCCGACCCAGGCGCTCTATTTCATGAACGATCCCTTCTTCCACGATTGCGCCGAGCGCTTCGCGATGCGGATCCGGGCGGCAGCTCCCGACACTCCCGGCCGACTCGACTTCGCCTGTCGCGAGCTTTTTTCGCGCCCGGTTAGGGATGAGGAAGTGAGCGCGTTCGAGGAATTCACGGCCACCTTGGCCACGACGATTAATGGGGACGCGCCGGCGATCGAAAGAGAGTCCTGGTCGGCCTGGGCACGAATCCTTCTTGCGAGCAACGAACTGCTTCACACCGATTGAATGACAAAATGAGCCGATTCTCCAACACGCCCGATCGTCGCAGCATTCTGCGCTCATTCGTTGCCGGATCGACGCTGATGCCAGGGATCCTCCGGCAGTTGCAAGCGGAGGAAGGCGGCGGCCTCGATCCACTTGCCCCGAAACCGCCACACTTCCCGGCCAAGGCGAAGAACGTGATCTTCCTCTTCATGACGGGCGGCGTCTCACACGTCGATACCTTCGATCCGAAACCAAAACTCAGGGAAGATGTCGGAAAGGAAGTGAAATTGGATCACCCCGAGATCAAAGATCGCGCCGGCTACGAGCGGATCTTTTTGAAAGCTCCACAGTGGGACTTTTCGCCGCAGGGTCAATGCGGCACCGAAGTGAGTTCCCTGTTTCCGCATGTCGGTGGATGCATGGACGAAATCGCGCTGATCCGATCGATGCACACTGATCACTCGAACCATTACAACGCCACTCTCGGGATGCACACGGGTTCGTTTGCCTTCGCACGACCGAGCCTTGGGGCGTGGATCAGCTACGGACTGGGAAGCGAGAATCAGAACCTTCCTGCGTTTGTCACCATTGCTCCGGCGCAGACCTATGCCGGGACGCAGGTGTATGCCAGCGACTTCCTGCCGGGCGCGCATCAGGGGACACTCGTGGTCCCGGGAGCGGAACCGATCGCGAACGTGAAGCCGCGGATTGAGACAAGCAATCAGCGCATCGAACTGGCGGTATTGCAGAAGCTCAATCGCCAACACCTCGCCTTGCGCAGCGGACACACCCTTTCCGAGGCCCGGATCAAAAGCTTCGAGACCGCCTTTGGGATGCAGATGGCAGCCCCGGAGGCCTTCGACTTTTCTGCGGAGAGCGACGCGACCCACGCCCTCTACGGATTGGAACGTGGCAGCACAAAGGGCTTCGCCTGGCAGTGTCTTGCCGCCCGACGCCTGGT
Source organism: uncultured Verrucomicrobiales bacterium (assembly GCA_937916505.1). Taxonomy (GTDB): domain Bacteria; phylum Verrucomicrobiota; class Verrucomicrobiia; order Verrucomicrobiales; family Akkermansiaceae; genus SW10. The sequence goes on along the minus strand of CALFSW010000379.1, from coordinate 13,749 downwards.
CGAACGCGGAGTGCGCTTTGTGGAACTGATCGATACCGGTTCGTCCGGGAACTGGGACTCGCACGGAAACATGAAGGACCACGAGCGTCTCGCGAAGAATGTCGACCAGCCGATTGCAGGCTTGTTGAAGGATCTCAAATCACTCGGCATGCTCGAGGACACGCTCGTCGTCTGGACCACCGAGTTCGGGCGCACCCCGTTCAACAACAAAGCCGACGCACTGGGGCGCGAGCACCACAACTGGGCCTTCAGTTCGTGGATGGCCGGAGCCGGGGTGAAGCCGGGGATCGTCCACGGCGCCACCGACGAATACGGCATCAAGACGGAAGTCGATCCGGTGCATGTCCACGACTTCCATGCCACGATCCTTCATCTGATGGGACTCGATCACGAAAAGCTCACCTACCGCCACAGCGGCCGCGATTTCCGACTCACGGATGTGTTTGGGAACGTGGTCACGGAGATCCTCGCTTGAAAGAGCCCGCCGGACCTGCTGCCCGGGAAGGTGAAAGAAGATGGGACAGCCTCCGGCGGCGGTATGTAATCCGGAGAGAACGGGTCATCTCTGTTCGCAGTGGAGCCACCTCCGAACAGAATCAGCCTGCTGTGTCAATGCCCCCGCTTAGACAAAACCCGGCCCTATCCCGATCCCGTTCGTTTTCATATCCGGAACATGTCGGCCGGCCCGATTTCTCTCGCACCACCGTCATTTTTCCTCGAAGTTCCATCATGCCCGAAATCGAAACCTCCCGCCGTCAGTTCCTCAAGACCGCCGTCACCGCTGCCGGTAGCCCTCTAATCTTCAGCGATCTCCTCGCCGCGCCCTCCGCGAATGGAAAGCTCAACCACGCCGCCGTCGGCGTCGATGGACAAGGTTGGAGCGACCTCTCCAACATTGCCTCCCACGCCCACGTCAACGTCACCGCGATCTGCGACGTCGACACCGCGCGCATGGCGAAGGCCGCCGCGAAATTCCCCAACGCCCGCACCTACCAGGACTGGCGCGAGATGCTCGAGAAAGAGGGCGACAAGATCGACTCCGTCCAAGTCGCGACCCCCGACCACATGCACGCCCCGATTTCCATCGCCGCGATGAAGCGTGGCAAGCACGTCTACTGCGAGAAGCCGCTCGCGCACGAAGTCGCCGAGACCCGCGCCATGGTGGCAGCCGCAGCCAAAGCCGGCGTCGTCACGCAGATGGGCAATCAGATCCAGTCGACCATCGAATACCGTTCCGCCGTCGCGCTTATCCAGCAGGGCGTGATCGGTAAGATCAAAGAGGTGCACGCCTGGGCCGGGGCCTCCTTTCCCGGCAAAGGTCGGCCCGAGGGAGCCGATCCCGTGCCCGAAACGCTTGACTGGGACAAGTGGCTCGGCGTCGCCCGCGTTCGTCCCTACAAAAACGGCATCTATCACCCTTTCCAGTGGCGCGCTTGGCAGGACTTCGGCACCGGCCCGCTGGGAGATTTCATGTGCCACATCATGGATTCCCCTTTCAAGGCGTTGGAACTAACGGCACCAACCAGTATCAAAGCCACCAACGTTCCCGACGATTGGGCAGCGAGCAAGGCCGCCAATACCGAGAACTGGCCCGCGTGGGCAACCTACGAGTATCTCTATCCGGGTACCAAATGGACCGCCGGCGACACGATCAAAACTTTCTGGTATGACGGGGGCAAGCAGCCCCCGCGCGAAATCGTCGGGTTCTCCGACGACAAACAAAACCTGCCTGGCGGCGGCAGCCTGTTCATCGGTGAGGGCGGCAACCTCTTGCTTCCCCATGTTGGCAGTCCCCAGCTTTTACCCGATTCGAAGAACAAAGACCTCAAACGCCCGAAGCTCGAAGGCCGCAGCCACTACCACAGCTTCGTCGACGCCTGCCTCGGCCGCGGCGCAACCACCAGCCACTTTGCCTTCGCCGGCCCCCTCACCGAAGCCACCCTCCTCGGCAACATTGCCAACCGCCACCACGGCAAGGAACTCAAGTGGGACACCGCCGCACTCAAGATCATCAACAACGACGACGCCAACAAGCTGGTGAAGCACGACTGGCGGAAGTTCGCATAAGCAAGGCACTTCTTTCGGCGCATTCAATCAAAGCCCTCATTGGAGAGCATCGCTCCCCATGCTGACAAAGCTAGCCCTCCGTAGTCGCTTTCCGCAAAGAGGGATCGCGCAGGAGCTTCCGGATTCGCCACAGCAGAACGCCAGTCCCCACGAAGGCGAGTCCACCGATCGGAAGGAAGACTTGATTGGCCGGCATGTAGTTGAGAAGGACAAGGACCAAGATGGCCCCGATCGAACTGAAGACAAAGGAAAGGGCATTGGCCGTGCCCAGGAAACGTCCTCTTTCGCCGGCAGGTGAGAGGTGCTGTAAGAGAGACTGCAAGGGCACGATGTAGAATCCAGCAAAGAACCCCGCTCCTCCCAAAAGCGCCGCCACCCCCTCAAAACTCAACGGAACCACTCCGATCAGAAGAAAGAAAAAGGTCATCCCGATCGCCCCTACGGGAATGAGACGGGGCTCAATGTGTTTTCCGGAAATCAAACCTGCCACCACGCTGCCCAACCCAATCGTAATCCCAAGAACTCCGAGAAGGGTATTATTCTTCTCGATAGTGATCTCCAAAATTCCGCTAAAATCCGGAAGGACCAGAAGCGCCATCATCCCGATCAAATAGAAGAAGGACCACGCCAAAGCCACCAGGAGCAGGGACGAACGGGACATCTCTTTGAGCGCCCGCACGTAGGGGCGAAAGGGATTGAAGTCGATGGGCAGCGATTGATTGTAGGATTTAAGCTTCGGTAGAAGGATAGACGGTAAGAGACCCACGATCGCAATCACCACAAAAACCACCCCTGGAACCCAAAGCATGGCAGGCTTCGCAAGCCCGGTGGAATCAATCCCGGCATAGCTGCTATAAACCTTTCCCGCGACGAGGGTTCCACCGATTATGGCGAGGTTGGTGAACATGTTGATCGATCCGTTGGCCTGACTGAGATGCTTATCCTTCACCAACTCGGGAATCATGCCATATTTGGCGGGGCCAAAGAACGCGCTTTGGATCGCGAGAAGAACCAGTGCCCCGAGACACGCCCAAATACTGTCCGCGAGAAAGGCTCCGAACGCCACCGTCGCAATGCCCACTTCGGCTAGTTTTGCGATGACTGCAATACGGCTCTTGCTGATACGATCCGCAATTTGCCCCGCAATACCAGACAGCAGGATGAAGGGAATGGTCAGACACAGGGCCGGGTAGGCTTGCCCGCCGACCCCAAACTCATCGGCCCAGATCGCATCGGCGGCGACGGCCAGAATAATCACCTGCTTGAGGACGCTGTCGTTGATCGCCCCGAATAATTGTGTGATCAAGAGAGCGCAGAAGCCTTTGTTGAAAAGTCGATTTGATTTGGACATGAAGAAAGGAGAATTAAATAGAGGGACCGGATATCAGAGACCATTCGAGGTCGCCTCTTTGCAAGAGAAGAGAGACCTTTGAGAAAGCATTTCCCACTCTCTCAGATCAATTCGACCGGAGCCAACGCAAACAACTTCATTTCACCCCCGGGATCCCTGCACAGGGAATTCGTCCTGATCATTGACCTTGGACGCCTCCCAAAATATTACCTTTTTTGAGCATTCATCGTCGACAACCGTTGGCATGATCGCTTGAAACAAATTCTCTCATGGCCGACCCTCCTTCATGCGCGTCATCCTTCAACGAGTCACCGAAGCTTCGGTCTCCGTCGACAGTAAAATCATCTCCCAAATCAACCATGGGTTCCTCATTCTTCTGGGAGTCGAGACAGCCGATGGCCCGGAGGACATCGATTGGCTTGTGGGAAAAATCAGCAAGATGCGGGTATTTGATGATGACGATGGTAAAATGAATCTCTCAATTCTCGACCGATCCGGAGAGGCTCTCGTCGTCAGTCAATTCACTCTTCACGCCTCAACCAAAAAGGGAAGTCGACCCGGTTTCATCAGAGCGGCCCGCCCCGACCACGCCGAACCACTTTACCTAAAATTTTGTGACGCGCTCTCTCAACAACTCGGCAGGCATGTTGGGCGTGGGTCGTTTGGAGCGCTGATGCAGGTCTCCCTGGTTAACGACGGACCTGTCACCATCGTCATGGACTCAAAAAACAGAGAATAATTTACTCTTTCAAACGAATCGACGTCCCGCAGTAAGTGCACCGGAACCAATGGAAAAAAAGAGCATGCAGACACGTCGGTAAAATATATCCAATGAGCGGGATACGATGGGACTTATCATGCCTAAGACACGATTTCGGACTATACAGAGGTTGCCCGCAAATTCGACATTTCAACGATTTTGCGATCATGAAATAAAGCAGTCCAAAGATCAGAAACGCCCCGGGAATCAGGAGGAGCCACTTCGAAAATTCCAGCAACACCAAACCCGCAGCGACAAAACTCGCCGGAATCAGGATCAGAGTCATCAAAGTGACGAAGGCCGCCAATCGAACCCGCGCTACCTGGGGGTGAAGGACACCGCGAATATACCTCCTCGAGTACAATTTCTTACCTAGATTGGCCTCCCGACTCACCGCTTTTCGGATATCAAGGCTTCCGGTGCTCTTCAGTGGTGCAATCACCACCCGGTCTTTTTTTTTCTCAAAATCAGCCTGTTCCTCGTCGGTTCTCTTTTTGAGTGCCCTGGAAGCAATTTCCCGAACAGCCAAAGCCCCCTTTTCAAGATCAACCGGTCTCTCCTCGACCAGCGACTTCAATTCCGCCTCCAGGACAAGTTCCTTCATTTCGCTCTCCTGGACAAATTCTTCCATCAGCGGAACATCACCAACGGCAATCTCATGCTTGAGTATGTAGTCCTTCTTGACAGGCAATGCCTCTAGAATGGAGGTGGCCAGAACATCGGCTTCTTCTTCAAGCCGAACGACCGAAAGCACCGACGTCTTCCCCGTGATCTCTTGGGCAATTTCGATCCAGGAGTTGATCAACTCCCGGGCCGGCACAGTCTCTTCCAATTGGAGGTGGGCCTTCGCTTGTTCCATTTCCTCGAACAAACTTTCCGAATCACTTTGCGCAAGAGAAACAAGGTCCTCAACCCCTCCCGCCGAGAGCAATTCAATGCTCCCTTCGGTCATTCCATCAATCTCTGTTAGCTCGGACACTTGCATATCTCAGAAGAAGTAAACACAGTTTAAAGTCGGTGACAAATAAGAGAATCGTCTTAAGCCAAATTCGATCTCATTTCTTGTAGCTGGGAAAGTTTACCCTCCCACTCAGCGAGTCTTTCACGCTCAACGGCCACAACCTCTGGCTTGGCATTGACCACAAATCTCTCGTTTCCAAGCTTTCCTCTTGATTTACCGACTTCTTTTTCAGTTTTTTCGATTTCCTTGTCGAGACGGGACTTCTCAGCTTCGACGTCGATCAAGCCCTCAAGCGGCATAAAAAGCTCTCCCGCCGGAGTCAACGCACCAGGTGTTCCCTGCTCGGGAACATAAGCCTCATCACGGGTCACACCTTCCGAACCCACCAGCAGAGCCAAGATATCAGCCTCGGCCTCCAGCCAATCGGGTCCGGATTTCGCCACAAAGCGCACATCCTTACGGGCAGCCAAACGATACTCGGCCTTTAGATTCCGTAATTTTGCCGCTGATTCGTAAACTGCGGCGGCCTGTTCCCGACCTTCCTCGATTTTCCCAACGTCGACTCCATCGAGAAGCGCATGATGAGGCAGTTCTTTCTGCATTAAAAACTGGCCCTCTTCGATATACCCCATCCGCACGCTCAGCTCTTCGGTCATGTGCGGCATGTAAGGATGCAGCAATTGTAAATACCGGGCCATCACCGCGTCAAAAACTCCCAAAGTCGTCTCCCTTTGGGCTTCGGTGGCTTCTTCACGAAGATCGCCCTTCACCGCCTCAAGGAATTTGTCGCAGAACTCACTCCAAAGGAATTCGTAGAGCTGCTGGCCAATTTCGTTGAAACGATAGTCCGCAAAGATTTCGTCGAGCTTCACCGCCAGCTCATCGCACTTGGCTAGAATATCGAGATGATAAGGACGCAGCGTTTCGCACCCGGCAGGCTGAAAGCTCACTTTGGAATCACTCCCCGCCATGCGCCGGAATCGGCAGGCATTGTAAATCTTGTTGGCAAAATTTCGCCCCTCCTGGACCTGGGTCTCGTCATAGCGAAGGTCCGCGCCAATTGGGGCTGTCCGCATCAAACCAAAGCGTAATCCATCCGCACCATATTTCTCCATGAGATCGATGGGATCAGGTGAGTTCCCACGGGATTTGCTCATTTTATCTCCGTTCTTGTCGCGAATGATTGAAGTGAAAAATACGTTCTTAAACGGCAGTTCCCCTTTGAAGCGATACCCCGCCATGATCATGCGGGCCACCCAGAAGAAAATAATGTCCGGCCCCGTCACGAGATCCGTTGTCGGGTAGAATTTCTTCACCAAGTCCGAGTCCTCATCGAGATTCTGCATCGTCGCAAACGGCCACAGCCACGAACTAAACCAGGTGTCCAGCACGTCACCGTCCTGCACCCAGTTCTCGGGATCAGCCGGAGGTTCGGCACTGACATGAAGATCTCCCGCTGATAAATCATCAAGGGTCAGCGATTCCGCCCCCTGGAGAGCTTCCACTTTGTCTTTCCGATACCAAACCGGAATCCGGTGTCCCCACCAAAGCTGGCGCGAAACACACCAATCCTGAATGCCTTCCATCCAGCTCGCGTGCGTCTTCGCCCAGCGCGCCGGACGATACGAAATCTCACCCTCGCCCACCGCCTTCGCGGTTTCCTCGGTCGCGGGATACTTTAAGAACCACTGCATCGAAATCCGAGGCTCGATCGGCACATCCGCCCGTTCGGAGAAGCCCACGTTATTCTCATGCTCCTCCACCTTAATGAGCAGGCCCATCTCTTCGAGCATCGCCGTCGCTTTCTTCCGCGCCACAAAGCGATCCAAGCCATCCAGCTCGGGAACCTCCGGACAATTCACCGTCGCATCGGCGTGGAAGACATCGATGATCTCAAGATCATTCCGCATCCCGATTTCAAAGTCGGCCTTGTCGTGAGCCGGAGTAATTTTCAAAGCCCCCGTGCCAAATTCGGGATCGACATGATCGTCCGCCACCACCGGAATCTCCGCATGCGGGAAGGGTCGTTTCACCATCTTCCCGACATACTTCCCGTAGCGTTCATCCTTCGGATTCACTGCCACCGCCACGTCCCCCATCAGAGTCTCGGGACGAGTTGTCGCCACTTCCAAAAACTTCCCGGGCTCCTCCACGAGCTCATACTTCATATAGAAGAGCTTGGAATTCTGCTTCTTCGCAATCACTTCCTCATCGGAAAGCGCCGTCAGTGAAACGGGACACCAGTTCACCATCCGCTTGCCTCGATAAATCAACCCATCGTTGAAAAGATCCGCAAACACTTTTGCCACCCACTTCGAGTAGTCGGCATCCATCGTAAAACGCTCACGACTCCAGTCGCATGAACACCCCAATCGCTTCAGCTGCTTGATGATGATTCCCCCGTGCTTCTCCTTCCACTCCCACACCTTCTCGAGAAAAGCCTCACGGCCAATGTCACGGCGCGTTTTCCCTTCCTCATCGCGAAGCTGCCGCTCGACCTTCGTCTGGGTCGCGATTCCCGCATGATCAGTGCCAGGCAACCAAAGTACCTCGCAGCCCTTTTGCCGTGCCCGACGCGCCAAAATGTCCTGAATGGTATTATTCAGGACGTGTCCCAAGTGCAAAATCCCCGTCACATTCGGTGGAGGAATGACAATCGAATACGGTGGCTTCTCGGAAGAAGGATCCGCTTCAAAACACTTTGCATCGAGCCAGGCCTGATACCAGGACTTCTCGACTTCAGTGGGCTCGTAGGCTTTCGGCAACTCAGACATCGCCCCCACTCCCTAGCCGAGACCCTCCTCATGAGCAAGCCCTCCCGCAACTTCCCGGTTGTATCCCACCCAAACACCTCCAAACTGCCTCAGTCTCCTATGACCGCAAGATTCCTTCCAGCCCTCCTTTTCTCCTCTCTTCAGGCATCTCCCATCGATCTGGAAATATCAGCGGACTCCTCCGAATCCCGCAAATCAGCACAAGGCTGGCTCACCGACAACGGGCTTGAGACAAAAAGCACGATTTCAGCTTCCTCCGAATGGAACCGCCCAAATATCGATGACTCAATCCGCTGGCTCAATTCTCTTCCTCAAAACGGTCCCCGGAATCCACTCCCCGGACGCTCCTTTTTCTTCGGCGACTCCCTCTCTGACACCGGCAACATTTCCGACCTCCTAAACGGCCTCGGCCCCGCTTATCCCGGCACCAGTTTCACCAACGGAACGACCTGGGTCCGGTATCTGGAGCCCTCGGTCTTGCGGTTACAGGAAACCCTGCCGACAGACCCGGGTCGGCCACTCGCGAATCAAAGCAGCTTTGGCCCGACCGATCTTTCCGTTGGAGGCGCCACCACGCAAACCATTCTCGATCAACAGATAAAAGCCATCTTCAACACTTACTACGGCTCCACTCCTCGTGATCGGGCCTTCATTTGGGGAGGCGGCAATGACATCCTCGATGTCCTCGTCTCCGGCTCCCCGCCTTCCCCAGCGCAAATCGCATCGACCATAGCCACCGGCGTCGCAAATCTCACTGAATCGGTCGAAATCCTCTCAAACAGCGGATTTCAAGACATCACCGTCATTTCTCTGACCAATATCGGCCTTTCTCCCCGCGCTGACGGCCTCGAAGCCCAGGGTGCCCGAATCACCGAAATCTTTAATACCAACCTCAAACAATCCCTCCAAAGCAAGGCTCTTCCTTCCCGACTCCTCTGGATCGATGTTGATTCCCTCTTCAACGACGCCTTCAACAACCCATCCGTCTACCGCCTCACCAATGTCACCGACCCCGCAGCGCCCCAGGCCGCTGACGGCATCCCCTCACCCCTATCTCTCGAAGAACAAAATACCCACCTTTTCTACGACGACATTCATCCAACCACCGGAGTCCACGAACAACTCGCCCGATTCGTCTCTCTCCATCTCTCCCTCGCTGACGATGTTGATTCCCTCTTCCTGGTCACCGATGTGGCCACCGCCCTCGATGACCACTTTGGCTTTGAAAACCAAGGTCTCACCGCTGGCCGGAGTGACTTCCAGGTCTCCACCTTCTACACCGAAAACCAAAGTGGCTCCCATCGCCGCAATACCACCGGCATTCGAGCTGACCTCGATTTCGCGATCAGTGACAACCTCGTGATTGGCGGTGAGTTCTTTTACTCCGAGGGCGACTCCTCACGCGCCGACTTCGACGCCAAAGGTTTCGGCCTCGATGCCGCCTACCGGGGCAAGCTGGGAAAGCTCGACTGGGAAGTTGGCCTTGGAGCCGGCCTCGTCCGGGGAGATCTCACCCGCGACTATGATTTCGGAACTTTCTCGCCCGAAAGTCAGCAGGATTCCCATGTCCTCACCGCCCACACAGCCCTTCGCAATTCAAACCGGACCCTCGCCGGGCTCGACGCCTACTGGGAAATTGGCCTCAAACAGCGCTTCGTCCGGCGCAGCGGAGCCTCCGAATCCGGCGCCGCCAGCCTCGACTTCAGCTACTCCGGCGAATCACTCCACACCACCCTCGCCAACCTGGAAATGGGCCTGCACTTGAGCTCAAAACTCAACCTCGAACTCGCACTCAACCCCGTCCTCTTTCACAACGGTGGAGAAATTGAAGCCCGCCAAAGCACCGGCCTCGCCGATTTCTCCACCAGCGATCACAGCGGCTACGACGTCCACACCGCCCGGGCCTCCCTGATTTTTTCTCCCACGGATTCCTCTGCAATCACTACCGACTTCGTCATCGGCTCCGGGAACACCTGGGCCACCAACCTCGCCTACCGTCTCCGCTTCTAAGTCCTGATCAGCAAAGCCCAAGCCCCCTCCATCAAGCATTGGAGATTGGAAGTTTGGCGTTGAGCGTTCGACGTTTTCCTCCCGTCCAAACCCAAGTTTCGTCCCTTTCGCAATTTTCGTGGTTGGCTCCCCCCTTCCCAAAACTCTAGCCTCCCGCCATCAATCTTTCGAACATGGCAACCCAACAAAAACTTCTCGTAGCTAATCGTGGCGAAATCGCCATCCGCGTCTTCCGCGCCGCCACCGAACTCGGCATCCCCACCGTCGCAATTTACGCCAAAGAAGACCGCTTCTCCCGCCACCGCTTCAAGGCCGACGAATCATACCAGCTCGATGCCTCAAAAGGCCCCGTCGGCGCTTACCTCGACTACGAGAACATCGTCGCCATCGCCAAGTCAAAAGGCGTCACTCTCATCCACCCCGGCTACGGCTTCCTCTCGGAAAATGCCGACTTCGCCCGTGCCTGCGAGCGCGAAGGCATCACCTTTATCGGACCTTCCGCCGACCTCCTCGGCTCCATGGGCGACAAAACCGCCGCGCGCGCGCAAGCCATCAAGGCAAACGTCCCCGTCCTCCCCGGCACCGATGACGCCATCTCCGACCCCGACCAAGCCCTCACCGTCGCGCACGAAGTCGGCTTCCCCCTCATCATCAAGGCCGCCTTCGGTGGCGGCGGTCGCGGCATGCGCATCGTCGAAAAGCCCTCCGAGCTCCAGGGCCGCCTTAAGGAAGCGCAGGAAGAAGCCCAGAATGCCTTCGGAAACGACGCCGTCTTCCTCGAGCGCTACATCAAGCGCGCCAAGCACATCGAAGTTCAAATCCTCGGCGACCAACACGGAAACGTCGTCCATATGCACGAGCGCGATTGCTCGGTCCAACGTCGCTACCAGAAGGTTGTCGAAATCGCTCCTTCCATCGACCTCGAGGGCACCCTCCGCCACGACCTCTGCGAATCCGCCGCCCGCCTCGCCAAGGACATCGGCTATGACAACGCCGGCACCGTCGAATTCCTCTACGACATGGATTCCAAGGAGTGGTTCTTCATCGAAATGAACCCCCGCATCCAGGTCGAGCACACTGTCACCGAGTGTGTCACCGGCATCGACCTCGTCCGCTCACAAATCCTCGTCGCCCAGGGCAAAAAACTTCACGACCCCGAGATCGGCATCCCCGCTCAGGAGGACATCCCCTGCAACGGCTTCGCCATCCAGTGCCGCATCACCACCGAGGACCCCGAAAAAGGCTTCGCACCCGACTACGGCCGCATCACCAACTACCGCTCCGCTGCCGGCTTCGGCATCCGTCTCGACTCAGGAAATGGCGACGCCGGAGCAGTCATCACCCCCTACTACGACTCCATGCTCGTCAAGCTCACCGCCACCGGCCGTGACTTCGAGACCGCCTGCCAGCGCATGGACCGCGCCCTCCGCGAGTTCCGCATCCGCGGCGTCAAAACCAACATCCCTTTCTTGGAAAACGTCATCGAAGACGAGACCTTCCGCTCCGGCAACGCGCACACCAAGCTCATCGACTCCCAGCCGAGCCTCTTCGAGTTCGTCGCCAAGCGCGACCGCGCCACCAAGCTCCTCAACTACCTCTCCGACATCACCGTCAACGGAAACCCCGGAGCCAAAAACTGGACCCCACCCAAGCCCTTCGAGACTCCCCGTATCCCATGTAGCAGAGGCTCCCAGCCTCTGACCACGACCAAGGGCTCCCGCGAAATCCTCCTCGAAAAAGGCCCCGAAGGCTTCGCCGACTGGATCAAAAACGAAAAGCGCCTCCTCGTCACCGACACCACGATGCGTGACGCGCACCAGTCCCTCATCGCAACCCGCATGCGCACCTACGACATGCTCGCCATCGCCGAGGCTTACGCCAACCGCACCCCCAACCTCTTCTCCATGGAAATGTGGGGCGGCGCCACCTTCGACACCTCCATGCGCTTCCTCAAGGAAGACCCATGGGACCGTCTCCGCCAACTCCGCGAAAAAATCCCCAACATCTGTTTCCAGATGCTCTTCCGTGGCTCAAATGCCGTCGGCTACTCGAACTACCCCGACAACGTCGTCGCCGGATTCGTGAAGCACGCCGCCGACTCCGGCATGGACATCTTCCGCATCTTCGACTCCCTCAACTACCTTCCCAACATGAAGGTCGCGATGGAAGCGGCCCGCGAACATGGCAAGGCCGTCTGCGAAGCCGCCGTCTGCTACACCGGCGACATCACCGATCCCAACCGCGCAAAATATTCCCTCCAATATTACGTCGATAAAGCCAAAGAGCTCGAGAAAATGGGCGCACACATCTTGTGTATCAAGGACATGGCCGGCCTCGCCCACCCCGCCGCCATCTCCAAACTTGTCTCCACCCTCAAGCAAGAGATCGGCATCCCCATCCACTTCCACACCCATGACACCTCCGGCCTCAATGCCGCCTCCATCATGGCCGCGTCCGACGCCGGAGTCGACATCGCCGACATGGCCATGGCCTCCATGTCCGGCTCCACCAGTCAGCCAAATCTCAACTCCGTCAACGCCGCCATGAGCGGAAACGAGCGCCACCCAGGTCTCGATAATGACACCATCAACGAGCTCTCCGACTACTGGGAAGAAATACTCACCCACTACGAGCCCTTCTACTCCGCGCCAAGAAGCGGCACCGCCGAAGTCTACCTTCACGAAATGCCCGGCGGCCAATACACCAACCTCAAGGAACAAGCCAATGGCATGGGCCTCGGCCACCGTTGGCAGGAAATCGCCCACACCTACGCCGACGTCAACCAGCTCTTCGGCGACATCGTCAAAGTCACCCCGTCTTCGAAAGTCGTAGGGGACATGACCATGCTCCTCGTCACCCAGGACCTCAAAGCCGCCGACCTCCTCAATGGCAACGCGCCCAATCTGGATTTTCCCGAAAGTGTCATCGACATGCTTGCCGGAGGTCTCGGTCAACCCGATGGCGGCTGGCCCAAGGACATCCAAAAGCTCGTCCTCGGCGACAAGGTCCCCGTCACCGTAAGACCCGGTGAACTCGCCGCCCCCTGCGACCTCGACCAGACCAAAGCCGAACTCAGCCAAACCCTCGAGCGCGAAGCCAGCGACGATGACCTCTACAGTCACCTCATGTATCCGCAGGTCTTCGCCGAATTCCAACAAAGCCTCAAAGACTACGACCGCCTCACCGTCCTCCCTACTCCCGCCTACTTCTACGGCCTCAGCGGATCCGAGGAAATCAACGTCGAGATCGCCCCCGGTAAAACTCTCTTCATTAAGCTCATCAACATTGGCGAAGCCGATGCCGAAGGCCGCCGCACCCTCTTCTTCGAGCTCAACGGCATGCCCCGCGAAACCGTCGTCGTCGATCGCGCCCTCGGAAAAGAGTCCGTCGCCAACCTCAAAGGCGAACCCAGCAACCCCAAGCACATCTCCGCCCCCCTTCCCGGCATGATCTCAGAGGTCGCCGTAAAACCCGGGGACGAAGTCAAAGAAGGCGACAAGTTAGTCGTCATCGAAGCCATGAAAATGCTCACCACCGTCAGCGCCCCCGTAGATGGCGTAGTAGGAGAAGTCCACCTGGCAAAAGGAAAGGCCGCCGATACCGGCGATCTTCTGGTAACGCTGTCATGATCAATATTGACATCTAACAGCTTTAGTCTTCCGGTGAAGGGGTGCTCTAATCTCCAGTGAACTGCTCATCCTGGGGTCACCCCACCATTAACCCAAGTTTCGCATTCTTGAGCTTGGGGGCTTATGGAACCGAGGGGTCCTTTCAAAAGGCACTACAATGCCGTCGAAAAGTTCAAAAAATCAACCTTGGACTCTCC
>CALFSW010000378.1 GCA_937916505.1 uncultured Verrucomicrobiales bacterium | reverse complement strand
ACTTAACGTCCGCGATAGATAAATTGTTCGAGTCCGATACGCTCTGCGATTTCCCTGGCATCCTCGGCACGGGGGCTTCCGCTTTGCCCCAGTTTTTCAGCAAGACTGATGGCTGCCCGCCAGCGTTTTTCCCTTTCAAGAAGGGCAAGAGCTCCTTCAAGGCCACATTTATCGAACCACTTCCACTCCATGCTGCTTGTCTCGCCCGTGTCGAAGTCCCGGTTGACGACTTCGAGATAGGCTTCAAGAGCTTCGGCCTTGCGTCCCAGTCTGGTGTCCAGGATTTGGCCCCGCTGAAAACTGGCGCGATTTCTGGTGGAGATCGGAAGACTTTTGATTTTGAGCAGTTGATCGTAATAGGTGAGAGCTTGCTCGTAATTCCCCAGTTGTCCCGAGGCATCCGCGCCAATGATGAGAAGGCGGCGGCGATCACTGTCAGAGAGTTTCGGTGTTTTTAAGGAGGTCTCAATTTCGGCCAGGGCAGCTTCTTGTTGATCCCGTTCGGTGAGGAGGCTCGCGAGGGCAATGGCGGCCTCGTTCGCAAGGACGCCTTTGTTATCGATTAACTCCCGAAAGCGGGAAATAGCAGTTTGCTCGCCTGATTCGGTCGTGAATGACATCGCGGTGAGGGCACTGAAGTAGCGGGAGGCTTCGGCGAATTCGCAGTCCGTGTAGTCCTTTAAAAGGCGCTCGAAGGAGACGTTGGCTTTGCCAATTTGGTTGATTTCGGGATGACGGTAAGCCTGGCCGAGTTGGAAGAGAATCCGTGCGGCGAAGGGGTGATCGGGTGCCTTGGTTAGAAGAGCGTTTGCTTGTTCCAGACCCAGGTTGAGAGAGAGCAGGACGAGAATTCGGCGCGCTTCCAGGACGGGCTGGGTGACGAGATCAAATTTTAAGGCGGTGATGTGAGTGCGTGCCAAGTCAGGATCCTTTGGGGGGGAAAAGATGGCACTTTCGGCCAGAGATAGGGCTGCTTCGTCTTTGCGGGGGCTGTTGGGGAAGTCCGCGAGAAAGCTTACGAGGAAGTCGCGGGCGTCCGGGTCACCTTTGGTGCTGAGGAAGAGTCCGCGCTCCAGAATCAAAAAGGACCGTGCTTCCGGGCTTTCGAGATTTTGGGTAACCTGATCGAGTTCTTTCGAGCGCGTGGTCGCAAGAAGAGTGATTCCGGCATTGAGAGCGGTGATGGCTCGAAGATTGCTGGCTTGGACCTTGGCATCGGCGTCCCGGATCTTGGAGGCCAATTCTCCAGCTTCCAAAAAGGCCTGGCTGGCCTCTTCGGGTTTCTCGATGGCAAAAGCAGCCTTTCCGGCAAGGGCCCTTGCGCAGGCCTTCAACAGGGGAGAGCCAGATCTGTCATCCAGCAGTCCAAAGATGGCCAGAGCCTGGGGGTAGTTTTCTTCCGACATCCGGACCAAGCCGAGTTCAACGAGGGACCGGTTGATGAGCTTGGAATCCGGCTTGGCAGCCATTTGGAGATAAGAAATTTGAAGGGATCCCTCTTGCCTGATCGCGGGGTTTTCCGACTTGAGGTTGGTGGTGGCATTGAACTCCAGAGCGTAAAGCGAACGGTCGGGAAGCTGATCGATATTGGTGGTGTCAGATATGGACCCAACAGAGTCACCTTGAGGCAAGACGAAGGAGGCACTCTCCGCACCGGGCGGGGAAACCCAGAGGGAGAGTTTTTGAAGGAGGGGAGTGGTTTGGATCTTTTCGGACCATAACTTGAGTCTCTCGAAAATTTCCTCCATGCGAGGTGACTCCGGGTGTTTTTCCAAAGTCTCCAAAAGAGAGGCGACGGCAGCTTCTTCGTTTTCTTCGAGAGCAAGGCTGTCCGCCAGAGCGAGGGTGCATTCGTGAAAGAGGGCCGAGGTGAGTTTTATTCCGGGTGAAGTGCCGGCGATGAGTCCCTGGAAGGTGCCAACGGCAGCCAGTCGTTCGCCACGAGCCAACTGAATACGGCCGGTCAGGTAGGAGAACAACCCTTCTTCAAGCGGATTGGCAGGTTTGATTTCAGTGAGGATTCCGGCAGCGTCATCCAGGCGTTCTTCGATGAGAGCGATGGCGATGAGGTGGAGGCGGGTTTCCCTGAGCAGGAGCGGATCTTCTGTTTTCTTGAGAGATTCCAGTTTTTCCTTTGCCCCTTCAATATCCCCAATCGTAATCATCAGTGACGCCATCTGGAGATTGGCATCGGCGATCATGGTACGACGGTCAATTCGCTTCAATTCCCCGATGGCATCCCCGATGCGTCCAAGATTACTCAATGCATAACTCCTCCAAAGATGGGATGGGCTAAACTCACGGAGTGAGCTGTCATCCAGGGCCTTTAGGGCCTCGGAGAGGAGAAGGGTTCGTTCGGGTTCCGGGAGATTAAGGCCGGCTCTGACCTGGGCTTCTCCCAAAAGGGTGAGCAAGGAGGCCTTGGCCATTTGATCGAGATCGGGTTGGGAAACGAGCCGTTTGATCTTGGAAATCGCGAGATCGGGAAGATGTTCGGCGATCGATTTTTTTGCCGAGAGGTAGTCGGAGGATTGTTGAATCTGCTGCCAAGTGATTGCCCGTCCTTCCGGTGAGAGGGCGAATACGAGGGTCAGGATGAGGAACGGAATCCGCACGGAGGATTAGTAGCCTTATCTTGACCGGTTCGCCATCTTATAAGGTGCCGAAGATTCGATCCCCGGCATCGCCGAGTCCGGGGACGATGTAACCCTTGGCATTCAGACCTTCGTCAATGGCCGCGCTGGTGACAGGAACCTCGCGATGATCTTTTTTGAGGTGATCAAGGCCTTCGGGGCTTGCGACGAGACAGACAAAGTGGAGGTGCCTTGCACCGCGTTCCTTCAGCACGGAGAGGGCTGCGGCGGCACTGCCTCCGGTAGCGAGCATAGGATCGAGGACGATCACTTCGGCTTTGCCGAGATTTTCCGGGAAGCGCTCGAGGTAGACCTCGGGTTCGAGGGTTTTTTCGTTCCGCGCAACACCATAGTGGGCGACGGAGGCTTCCGGGAGGAGCTGGTGGAAGGCATCGCTCATTCCGAGTCCGGCGCGGAGGATCGGAACGAGAACAACGGGGCGTGAAAGCTGCCGTCCGGTCGTCTCGGTGATCGGCGTCGTCACTGTGACCGGTTCGGTTTCCAGATGAGCGGTGGCCGGGAGAACGAGGAGGCGGGCGATGTCGGCAACGTGTCGGCGAAATTCGTGGGGAGGGCAATCGATGGAACGAAGCCTGGAAAGGCGGTCAGTGACGAGGGGATGTTGGTGGAGGTCAGGCATCTTGCGGGGAGGGCAGCCACTTTTTGAGAGTGGAGAGAGAAACGCCAAGGACGCGGGCCGTCTCCTTGGTGTCGTTTTCACACCGATTCAAAGCATGTCGGATGAGTTCGTCGCGAACAAAATTGAGGGCATTCTGGCCGCCGCGTCCGGAGAGATCGAGAATGAGGGCGAGAGCATCGTCAAGCGAGCCGGTCATTGTGGCCGGACTCCGCCCGATGGGGATGTCCTCGGGAAGAAGGATGTCATTCAGCGCGAGAGCACAGGCGCGGGCCATGGTGTTCTCAAGTTCGCGGACGTTACCGGGCCAATGATGTTTTTGAAGGTGCTCGATGGCTTCTCCGGTGAGTCGCATCCGGGCAGTGCCATTGCGGCGTGCGATGCGATCAAGGAAGAATTCGGCAAGGATGGCGATGTCTTCCTGTCGTTCCCGGAGCGGAGGGAGTTCGACTTCGACGACGTTCAGCCGGTAGTATAGGTCTTCGCGGAAACGTCCCTCGCTGACTTCCTTGGCGAGGTCTTTGTTGGTTGCGGTGACGATGCGAACATCGGTCTTAAGGACTTCGTTGCTCCCAACCCGGGAAAAGGTGCCGTCCTGAAGAACACGGAGAAGTTTCACTTGAACACTGGCCGGGAGATCGCCCACCTCATCGAGAAAAAGGGTGCTTTCGTGGCTGCCCTCGAAGCGCCCGGTACGACGGGCAATCGCTCCGGTAAAAGAACCTTTTTCGTGGCCGAAGAGCTCGGATTCCAAAAGGTTTTCAGGAATGGCTCCACAGTTGATCACCAGCATTTCCTTCTTCCGCCTCGGACTGTAATCATGGATGGAGCGGGCGATGAGTTCCTTTCCGGTGCCGCTCTCGCCCGTGACGAGGATGGGTGCATCGGACTGGGCCACGCGGCCGACCACCTTCATGACTTTTTGAAGCGGACGAGAAATTCCGATGATGGTGGTTTTTCCGATCAATCCGGGTTGTTCGCCTGAGGACGGTCCCATTTGTCTTCGCTGGTCAACTGTCTGAAGCGCTGACTCGACCACTTGGCGGAGTTCGAAGGCGAGGGATTCCTTGCGCAGAACATCGAGGGCGCCCTTCTGGGTCGCTTCAATGATCTGGCTGGTGGTGGGAGAAACCGCGGTGAGGATGGTGATGGTATTGGGCGAAGCTGCCCGGGTGCGTTGCAGCAGTTCGACGCCATCGAATGGTTCGAGCTTGAGGTCGCTGATGACGACATCAATGGGCGCCTTTTTGATGACTTGGGCCGCTTTTTCCGCGCTATCACACCTCAGGATTTTGAGGCCGTCGGCAGCAAGGTGCTTGGTGGCCCACTCAAGATAATCCAAATCCTGATCGACAAGAAGGAGGTGATGTTCCGGGTCTTTACTCACAGCGGTTTTCGGCGCTAGACTCTCCCGAAGCGCCGATGCCTGCGAGAATAATCTTCAATCGCTTCACGGAAGTCGCTTTTGTGGAAATCGGGCCAATTCTTTGGGCTAATGAAAAATTCGGCGTAACTGAGCTGCCAGAGGAGGAAATTTGAGAGTCGTAATTCGCCTGAAGTGCGGATGAGGAGATCCGGATCGGGGAAGTCGGCAGTGTCGAGGTGTGCGCTGACAGTCTCTCTGGAAATGTCCTCCGGTGCCAATTGCCCGATTGCGACCTTTTGCGCGATTCTTTGAGCCGCGTCGGTGATTTCCTCCCGACTTCCGTAGGAAAGTGCAAGAATCACGGTGAGAGCGGTGTTTTTGGCAGTGTCTGCTTTGACTTTCTCAAGTTGGTCCCGGCAGGAATCTGGAAGCATTTGGGTTCTTCCGATCGTTCGGAGGCGGACATTCTTTTTGCCAAACTCCTGCCCTTTGGTTTTGAGAAACTGCTCAAGAAGCTTCATCAGGGCGTCAATTTCCTTTTCCGGGCGATTCCAATTTTCGGACGAGAAAGCATACAGGGTCAGGAATTCGATGCCAAGATCGAGGCAGGCATCGACCACTTCCCGCACCGACTCGGCACCGGCACGGTGACCGGCCTTGCGTGGAAGTCCGCGCGATTCCGCCCAACGTCCATTGCCGTCCATGATAACGGCGACGTGTCGGGGAGTGGAAGATGGCGGGGCGTTGCCCATGGTGCGCTAGCGAATGATGGTTTGTTCCCGATCCGGGCCCACGCCAACGTAGGAGACGGGAGCGCCGGTGAGTTCCTCAATGCGGGCGAGGTAATCCCTCGCCCTTTGGGGGAGCTCTTCGTAGGCCCGGCATCCGGTGGTCGATTCCTGCCAGCCGGGCATCTCCTGATAAATCGGGTTGATGACGTCCCAGTGGTCGCGTTCGGCGGGAGGGAATTCGTGAATTTCGCCGTTGATTTCGTAACCAACGCAAATCTTGATGGTCTCGCGTTCGTCCAGTCCGTCGAGAATCGTAATCGCAAGATCGGTGACTCCATTCACCATCACCGCGTAGCGAATCAGAACCGTGTCGAGCCAGCCACAACGACGGGGGCGTCCGGTGGTTGCGCCAAACTCCATGCCGCGGGAATGGAAGAATTCCGCGATTTCATCGTTTTGGGCGGGGAAGGGGCCGGATCCCACCCGGGTGGTGTAGGCCTTGCAAACTCCAACCACGCGATCGATGGCGTGAGGGGGCATCCCTGAACCGGTGCAGGCTCCGCCCGAGGTTGTGTTGGAAGAGGTGACGAACGGGTAGGTTCCGAAGTCGATGTCGAGGAAGGTTCCCTGGGCTCCTTCAAAAAGAATGGTTTCACCTTTTTTCCAGGAAGTGTGGACGACCGGGATGACGTTGGCCAAGTGAGGGCGAAGCCGGTCGAGGGCGGCCTCAACTTCGGAATAAACCGCTTCAGTTTCAAAGGTGGGAAGATCGTGGTAGGCAAGGATACGATTGGCCTCTTCGAGACGAATCGTGATCAACTCCCTGGCCTTGGCGGGATCGCGGAAATCGGCAAGGCGAAGTCCGATCCGGTTGGCCTTGTCGGCGTAGGTCGGGCCAATGCCACGTTTCGTGGTGCCGATCTTTTTATCGCCGAGGGACATCTCACGCGCGGCATCAAGCTCGCGGTGATAGGGGAGGACGACGTGAGCCCGGTCGGAAATGAGAAGCCGTTCGGGCGTGATGGCGATGCCTTCCGCTTCGAGACTTTCAATTTCCTGACAAAGGCCGACGGGATCCATGACGACACCGTTTCCGATGATGCACTGTTTGTCCCAGAGAATGCCGGAGGGGATGAGATGGAGGACATATTTTTTGCCCTTGGCGATCACGGTGTGGCCGGCGTTGTTGCCGCCCTGTCCACGGACGACAAGGTCTGCTTCTTCGGTCAGGAAATCGACAATCTTGCCCTTGCCTTCGTCGCCCCATTGGAGGCCGCAAATGATGGTATTCATGGAAAGAGTTGTTATTTGGAGCCCTCGATCAGAGAAATAAACTCGTCGAAAAACCCCTTGTCATCATTCGGGCCGGGAGCGGCCTCAGGGTGATGTTGGACCGAAAATACCGGGTCCTTGATGCTGCGCATGCCCTCGACCGTTTGGTCGTTGAGATTGATATGGGTCACTTCAATGTAGTCGGGAAGTGATGAGTCGTCGGTGGCGAACCCGTGGTTCTGGGCCGTGATGTTGACCTTGCCGGAGCGGAGGTCCTTGACGGGGTGATTTCCACCACGGTGACCAAACTTGAGCTTGTAGGTCGTGCCTCCAAAGCAGTGGGTGAGAATCTGGTGACCGAGGCAAATTCCGAAGACAGGAACCTTGCCGATGAGTTGTTTGACCTCCTCGTGAATGTAAGTCAGAGCGGCGGGGTCTCCCGGGCCGTTGGAAAGGAAAACTCCGTCGGGATTTTTGGCGAGAACCTCGCTGGCGGGCGTGCGCGAGTTCACGACCTCAACCTCAAAGCCCGATTGCCGAAGCGAACGGAGGATATTGTGTTTGATCCCAAAGTCGTAGGCGATAATGCGATACTTCACCGGAGGAAGATCGATGTAGTTGGTGGTCTGATTGGTGGTGACACTTGGAATAGTCCAGAGGCGGGATTCGCCCTCCCACAGGTAGGATTCTTTGGTCGAAACCTCCTTCACAAAGTCGCTGCCTTCCATCGAAGGGGCCGCGTTGGCGGTTTTGATGGCCTCTTCCTCGGAAAGTTCGGTGGAAATGACGGCCCTCATCGCTCCCTTGTCACGCAGGTGTTTGGTGAGCGCCCGGGTGTCGATTTCCTCGATTCCAATAATTTTGTGCTCGGTGAAGTAGTCGGCCAGCGACTGCTGGGAGCGCCAGGAAGAGGGGATTTCGCAGAGTTCTCCGACCACGAATCCCCGGACGTGGGGAGAGGTGGATTCGGCGTCCTCGGGATTCACTCCGTAGTTTCCCTGGAGCGGATAGGTCATGGTGACAATCTGTCCCCGGTAGGAAGGGTCGGTGATAATCTCCTGATACCCCGTCATCGAGGTATTGAAGCAGATCTCACCGGATGTCGTTCCGGTATGACCAAAGGCACGTCCGCGGAAAGTGCGGCCGTCTTCGAGAGCAAGAATGGCAGTCGTCAAGGCGGGGCGGATTAGAGGGTAGCACGGGAAAAGGTGCAAGAGCTTCTTTTTGATCGTTTGGCCAATTGTCTTCAGCGTTGCTCTCTGGGGTCGTTTTTGACTTTGGATTTTTAATCCGGTCCTAGGTCGACTTACTGCTCTTCTTCTGATCCTCTCCGGGTGTGCCTGCTTCGTCTACCGCTCCCTTGTATCTCTGTGGCCCCCTGGCTTCGGGGAAATCCGCTCTCGCAATCTCATTGAGCCTCGAGCTCGATGGCGAAATTGTGAATGCCGATCCCTTTCAGGCTTACCGGGGACTGGAGGTCCTGAGTGGCGCTCCGCACGAAGAAATTCAGGGGAAAGCACCTCATCATCTTTACGGAGTTTTAGATCCGACCGCGGATTGTGATCCCCTCGCTTTTCGTGAACTGGTTCTGCCGGTGATTGCCGACATCCAGTCCCGTGGGAAACGCCCCATCGTGGTGGGTGGCAGCGGGGTCTACTTAAAACACCTCACGCATGGTCCTTCCTCCATTCCCGGTCGCGATGACGACCTGCGGGCCAGGTTTGAAGAACGCAGCAATGAGGATCTTTTTGCCGAACTTAAATCGCTCGACCCCGAGGGCGCGGCGGCAACTGATCCCAAGAATCGTCGCTACCTCATTCGCGCCCTCGAGATTTGTCTGCTTTCGGGTCAAAAAATGTCCGTCCTCAAAGCCGGGCAGTTCAAAAAGTTCGACGAAATCACCCTCGGCCTGCAAGGCCTCTACCTCCTGTGGGATAACGACAACAGCAAGCAGCGTATTAGCTCACGGACCATGCAGATCCTCGAAAAGGGTGGCGTCGAAGAAGTCGACGCCCTCCGGGAAACGGCCTCCGCGACTTGTCGTAAAGTCATCGGCTTCTCCGAAATCGAAGAACATCTCGACGGCAAGCTCACCCTCAAAGAATGTCACAAAGGCTTCCACACCAGCACCCGCCGCTCCGCGAAACGGCAGCGCGCATGGATGAAGAAGGAAGCGTGGCTCGAAGATATCCAATGCCCGTTTCCGTTTGATGCCAAGGTTGGCTCGTTCCGGGGAGAGTAGGCAGTGAAAAGTCTGGTTGGGGCCTTAATGGTTCGAGCCCTTGGATGTATCGTCCGGGCTCTCAATCGCCGAGAGCCAACAATTCATCCAGGTATCCGCGATTCCGGGAGGCGTGGAATTGGCATGACCTTGAATGGTTAAGCCGAGTCTTCCTTGAAAGGTGACACAGCCCGCGCCCAAGAGCTGGCCCTTGACGACAGGAGGGCAAAAGAGCCAGGAGTCTCGGGTGTCGATTGTTTTCTCCGGGTCCCAAACTCCGAGATTCGAAAACACGCCAATATTACCTGCAGGTTTGGCGCGATCTTTTTGGATGATCTTAACTTTGGTCTCGTGGCTGAGGAATCTACCGATGCCGAGAATAAGGTAGTTGGCCCGATGCTCGCCGCGTTTCAGACGTTGTTGAAGTTGCACCTGAATCGTCTTGGCGGAATCATCTCTTTGAATCCGGGCTTCAATATAGCTGACGTGGTTCCGGGTTTCGTCGCGGTGCTCAAGATCACCCCGGAGGTTGACTGGAATCATCCATGGAATCACGGCATTGGGTTTTTGAATATCCGGCCGGATGGCTTGGTCGAGCTGTTTCAGTAGAAAGCTGTTTACGGTGACGCCTTCGCGCCGGCATTTTTCGAGCAATTCCTTGGTCTCCTTTTCGGAAAACAGATGCCAGGCCACTTCGGAGGAAGGGCCGGGTGGCGAATTGCGGGCCTGCGCCCAGTCGGAGCGTTTGGCTGATTCAGGATTGGATTTGCGATTTCGCCACAACTCCCAAAGGGGGGCGATCATTCCCTGGCAAGGATGCTTTGTTTGCGGGAGTGATGGCATCTCTGCCCCATGTTCCCTCAGGATTCGCACAAAGCCGCCGATGCCATCACATTCGCAATGGGAAATGAAGGACCACTCAACGCCATCGGAGTTCGGAGTCACTCTTCCGTATCGGATGCCCATGAAATCCCCGGTTACTTCGGACGCGTGAAACCACTTGGCGTCGGTGCCCGGGTAAAGTTGACTGCTCAAGGGTGAATCATTGGGACCGGTTCACGAGATTGGAAGAATATCTTTGGAGACAAGCGCCAGGGATGCTGACTTCCATGAAAAACGGCTCCAGTCCCCGGGAGCCGCTTTTAGAGGTTTGTAATGTTCTTTTTCGCTTACGCGAAGAGGGGCTTCATGTGGCGATCGAGGAGGTTGGCGGTGACGCATTTTGAGATGACGGTCTCGTTGGTTTTGAGGGCGTCGAGGTAGCGGTCTCCCATTTGGGCGGCGATCTTGAAACCGACGTGGAGGAGCTGCCGGACGTTGGCATTGTAGCCGGGATTGCTCTGGTCGTGCGTCAAGGCGCTGACGTATTGCTCACTGGTCCAGCCGTTGACTTCTTCGGCTGATGGCAGCTGGGAGTGGTCGATGTCGATGACGGTGGCGTAGGGCTCGCAGAGGGCTTCCTTTTTCTCGAGGGCCTTGGCGTAGATTTCCTTGGCGAGATCGAGGGCATCTCCACCGGCGGTGGCGAGGCCGATGACTTCCTCTAGCCAGTTGGTGCCGGCGGTTTTGATGTGAAGTCCGGCGCCGGTGCGGGCGATTGCTTTCTTGATGGGCTCGTAGATCGAGAACTTGTCCGAACCGGAATGGACGCTGAGTTTGAGAGTTTCGGGGAGGCCGTAGGCTTTGATGGCGTGCGCGAGGACGGCGAGATCGTCGTTGAACTCTTGCTCGAACTGGGCGACGTCGCCGACGTAATCGACTCCCTTGTTAAAGCGGCCGGTGAACTTGGGCGCGATGGTTTGAATGGGGATGCCTTGGTCTGCGATGGCGGCGAGGATGATGAGCATCTCGGCGGGGACCTGGGGATCGTCGGTCTCGTCCATGGAGACTTCGGTGACGAAGTCATCGGTGCCGCCTTTGGCCGCTACGATGTGGTCGTAGATTACCTTGGCCTTCTGGGTGGCTTTGAGGAACTGGTTGGCAGTTTGCTCGACGAGCTCGCGGGAGATTTCGAGGGGCTGGTCGATGCCTTCGACAGTCACCGAGCCGATGAGCTCGGGGTGATTGTCGATGAAGGCTTCGACGTCTTCGGGGGTGGCGGCTTCGCCGATGTCGTCGGCGACGTCGAGAGTGAAGAAATTACAAGGAGCGACGAAGCGGTCGACGGTGGAGAGGTTGATGTGGTCGGCGTCGAGAAGATATTCTCCGGTCCAGCCGAGATCGGCGATGGCCTTGTCGGCGGCATCGCGGGTGGTTTGGGGCTCGGAGCCGATGATTTCGTGCTCGCGGTTGGACTTGTTCCAGGTGGGGCAGATATCGACGCCGAGTTCTTTGGCGGCGATGAAGGCCTGGAGTTGGGCGTGGGCGCCGTGGGCGAAGCGATCGCCGACGCCGAAGGTGAATTTAGGGCATTGTTTCATATGAGGTGGATTTTTGATTGAGGCTCACGCAGAGACCCATACCGAGCACTTTGGGCGCAGAGTTTTTAAGAAGGAGCGGGGTCTGAAAGGTTCGGTGGTTAGTCGTTGACGTTGATGACGGCCTTGATGGCTCCGAGAGCAGGGTCGGTAAATTTGTCGAACTCGGTGGGGACTTCCTCGATGTCGAGGCGGTGGGTGATCCAGACCTTGGTGTCGATGTCGCCTGCCTCGATGATCTTGATGATCTCGCCGAAGTCGGCGGGGAGGGCATTTCGCGAAGCGAGGAGAGTTTGCTCGCGGCGGTGGAAGACGGGAGCGTGCGGGAAGGTGAGTTCAAGGGTGGTGATGCCCACGTAGACGATACGGGAAGTGAAGCCGCCAAAGTCGAAGCAGGTCGACATGGATTTGTTGGAGCCGGTGGCATCGATGACGACGTCGGCGAGGTTGCCGTCGGTAAGTTCCTCAAGTTTGGCGAGGTGGGAGCCGTCCCTATTGAACTGGACGCCATTTTTGATGCCGAGGTTGTCAGCGCAGAAATCGAGGCGGCTCTGGACCATGTCCATCACGATGACGTTGACATCGGGCATGAGCTTGAGGAACTCAAGGCAGGACAGGCCGATGGGGCCTGCGCCAATGACGAGAACGGTTTCGCCGGGTTGGGGATTGCCGCGCTGGACGGCGTGGTAGCCGATAGCGAGGGTTTCGACGAGAGCGAGCTCGTCGTAGGAGAGGTTATTGCCAGGGTGGAGTTTACGGGCGGGGACGATCCAATTGGCTTTACGCAAGCCGCCGGGACCGTGGACTCCGATGACCTGCACGCCGGGGCAGCAGTTGAAGGAGCCTTTTTGCGAGGTGCGTGAATCGGGATCGTTGACGTAGGGCTCGAGGGAGCATTTGTCACCTGCCTTGACGTTGGTGACGTCTTCCCCGACTGCGATGACTTCGAGACCCAGCTCGTGGCCGGGAGTGCGGGGGTAGGAGAAGAAGGGGAATTTGCCGAGGTAGCAGGAGAGGTCGGTGCCGCAGATTCCCATGCGATGGGTGCGGACGAGGACTTCACCGGGCCCCGGAGCTGAAGCGTCTTCGAGATCAATGGCGTTGATCTCCTTGGGATTGGTGAATTCGATGGCGTAGGACATGAGGGTAAAGAATGGACGATTGGCTTGGCTGAGGTGGCCTAATTGTTTTCGGGGAGGCCTTCCTGGTGGCCGATGTTTTTCACGGGCGCGAAGATTTCGAGGACTTGGGCCAAGAGCGCTTCGTCGATGGGTTTGGCGAGCCATTGGGCCCATTTTGCGACGTTTTTGGGGTTGGCGGATCCGGCAACCGTCGAGGCGATGTCTTCGTGGGCACAGGAGAACTGGAGAGCGAGTTGGGCGATGTCGACGCCATTGTCTGCGCAAAGTTTGGCGGCCGCGCGGGCAGCGGCTTTGACGTCCTCCGGTTCCTTGAGCCAAGCGGGAAGGGAAGCGTTGGTGAGGAGGCGGGCGGAGAAGGGGCCGGCGTTGATCGCTCCGAGGCCCTTCGCTTTGAGGCGGGGGACGAGGTCGTCGGCAAAGGCGGTGTTTTGCAGGGTGTATTGATTGTAGGAGAGGACGCAATCGATGTCGTCTTCGACGTGGTCAAGGACGGTGTTGAAACAGGCCATGGGGTAGCAGGAGAAGCCGACGGCGCGGACTTTCCCTTCGGCCTTGGCCTTCAGGACGGCGGGAAGGGTTTCTTCCCAGATTTGCGGGAGTTTCACGAACTCAACGTCGTGAAGGAGGATGAGATCGAGGTGGTCGGTGCCGAGGCGGTGCAGGGAAGTGTGAATGGATTCCTCGACGCGGGCTGCCGAAAAATCAAAGTGACGGTCGGTGTAGCGGCCGAGTTTGGTTCCGAGGAGGTAGCTGGAGCGGTCGATGCCTTTTAAGGCCTGCCCAAGCATGACTTCGGACATGCCACGGCCGTAAAAGGGGGAGGTATCGATGAAGTTCATTCCCAGATCGAGTGCGGTATGGACGGCGCCGAAAGCTTCATTCAGATCAATGGCACGGAACTCGGCTCCCAGTGAAGAGGCTCCAAAAGAGAGAATGGGAAGTTCGAGGTCGGTGTTTCCGAGACGTCGGGTTTTCATGGTTTCTGATCAGATCTGGGCGTTTTGTTCGGCTTCTCCGAGGTGCTTAAATCTGTCCTACTAATTTCCGAAAGGAAGAAAAAAAACGCCCGGGATACGCCCGTCAAAGATGACTGACACCCGGCGGATTTGTGGAGACGTTGTTGTGAATTATAGCGAGGTCGTATTTTAAATCTTTGAGATCAGGCAATCGTTTGAAATAATCGTTTGAAATAAAGAAGTTACAATATGTCGCAAGGGGAGATTTTACCGTGGGAAAAAGTGGGGGCAGAGTATCGCTTGTCCTATCAACGTGCCGGAATGCTGGTTGATTTGGATCGTTGTATTGGCTGCCATTCGTGTTCGGTTTCGTGC
Source organism: uncultured Verrucomicrobiales bacterium (assembly GCA_937916505.1). Taxonomy (GTDB): domain Bacteria; phylum Verrucomicrobiota; class Verrucomicrobiia; order Verrucomicrobiales; family Akkermansiaceae; genus SW10. Next base: position 7,298 of record CALFSW010000378.1, on the reverse strand, counting down.
AAAACAGAGAACGAAGTTCCGCTGGGGAATTTTCGGATGCGGGTGCGATACCTTGAGAAGCCGGACGACAAGCAGCTGGCCTTCGCACCGCTGATTTGCATGCACTGTGTCGATGCACCGTGTTTGAAGGCTTGTCCATCCAAAGCGATCCGGAAAGAGAAGGACGGACGGGTCTATGTTGATGAGAGCCGTTGTGATCTCGAGAAGGAATGTGTCGAGGCCTGCCCTTATGGTGCCATCTCGATCAATGTTGAAAAAGAGGTCGCTGAGAAATGTGATTTCTGCACGCACCGCACCGAGGTGGGATTGGATCCAGCCTGTGTTTCGAACTGTCCGACCGATGCTCTCGTTTTTGGCGATCTGGACGATCCTGAGTCCCGCATTTCCAAACTGGCTGAGAAAAAGAAGGCGAAGGCGTGGAAGGCAGAGGCGGGGACGAATCCATCGGTGCTCTATGTGAGCCACGAACCGTGGATGGAAGCGAAGTCCAATACCGGGGTGCAACTTGATCCGAAGGACGAGGATGTGACCTACGAGCAAAACAATCTTAAAAAATAACCTCTTTTCAAAATGTCTGACCTTACTCGTCGTTCGATTCTCAAACTGGGCAGTGCGCTTTTGGCAGGGGGCTTTTCTCCTCTCATGGTGCGTGCCCGGAATGCCACCTCCACCCGGATTCTCGGCACCTTGGGCCGCTTGGATTACACCAAAGCCAAAGCCACGCCGACCATCTGCTTTGCCTGCACCAATCACTGCGGAGTCATCGGCTGGGTGCAGGATGGCCTGGTCCGGAAAATCGAGGGCAACCCGCTCGATCCAAATTCCGAGGGCAATATCTGCTCCAAGGCGCAGGGAATGATTTCCTACACCTATTATCCCGAGCGAATTCTCTATCCGCTTCGCCGGGTTGGGAAACGCGGGGAAGGGAAGTGGAAGCGGATTACCTGGGAGCAGGCCTATGACGAGCTGACCGCCAAGTTGAAGCCGCTTCGTGAAAATGGAACGCCGGAGGAATTCGTCTTCCATTACGGTCGTGATAAGACGAAGGGAGTGACCAAGCACTTTACCAATGCCTTTGGAACGCCGCATCGCTTGAACCGTCGCTCAATTTGTTCCTCGAATCGGCGCGCTCCGCTGATGTCATTCTATGGTCGTGAGTTCGAGTGGGAGACCCAGGATCTTGAGAATACGAAGTATGTCGTGAACTTTGGAGGGAACCCCTACGAGGCTTATCAAGGTGGGCTTTTCATGGTGCACCGGCTTCAAAAAGCCCGGGTTGAAAAGGGCGCGAAGCTGGTGACCTTTGAAGTCCGTCCATCTGCGACGGCGAGTAAATCCGATGAGTTCCACACCGTGATGCCGGGGACTGATGGAGCGGTTGCGGGCGCGATGATTCATACGATTCTTAAGGAAGGTCTCCAGGATGAAGGGTTTTGGAAGCGTTGGTCGAACTACCCGCTCGATGACCTTCGCGAACAAGTGAAGGATTACACTCCCGAGTGGGCTGAGAAGCTCTCCGGAGTTGCGGCAGCAGACATTGAACGGATTGCGATTGAATTCGCCAAGGCCGCTCCTGCTTGTTGCTCGATGTCGAATCGCGGGAGTGCAAAACACTACAATGGGATGCAGGCAGACCGCCTGATTCGGACGCTTGATGTCCTTGTCGGGAGTGTCGGGAAACCGGGTGGATACTGTCTGTCCTCCCTGCGAGGATGGTCGGGGAAATATGGCCAGGAAGGGCTGCCGAAGCTTCCGTTCCCCGAGCCCAAAGCTCCGACGCCCCAGCCATGGGGGATTGGCGAGGGGTTCAATGAAACGGCCTTTAGAAAGCTTCCGCAAGAGGTTCAGGACCGCGTCAATGCCTTCCCGGATAAGTGGAAGAACAAATACTACGGAGAACTCGCCACTCCTTCTGAATATCCTCTATCGTGGCATTGGTATTCAATGAGGGTCGGCCAGCTGGTTTACCCCTACATCGCAGAGGGTCGTCAGAAGGTTTCCGTCTATATGTCGTTCACGCTGGGAGCATCGTTCGGCTATCCTGAAGCAAATGTCGTACGAGATGTTCTGAAGAACGAGGAAATCATTCCGTTTCATGTCGCGATCGATATTGGCTACGGGGAGCAAACGGCTCTTGCTGATATGATCCTTCCGGAAGCGACAAGTCTGGAGCGCTTCGATCATCACTCAACGAATAATTACGGACTCATTCCTTACACCGGTTTGCGACAACCTCTCGTCAAACCGCAGGGTGAGTCGAAAACGATGCCTGAAATGTTCCGTGAACTTGCCCGTCGGATCGGGGGAGGGATGGAGAAGCATTTCACCTATGACGATGATGAATCACTCTACAAGGATTGGTACAAAAATCTGCCCATCTCGTGGGAGGAGTTGAAGCGCCGGGGCATCTGGCAGGACAAGACCCGCGAGAAAGATTATGAACTCTATGAGCGGGCCTTGACGAAGGAAGAACTCAACGGATCCTCCTATTACATCGATGATGTTGTGCACACTGCTGATCTGTCGGCGGCAGATGAAGACTCCCTTATAAAGAAGGACGGTAAGGTCATTGGGATTGTTAAAAATGGAAAAGCGGTCCGAGGCTTCCCAACCCCGAATCGTCTTATTAATGTTTATGACCTCATCTTCCCTGAAGCGGCAAAAGCAGTGGGGCTTCCGCTCTCTGATGGAAATGCCAGTCCGGCACCGGTATTTCACGAAGTGCCCGAGCACGTGAACCTAGGTGATGATCGTTATATATTCTCTACCTTTAAGTGGAATGTGCACACACAGGGTCGTTCGGGGCACTGGAAATACGCGGCCGAGATCATCCATACCAACCCGGTCTTCATGCATCCCGAAACCGGAAAGAAATTAGGTGTGAGCGAAGGGGACGAGGTGAAAATTTCAGTCTTCCGTCCCACTGGTCACACCTATCGGGCCGGCGAGGAAGGAGTGATGGGCAGCTTCACCAACCACGTTCGCTTCTTGAAAGGGATGCACAAACGGGTCGTGATGTGCTCACACCATGTCGGTCACTTCGAGCACGGCATTGTGGGGGAATCCTCCACCAAGGAAACCTCACCTGCCGAGGGGAAAAGCAAGAAGCTGGCTGACAGCCGGCTCAAGAAAGGTGTCTGGTGGTCCAAGGAACGGGGCGGCATTGGGGGCGGTGTTCACATCAATGACGCTCTGCCGATCAATCCTGCTCCGCTCATCGGGGGGCAGAACTGGTATGACAATGTCTGCCAGGTTGAGAAAATTTAATCTGCTCTTAATGACACCCGAAGCAGCCGTCGCACAGCTTGCGGCCTCACTTCTCGCGCACGAGATCGATGTTTCGATTTTGGCGTCCCTCCAGCAACCGGAGACGGCCGCGATATTGACTCAAATCGAACCTTCGGCGCGGGAGCTGTTGGAGCGCGATTGGACCGCGGAGGACTTTGAAACGGCTGCGGTTGAGTTTTGTCGACTCTTTATCCTTAACCCGGATGCTCCGGCCCGGGCCGCGGCTTATGAGGACAAAAAATCCCTCGATGTGGCGGGGCGAATCCAGTTCATGCTCGATTCGGGATTCCTGGAACTCCCGGCAACTTATCAAACGCTCGCTCCGGATCACGTCGCTCTTTTGTTGCTCGTCTACAGCTCGCTGAATGACGAAGACGCCATTCAATTCAAGGCGGACAATCTTGCCTGGCTACCACGATTTTCGGAACGACTGGAGACGGAAAGCAGGCATGTTTTCTATCTATTGGCGTCCAGGATCTTACGAGTGGTTTAGGCGAGGGCCTCCTTGATCGCCTTGATTTCCTGCGCCGCGCAGGCGTCGGCATCAGGCTTGGGGAAGACCTCGGCCGAGAGGTAGCCCTTGTAGCCAACCTCCTTGAGAGCGGCAATGATGGGGGCGGGGTCGGTGTGGCCCATGCCCATTGCGGAGCGGTTGGAGTCGGCGTAGTGAACGTGACCGGTGTGCTTTCCGGCGTCGATGATGGCTTGAGCCACGTCGCTCTCTTCAATGTTCATGTGAAAGAGGTCTGCGAGAAGAACGATGTTTTCGAGATTGTTGTCCTCGAGGTATTGCGCTCCTTCGGCGAGGTGGTTGATGAGATTGGTCTCGTAGCGATTGAGAGGTTCGTAAATAAAAGGAACGTCGTATTTGGCGGCGGCTGCTCCGGCGGCTTTCAGGGCCCCGGCAAGCCAGCCGAGAGCCTGGTCCCGGGAGATGTCACCACCCCATTTCCCCTGCATTGAACCAAGGATGGCGGGCGCGCCGAGCTGGCCTCCGAAGTCGATCATCCTGATGATGAATTCAAGAGCTGCTTCACGCCTGGCAGGATCAGGATCGGTCAGGGAGAGGCCATGTTTGACCATGCCGGCTCCGGTTCCAACGGCGGCGATGCCGAGGTCGTGTTCGGCAGCGAGGGCTTTCACTTCATCGACGGTGATGAAATCCGGGCCCGGGAAAAAAAGTTCAACCGAATCGTAGCCGTGCTTCCTGGCGGCAGCGAAACCTTCGGCGAGGGGCTGGTGGAAGACAAAAGGACCGGCGGCGGCCTCGGGGACCTGGGAGAGAGTGATCGCGGATTTCATGGAGAAAAGAGGTGGAGAAAGTGGTGACTAAACGGATTCGAGGATGACGTTGCCGTAGGCAGACGTGTCACCGGTCCGGATGAGGCCGATGGCGTTTGGAACGAGTTTTTTGAAGTCGTTGTGGGGGAGTCGGGTGACTTCGAGGTCGGGGTGAAGACCTTTGAATCCATCGAATTTAGCGTCGTAGTTTGCGATGACGTCGTCGGGGTTGGTTGAGAGGAACTCCTCGGCCTGCCAAATCCGGCCGACTTTGAAATTATCCTTTAGGACCTCGAGAAGATCAGTGATGAGGGGGATGCCGCGGGTGAGGGAGAGGTCGACGACTTCGATTTCGTTCCAATAGGGGAAGGCCCAGTCGGCGATGACGAGGGTGTTGGTGTGGCGGATTCGGGCCAGGAGGTCGTTGACGGCGGGATTAAGAATTCCTTGTTGGAGCATGGTTGGGGAGAATTTGTCAGACTGATTTGGAATGGCCAGCAGAAATCCAGGATCTAGGAGTCGAGATCAGGATAGGAACCTAGGATTTTCACAAGGGAACAGTGGGTTTCCAGGGTATTGAGAGCCTCTTTCACTTCGTCATCGTCGCAGTGTCCGGCCAGATCGACGTAAAATATGTATTCCCAGTCCTTCTGTTTTGAGGGGCGGGATTCGATTTTGGACATGTTGATGGCGAAGGAGTCGAAAGCCTGCAGAGCTTTGACCAGCGAGCCGGGGCGGTCGTGGACCGAAAAAAGGATACTGGTGCGGTCCTTGCCGGTGGAGGGGCAGGTCTTTTCACCGATGACAAGAAAGCGGGTGGTGTTGGTGGCCCGGTCCTGGATCGAACGCTCGAGCATCTGGAGGTCGTTGAGTTCCGCGGCAAGTTCGCCTCCGAGGGCGGCGGCGCCTTCGGAGGTGCGTTCCCGGGCGATGGCGGCAGCTCTGGTGGTAGAGGAGGTCTCGACGAGGTCGGCTTCAGGAAAATTACGAAGGATCCAGTGTTTGCACTGTCCAAAAACCTGGGGATGGGAGTAGAGGGTTTTGATTTCCTCGCGGGGGATGGCGGACATGAGCCCGTTATCGATGCGGAGGAGAATTTGGGCGCAAATTCGGAGGTGGGATTCAACGAAAAGATCGAGGGTGCTGGCGATGGCTCCATCGGTGGAGTTTTCGATGGGAACGACGCCATAGTCGGCATGGCCGCGGGCGACTTGGTCGAAGACTTCCGCGAAGTTGGCTTGGGCGGTGTAGGCGACCGAGTGGCCGAACTTTGAGATGGCGGCCTGATGGGTCCAGGTTCCTTCCGGCCCAAGGTAGGCGATCTTCAAGTCATCCTCGAGGGCCAGGGCGGCAGACATGATTTCGCGGTAAATGGCACGAATGGATTTCTCGGGGAGGCGACCTTTGTTTTTTGCGGCAAGTGACTTGAGGAGAGCGTCTTCCCGCTCGGGGGCGTAGATTTGGAGCCCTTCTTTTTTCTTAATTTCGCCGACTTCATGAACGGCGTCGGCGCGTTGGGACAGGAGATCGAGCAGCTGGCTGTCGATGGTGTCGATTTTTTTACGGATATCGTCGAGGGGCATGGGAGAAGTGATTGGATTACCAGCTGATTGAGTTAAAAATTTAGTCCTCTTCGTTCAGAGATTCTTCGGCCGGAGGGTCATTTGACGGAGGCCCCTCTGAAGAGATCCGTTCGGCGGGTTTTTCGACAGCTGAAAGGGCAAGTTGGGTCTCAGCATCCTGGGTGGGAGTCGAATCCTCTATTTTCTTTTCATCGTCTTCGGTTCCATCCGGGAGCTCAACTTTCCGGAGTTCTCCAATATTGGGCAGGTCCTCGATATCGGTAATTCCGAAATGTTCGAGGAAAAGTTCTGTGGTGGCGTAGAGGAGGGGACGGCCGGGGAGATCGGCGCGCCCGGAAATTTTGACGAGCTCCCGGTCGAGCAGTTTTTGGAGCATGCCGTCGCATGAGACACCACGCACGGCCTCGAGAGCTGACTTGGTGACGGGCTGTCGATAGGCAATAATGGCGAGAGTTTCCATCGCAGGCGGGCTGAGGCGTTCGGGTTTGCGGCCCGGGAAGAGGAGTTTTACGAAACCGGCGTAATCGGCCTTGGTGTAAATTTTCCAGCCTTTGGCACCTTTGGCGGCGAGGAAGGAACGACCGGACTTTTCATAGGTTTCATTTAAGAAGGAGAGGGCGGTGGCGACTTCTGCTTCGGTTGTGAGGGCCAGCGCTTCGAGATCGAGAACACGTTCCGGGCTATCGGGAGCGGGAGCGTTTTCAGGGTTTTCGGTGATGGAGTCTTCGGAAAACTCGGCTGCACGTGCGCGGACGAGACGGGCGAGTTCCGATGAAGGGAGAGGAGCCTCCGATGCGACGAGGAGGGATTCTAGGATTGAGGGAAGATCCATAAAGCAGGCGGCAGACTAGGGGGATGACGCTGGAATTCAAGAGCATGGTGGGAAGATAGTGAAATTCGGGTGGAATTTCAGCTTGCGCCCCGATGACAAAACTCCTATGTGTCCCGACCCTTCCGGAATTTGAGCCCCTGAGAAATCGAAATTCCGGATCAAGATCTCCATTCTCACAACCCACCCCATGGCTAAAAAAGTTGTTAAAAAGAAGACTGCCAAGAAAGCGGCCAAAAAGGCTCCGGCAAAAAAGGCAGTGAAGAAAGCGGCCAAAAAGGCTCCGGCAAAAAAGGCAGTGAAGAAAGCGGCCAAAA
>CALFSW010000377.1 GCA_937916505.1 uncultured Verrucomicrobiales bacterium | reverse complement strand
ATTTCGACATCATCAAGAACTCCATGACCGGCTTCTTCCTCTTCCAAAAAAGCGACAAGCGGGCCATGCCGGAATTCAATGTCTTCTTCAAGAATCACTGCACCTATCCATGGTATTCCGACGGAATTTGGTTCCTCACCCAGATGCGGCGCTGGGGTCAGATCTCCGAGACCAAGGCAAAGAGCTGGTACCTCGAAACCGCCAAGGAAGTCTACAAACCCGATGTCTACCTGAAGGCCGCCAAACTTCTCCTCGAAGACGGATTGATTGCCAAAGAGGATGTCCCCTGGGAGACCGATGGCTTCAAAGCAGTCACAAGCGACTTCATCGATGGCAACACCTATGACGGCAAAGAGCCCATCCAATACCTCAACAGCTTCAAGATCGGAAACAAGGACCCGGAATAGGTTCAACAAAACTTTTGCATCCGAACTTTGGAAGCCCCGGATTGATCCGGGGCTTCTCTATGTGGGCTGGTAGTCGCTGGTCAAAATACTTCCAGCACTCAGAAACTCTTCATCCCACCCGGAACAATCTTTCCAGCTCAATGGTCAAGGCTCCGTTTTTCAACAGTAAGTGAAGTTCCCTCATTCAAACAATGAGTGAAGTTCCCCGCAGGATGGACCAGGACCTGCGTTAATGATTTTCGCTCACATGAAATTCTTTTCGAAGATCAAGTATCCCATCCTCAAGGCCATCGATGTCTCGGGACTCACCTTTCTTTCTCCTGTGGTTCGCCTCTGCTATGGAGAAGAACCACGGGTCCAGATGAAGAAAATCAGCCAGTGGATTCTCATCCCGATTTGCGCGATCATCCTCTTCATCTTTTTATGGGCCTATGGCTCAACGGTCGTCAAAACCAAATCAGGTTCCGTTCCCGGCCCCCTTGAAACTCTCAAAGCCGGAGAGTCTATCAGCAAGTTTGGCAACTACGAGAAAGCCAAGGAAGAAGCCTACACCCTGACCGGCCCCGAGCGGGACGAGGCGCTTAAAAAAGCACAAGCCCGCCTCGGTAAAATGGACCCCATCGTCAAGGCCGCCACCGATCAGGTCGGGGGCGCCAAAGCCCAATACGCCGAAGTCATCAAGAAACGAACCAGCGGAATGACCAGCAGGCGTGACGCACTGAAAAAGTCCTACTCCGCCAACCAATCGGCTCGCAAAGCCTCTCTCGCCGCACTTGCCGACACCCTGACTCCCGGGAATGAGACTGCTTATGAAAACTTCATGAAGGAAGTCAAAGACCACACCGACAAGACCGACCTTGAGAAGGAAGAACTCGCAACACTCGCCAAAGAGATCAAGGAAATCGAAGACGAAAAATCCGATGATGTTGCCAAAGCCCTCTTTGCGCAAACCCGCGCCGCGGAAGAAAGGCAATTCCTGCAAAAGCAAATCGACCAGCTCACTACCCAGAACAAAGGACTCAAGATCGAAACCGCCCAAGCCAAAATTCAGGAAGATGCCAGGGTCCTTCTCACTCTCACTGGTCCCGAGGCGGTCAAGGCTGCCGGGAAGATCGCGAAAGCGCGGTCCCGTCTCGTAAAGACCGAAGAGTCCGTCTACGCCGGCCCCAAGACCCTTGGCTACCAAATCAAGCGTTCCATCCTTTGCGTCTTCGCCGGATTCCTCATCGGAGCTTTCATCGCAATTCCGATCGGCATCCTCTGCGGGCTGAACTCGACCTTCATGGCCGCAATGACGCCTTTCATTGCCATCTTTAAGCCGGTCTCACCCATCGTCTGGCTCCCGATCTGCCTCATCATCGCCAGTGCCGTCGTCCCCTCTCCCGACGACAGCGCCTTCATGGATTGGCTTTGGGAAGACGCCTGGATTTTGAACCACTACGACATCAATCCCGCTTTCATTGCCTCCGCCATCACCGTGGCCCTCTGCTCACTTTGGGCCACTCTTGCCAACACCGCCCTCGGAGTCGCGAGCATTGACAAAGATCACCTCAACGTCGCCCGTGTTCTCAAGCTCGGATTCTGGCCCCGCCTCTTCAAAATTGTCATTCCCTCGGCCCTCCCTCTCATTTTTGCGGGCCTCAGAATTTCCCTCGGAGTCGGCTGGATGGTTCTCATTGCCGCCGAACTTCTCTCCTCCTCAGAAGGCATTGGAAAATTTGTCTGGGATCAATTCAACAACGGGGCCTCCGACTCCTTTGCCAAGCTCTTCGTCGTCGTCTTTGTCGTGGGAATCATCGGGCTCCTTCTCGACCGCATCATGATCGTCTTCCAACGCCTCGTCTCCTTTGAAGGATCGCCCACCGCAATCTAACCACAGCCATGCTCGAACTCAAAAACTGCTCGGTCTCCTTTGGCCCGCCCTCCAATCGGGTCGATGTCCTGAAAGACCTCAATCTCACCGTGGAGAAGAACGAATTCGTCGCCGTCATCGGATTTTCCGGCGCCGGAAAATCCACCCTCATTTCCCTTCTTGCCGGCCTTCAAAAACCCACCACCGGACAGGTCTTGATCAATGGAAAAGAAATGAACGGCCCCGGACCCGATCGCGGTTTGATGTTTCAAAACTACTCCCTCCTTCCCTGGCTCTCGGTCAACGACAACGTCAAACTCGCCATCAAAACCGTCTTCCCCAAAATGTCGAAATCCGAGGTTTCCGACAAGATCGAGCACTACGTCAAAATGGTAAAACTCGACCACGCCGGCACCAAAAAGCCCCACGAACTTTCAGGAGGAATGCGCCAGCGCGCTTCCCTCGCCCGCACTCTTGCGCTCGATCCCGAGGTTCTCCTCCTCGATGAACCGCTCTCCGCTCTCGATGCCCTCACTCGCTCCGAGCTTCAGGACCAAATCCTCAACATCTGGGAAAACGACAAACGCACTGTCGTCATGATCACCAACGATGTCGACGAAGCAGTCCTCATGGCGGACCGCATCGCCCCCCTCACCATGGGACCCGGAGCCACCCTCGCCGATGAATTCAAAGTCAACATGGAGCGCCCGCGTGCGCGCCGTACTCTCAATGACCACCCCGAGTTCATGCGCCTCAAAACCCAAATCACTCTTTTCATGATGGGACTGAACAAGAACTCCAAAAACGATCAAAAGACTCCCCTCATTCCCATGCCTGATATTCGCCCGCGCGACTTCGCCCTCCCCTCGGCAAACATCCGCCTCAAGAACAAAAACAACCAGCCCACCACGGCGGCTTAAACCTTCTTACGATGTCTTCCCTCGAACTCATGCCCGATCCCGCCGCGCTTCGGCGCTCTGTTGAGATCTCAAACCTCATCAAGGAATATCCCAATCCCTATGGTGAAGACTTTCGCGTTGTCGAGAACTTCAATCTCAACATCCGGGAAGGCGAATTCATCTCCCTCATCGGGCATTCCGGCTGTGGTAAATCCACCGTCCTGACCATGCTCGCCGGGCTGAATGAAATCTCGGGAGGCGGCATCATCGTGGGAAACAAGGAGATCGATTCTCCGGGACCGGACCGCGCTGTCGTCTTTCAATCCCCATGCCTCATGCCCTGGATGAACTCTTTCCAGAACGTCATGCTGGGAGTCAAAAACGTCTACCCGCATGCCACCAAAGCGGAGCGAAGGCAAATCGTCGAACATTCACTCGCCGTCGTCGGCCTCGCCGATTCGATGAAAAAATACCCCGCCGAAATGTCCGGTGGGATGCAGCAACGGGTCGGCATCGCCCGTGCCATCGCCCTGCAACCGAAAGTCCTTCTTTTGGACGAGCCCTTTGGCCGTCTCGACTCCCTCACCCGGATGGAACTTCAAGACGTCATCATCGAGATCCTCGCCCGCGAAAAACTCACCGCGATGATCGTGACCCATGATGTTGATGAAGCCGTCTTCATGGCCGATCGTTGCGTGATGATGTCGAACGGCCCAAAGGCCGGTGTCGGCGAAATCCTCGGGATCGACTTTGCACGTCCGCGCAACCGTGAAGTGGTTTATCAGGATCCCAAATTCTTTGAATACCGCGAACACCTTCTCGCCTTCCTCGAACAGCGGGCCCACCTCAAGAGTTCGACCCGGGTTTTTTCCGACGGCGACACCATGGGCTACACGGATAAGAAGGGTCTGGAATTGGAATCCCACGCCACTTCCAAGGCGACTTCCGTTGCATGAATCCCGCTCCTCAAAAGCACCCTCCCACTACTCGATAATGGCACACTCCGAGCTAATCGAAATGCGATGAAATACATCGCGACACTCAAACAACTTTCTCTCAGCATCTTGCTGACCCCGTCCGTTCTCGCCGGCGAACCAGCTGCGGCAGACGCCCCGCCATCCAACAGCGGAGATTTCCTCAAGGTCACCGGGGCGATCACAACCCGATACGAGTTCCGGGAAACCGATCCTCTCGATC
>CALFSW010000376.1 GCA_937916505.1 uncultured Verrucomicrobiales bacterium | reverse complement strand
AAACGGGGATTCATCGACTTGATAGCCCGAAGCGCGCGCCCTTCGATGCCTTTGTTTATGTAAATCGAATTCCCGACAAGGCTCGCGAGGGAGAATCACCGAAGGATTTCGCGGGTCGAATTCATGGTCGCTTGGCCAACCAGGAGGGGAGGATTCAACTCAAACTTCCACCGGGAATGGACCTCACAGCGTATCTGGGATTCAAGTCGTTCTTGGGCTCTGAAGGGAATCCGTTGATCTCCAACTGCATGGCTTGTCACAGCGGGCCGGAGTTTTCGGCTGGTAAAGGATCCTTGCGTATTCACAACAAGACCGGCGCCGAGTTGCAGGCCATCATCCGGGGGAAGATGGCCAAGGCAGCTGGTGGCGACCAAGCTTATGCTGGTTTGGAAATTACCGATACGGAAGTCGCTGGATTGGTTTCGTTTCTGCAATCTTTGAATGATGTGAGCGACAAACGTTTCCGTGATCTAGTGCTCGAAGCCAAGGTCACTGACGTTACGAAGAAGCCAAAGCCGAAGAACACTGAAGGCCCGGAACCGAAGCCCTTGCTCAATGGGACGATTCGCTTCGAAGGGCCGCACCCGAGGCGGAGTCCTATTCATATGGATGAGCCGAGCCGTAAACTCCATAAAACCCAGCCACTTGATGAGAGCGTCCTCATTGGCAAATCCGGTGGTCTTGCCAACGTGTTCGTTTACATAAAAAATCCACCAGCTGGAGAATATAAACCTCCAACCAAGCCGGCTATCCTTGATCAACAAGGCTCGATCTTCAATCCTCGTGTCCAGGGCGTCCGCGTTGGTCAGGAGCTTCTGATGAAGAACGGCGACCCGTTTATTCATAATGTTCGCTCGCTTTCGAGGAAGAATCGCCAATTCAACATCGCCCAGCCGCAAGGAACACCCGAGCGTAAAAAAACATTCGATCAACCCGAAGGGCCGATCACTCTGAAATGCGATTTCCATCGTTGGATGGAAGCTCATTTGTGGGTCATGGATCATCCGTTTTACGCGGTGACGAATGCAGAAGGGGAGTTTGAGATCTCCGATCTTCCGCCGGGAGACTACGAGATTGCAGCCTGGCATGAAAAGATGGGTGAGCAGATCCAGAAAGTCACGGTTGGGAAAGAGGGAAGCGTTTCCAATTTCAAATTTCGCGTCCAGTCGGAGTGATCATCATTGAGAATATCCATCTAACTGTGAAACACGTTCTCACATTCTTTTCCTTCCTGCTGCTGGCATTGCCCGGGTTTGGCAAAGACAAACGGCCAAACGTCGTCACCCTTCTTGTCGACGATCTCGGCTACCGCGACCTCGGTTGTTACGGCGGTCCGGTGAAGACCCCCGTCCTCGACAAGCTGTCCGCCGGAGGCGTGCGCTTCATCGACTTTCACTCGGGCGCCCCAACATGCTCCCCCTCGCGCGCTACTTATCTCACAGGTCGCCTTAATCCTCGCACCGGTGTCTACTCTGTTCTCGACGAGCGCTTTCACCGGATGCATCTCCTGAAGAGCGAAACGACCATCGCCGAAGTCCTGAAAGACGAAGGCTACGGCACCGCTCACTTTGGTAAATGGCACCTCGGCATGCCCGTCCAAAATCGCAACAATCCCACTCCCGCCGACCATGGCTTCGATTACTGGTTCGGCGTCGTCAACGGCCCGGGCCCGAGTCACAAGAATCCGACCAACTTCCTTCGCAACGGAAAGCGCGCGGGAACCATAAAAGGCTATTCCTGCCAGATCGTCGTCGACGAGGCTCTCACCTGGCTCGACCAAAAGCGCGACGGCGACGAGCCCTTCTTTCTCAATCTCTGGTTCAACGAACCCCACGACCCGATCGCGGCGCCCGACGAGATCGTTTCCCGGTATGGCGCGCTCAACGAACGGGAAGCAATCTACAGTGGCACCATCGACAACACGGATCGGGCCATCGGTCGACTCGTTGCCAAGCTCGAAAAACTTGGCGAGCTGGACAACACCATCATTATCTATTCCTCCGACAACGGCAGCTACCTGCAGGAGAGAAACGGGGAACTGCGCGGCAAGAAGGGAGCACTCTTCGAAGGCGGGCATCGCGTCCCGGGCATCGTTTACTGGAAAGACGGGATCCCCGGCGGCCGGGTCGAGGATGAGCCGGCCGGAGCGGTCGATCTGCTGCCGACCCTCTGCGGGCTGATCGGCATCGACAAACCCGAGGAAGTCCATCTCGACGGCTCCGACCTCGCGCCTCTGCTCACTGGAACGGGAACCTTCTCCCGGCATCAACCTCTCGTTGTGATGAGTGATGCAAGCATGGTCATAAGAGTGGGGAGCCACACCCTTTTCGCCTCTTCCACCGCAAAATCGCCAATCGACTTCAAAACCGCCGATCGGCTTATGGAGCAAGTCAAAGAAGTCCTCGGCGATGATCTCGAGAAAGAGCTGGGCGGAATGAATTTTCGCTCCCGTATGTTCAACGGGAACTTTGCCAATCCCGAAGCCAATCGACTGAGGGCGGAATTCCGGAAATTGTATTACTTCCAGGAGTCCTGGATCCCCGAGCTCAAAAAGAGCGGACTTGGACGTGTCCAACTGTATGACCTCTCCAAGGATCCGAGTCAGAAAGAGAATATTGCACTGAAGCGCCCCGAACTCGCCGCGCGATTGAAAGACCAAGCCGCAGCCATTTACCGAAGTGTCATGGCGGATGCTCCCGAATGGCCCGCACCTGAGGAGCGGTCGCCCGCGAAGAGACCTAAAGAAGCGCCTGCTATCGAAG
>CALFSW010000375.1 GCA_937916505.1 uncultured Verrucomicrobiales bacterium | reverse complement strand
TGAGTAATGGCGGGTGATTCCTTGCTCATGCAGGTCGCGTTTGGATAGGATGCGGGGGATGCGACGGATTTCCAGGTTTCGCCATTGTCGAGGGATTGGAGGAAATGGGTACCGTCCTTTCCAGGGTAGTGACGGATCTCTGTGTTGCCGACCCGGATGAGCCCGCGTCCGGCATCGGCGGGTGGCGTGGCGACAATGCGGGGAGGTGAAATATGGGATGCCAGAGTTTTGACTGCTTGGGTTCCTTTCCAGCCCATTGCTTGAGACTGCATTTCCCGGTGGGCGGAAGTGAGTTGGGCTTTGAGCCGCGAGAATCGTTGCGGTTCTTTGTGCGAAAGGTCGGTTTGTTGGGTCGGGTCGGAGATGATGTTGAAGAGTTGGAAGCGAACGAGCCTCCCGTTTTTTACTTTCGTGAGGTGGGCTTCTTTCCAGCTCGAGCGTTTGAGTTGGGTTTCCGGGGCGTAGAATCCGCAGATGACATAGTCGCCGATTCTCATGACGGCATTGGGGTTCGGAGCGGAGATGAAGTTGGTATTGTAGTGATGCCACTGGCGGGGCTCTCTTCGATCGAGGTTCTTTCCGAGGAGGAGGGGGAGATGGCTTTGGCCATCGAGTTCCAGATGATCAGGGACATGTGTGTTGGTGATCTCGCAAATGGTGGGAAGCCAATCAATGGCTCCGGCGGGATTTTTGATGATCGTATTTGGCGTGATGGACTCCGGCCATTAGGCCAGACCCGGGGTGTGGATGGAGCCATCCCAGAGACCGTATTTGTGACCGCGGTAGGGGGTGGCGGTTCCGTAGTTGCGATCTCTTTTTCCTTCTCCAAGCTTCGCGGGTCCGTGATCGGAGGTGAAAAGGATGAGGGTGTTTTTCTCGAGATCGAGTTCCTTGAGGGTGCGGTGAATTTTGCCAATCTCGGCATCACTATTGGTGACAGAGGCAAAGTAGATTGCTTCGTTTTTATTTTGAGTGGTTTTACCGAGATAACGACGAGTGATTTCTTCGGGCGCATCGACATACCAATGAGGTTCGTAGAAGTGGACGAACTGAATGAAAGGTTTGTCGGGATTGCGCTCTTTGATGAGCCAGTGGACGGCTTCGGATCCGATGATGTTGGCAGCGAGGCCGTTCTTGGTTCCTTCCATTTTCCCGCTGCGAATCCATCCGGGTTTATTGCGGATTTTGGCGTTGTCATCCGAGCAGAACCAGTAGTCGAATCCGTAGTGTTCCATATCCGGGATGTCCTTGTTGCCTGTCTTGTCTCGTTGCATCTGCACTTCGATGAGGGAGTTGTGCCACTTGCCGACGATGGCGGTTTGGTAGCCGTTTTTTCGAAGAAGTTGCGGGATCGTGATTTCGGATTTTGGGAGGTGGGTCAGGTTGCCAGAACTTCCACCGATGAAGCTGTAAATCCCGTGGCGGTGCGGCATTCGTCCGGTCATGGTCGCGGCGCGGGAAGGAGAGCAGACCTGGGCGGGGGAATAGAAGTGAGTGAAAATGGCGCCGCCTTTGGCGAGTTTGTCAAGATGAGGAGTCTTGATCTTTGGGTGACCGGTGAATCCGAGGTCGCCGTAACCCAAATCGTCGGCGACGATGGCGATGATGTTTGTTTGTTCTCGAGCCAGGATGGGAAGGATCGCGAGGATCAGAAGGTTGAAGATGATGAGCGTTGTTTTGATGGGTTAATGCTAGATTGATTCAGCTTGAAAACGAGGACTCTGAATGAGTGGTTTGCTGCATAGTCCAGTAGTGGTTCTTGTGTTTTGCCCTCTCTATGGACTAGGGGTTAAGGGTGCCTATTTTAAGATTCTTTATTCTGGTGTCATTGACATGTTCATTGGTCAAGGGGCGACCGAATGTCTTGTTCATTGTCTCAGAAGATAACAGCGAGCACATCGGGTGCTATGGCGAGAAGAGGGTGCAAACTCCGGCATTGGATGGATTGGCCAAGTCGGGAGTTCGTTATACGCGGGCCTATGTTCCTTATTCAGTTTGCAGTCCGTCGCGGGCGATATTTTTGACCGGGCTGTATACGCGACAAACGGGACATATTGGATTGGCAACGCACAAGTTTGCGATGTGGCGTGATTTTAAGACAATGCCGGCCTATTTTCAGGAAGCCGGTTATTATACCGGTTTTCTGGGTAAGACACATGTGAATCCGGAACGGCTGGTGGAGGATCACATCGATCATCGGGCGATCAGAAATTCGAATTTCGGAAAGACGATCGGCATTGAGGAATACGCCAAGCAGGCGAAGGCGGTGATGAGGAAGGCGAAGGAGGCAAAGAAACCATTTCATTTAATCATCAACTATGCTGATGCACACCGAAATTTTGTGGGGAAGTCAAAAAACGGGTTTCCATCGGTTCTAGTGACGGAGCCAGTGGAGCCGTTCCCGTGGATCGGGTCGGACAGTCCGGGATTGCGAAAGGAGATCATGAATTATTTCAATTGCATGAATCGACTTGATGAGGGAATCGGAATGGTCTTGAAGGAGATGGATGATCTGGGGGTGCGGGAGAACACTCTCATTGTTTACATTGCTGACCACGGAGCTGATTTTCCGAGGGCGAAGGGGAGTATTTATGAGAGTGGCTCCCGGATTCCGATGATTGTGAATTACCCGAAGATCTTCTCAGCCGGGACGGTGGAAAAGGGAATGGTTTCAACGATCGATATTTTGCCGACCATGATGGAGCTTTGTAAAATGGACATTCCGGATGAACTTCCCGGGCGGAGTTTGTTGGCGCTGGATCGGAATGAGCGAGAAGGTCGAAAGTATATTCAGACTTTCACGACCGGGTCGTCGCCCAATCTGCTCTATTTGCAATTTGGGATTCGGGACGAGCGCTACAAGTTAATCTACAATCCCTACCGGCACGTGAACCACCTCGCGGTGTCTCGTTATGTGAACAGCAAGCTGCCCGATGATGAGAAAGTAGACGCGTTTGTGCGTCCGCCTGAGTGGGAATTGTATGATTTGGACAAAGATCCGTATGAATGGGAGAATCTGGCTGAGCGGAAGGACCTCCGGGAAAAGAGAAAAGAATTGTTGGAGGCGATGGAGAGTTTTCAAAGGGAGATTGGTGATCCGTTTCTGAAGAAGGAGAATCGTGATCGTTTTCAGGAGGAGCAACTGAAGCACCGGGTGAAAATGGCCTATCGCAAGCAGAAGGGGTTTCGTTGGCCGCATTTGGAGATGTTCGAGAAAAAGAACGGGGAGAAAAAATGAAACGCGTTAGAAAATTATTGGATTTGATTTGGCAGGGTGGGGGGGGGATGCCCCGGCTCACTCTCGCAGGATGGAGGTGATTTCATTAACTCCCTCAATAATTGAGATCGTTTGATTCACGTTCACCTCAATGAATGTTTGTTTCGTTCCGGAAGTTGGCCATTCAATTTCAAGTCGCTTGATTTTACGGGCTTGGCCCAGGCCGATATTTTTTTGCAAGGGGTTCGCGCCAAAGGTGCCGCCGCTGTTGATGTGGCGATAAATCGAACGGGTCTTGTTCCCTTCCTCAAGATCAATACGTATGCGGGCGCCGATGGCAGATCGGTTCGTCTTCGTGCCGACAAGCTTGATGGCAATCCAGTTACTACCAAACCCCGGGTTCTCCCATAAGGCGTTGAAGTAGTTGTCGCCCTTTACGGCACCACCCATTTCTTCAAAGACATCCTGGTCACCATCTTGATCGAGATCCGCGAAAGCGATGCCGTGTCCTTTTTGGAGGTGCCCAAATCCGCCGGCCATGGTGACATCGTCAAAGCCCTTGCCTGCGCGGCTGAGATACATTCTGTTAGGCATGATTTCATCGTATTCAGGCCAACCGGTGCCGAGATAGAAATCAAGATAACCGTCTCCGTTGAGGTCGCCAAAGTTCGCCCCCATTGGTGAGCTTGGCGCGGTAATGTTCATTTCCTCCGCGATATCTTGAAATCCGTTTCCGGTATTTTTGTAGAGCTTCGCTTTCTCGATATCGATGTCGTATTTCAGGGCATGGGCCGCGACGTCATCCATCTTTGCGGCGTATGAAGTGACGTAGAGATCGAGTTGACCGTCGTTATCAAAATCCCAAAACCAGCAAGGGAAGCTTACCGTGGGCCCTGCAACACCGAGCTTTTCGGCGAGGTCCGTAAAAGTGCCATCGCCGTTATTGTGGTAGAGCCTGTTCTTTGCTCCGAAATTCGAGACATAGAGGTCCGGGTGGCTGTCGTGATCATAATCGCCCCAGACCACGGCCTTGGCGAAACGATCGTTGGTCACACCGGCTTCCCGCGCGACGTCGGTAAACGTTTCGTCGCCATTGTTGCGGAAGAGTTGACTTGGTGGGTCGTGGTTCTGGCGTTCATTGCCGATATAAAGGTCGAGGTCGCCGTCTAAATCATAATCAGCCCACGATGCCGTTTGCGTGGGTTGGTTGATCCCAGCGAGCCCTGCGCGCAGGGTGATATCGGTAAAAGTGCCATCGCCGTTGTTACGCAACAATGAGTTTGGATGCCTGCCATTGCTTTTAAACCAGGCACCGCGAGGGACAAAGATATCGAGCCACCCGTCATTGTTGAAGTCGGCCTGCATGATGTTTAAGCCGCCGATGATTCCCGTCAGATTGGCAGCTTCGGTCTGATCGGAAAAAATTCCTGCTCCTTTGTTTTCGTAGAACCTCAGTTGACCTCCGGTCGTTGCTTCGGAAGGTCCGAGGGGATCTCGAGGAACACCTGGATCCGAATCAGAGACGACGACATCAAAGTCTCCATCATTGTCGAAATCATCAATGATCACTCCTCCTGCACAGCTGAAGGTGTCCAGCCCGAGTTGCTTCGAAACATTCTTGAAGCGAGGGAACTGAACGGTTGATTTAAAATAGGCGGGATCCAGCCGGTATTGAATAGGGACGCCCGCGGGGTATTCTCCCAAGGTCATGGATGCGATGTTGAGCAACCAGCGAGCCCGAACATTACTTTCAGATTTTCGAGGAGTGGCTTGGATCACTTCGGTGAAATAGTTGACGGCCTTACTCGATCCCTCTCGCTTAGTATGAATGCCACCATCCTTGATTGGTAGAATGCAACTGTCCGGCGTGTTTTGGGCGCAGCAGTTCTCGGTTTCAGCAAGGCGAAGACTGGCCACCCCAAGCCAGTAAAGAACGTCACTCCGTCTGACTCCTGATTTGGAATCATCTTCTACGACGCCAAGTGCCTGTTCCATGTGTTGAATTGCTTGTCTCACATTGCCAAGATTCAATTCGGCAAGCCCGAGCGAAAGTAAGAGATCTGCCGCGGCCTTGTCTTGGGCCCGCTCTACTTGGCCGAGGAGTTGTTTCTGACGACGATCCCCAAAATACTCATTGTCGGATTGGGATCTCTCCGCGATATCCGCCAGCTGCTCGATCATGGCTTGGTGTGATTGTTGGGGCGTCAGGCTTGAGTTGTCCTGTTCATTTTTGTCGCTTTGGGATTTACAGCCACCGAGTGAAATGATCCCGGTCAAAGGTACGCAGAAGAGCCAATGAGACCTATTTATTTTTCTCACGAACTTCATGGGTTGCTCCCGCCGGGATGTTTTGAATCGTTTGTGTTTTGCCCGATGGCCAAACGACCTCCAATTTTTTGATCGATTGGGAGGCTCCCAAGCCAAGGTGCATTTTGTTGGAATTCTGAGCAGCCATTCCCGTCCCGCAGAGATGTTCGCGATAGATCACTAGTCCGCTTTCCAGAGTCGCGGTGATCTTGGTTCCGTAGCCATCCCGATTGGAGGAAGCGGGGGAAGGCGTGTTCTCTGTGTTGCTGCCGATCAATCTCAGAGTCACCTGATTGCTTGTCTGGGTCATCAAATTTCCAATCTCGTTGCGGAGTAGTTGAAGTTGGGGGGCATTGGCGCTGGCGACGGCGACATCCAGCCAACCGTCCCGGTCGTAGTCCAGATAGGCAAAGGAGCGCCCGTCGGTAATGAGGTCGAGCCCGGAGATTGCCGAAACAGCCAGGAAGGATTTTCCGTCACGGTTGAGGTAGAGATTGTCTCTTTCGTTTCCGCTGAAGGAGTTTGATGTTCTTTTGCCGTCCTTATCAGTGTCGTAGAAGTTGAGCTTCCCGGATGACTCCCATTCTTTCGAATGAACGAAGTTGCGATCCTTGTTTGGGTCCGTGCGCACGACCGTGCGCCAGAAGCAACTTCAGAGATCGACCTCTGATGCGACTGATTTCGGAGCGGTGTAGAATCCATTTGGGACATAGAGATCGAGCCAGGCGTCGTTGTTGACATCGATAAATTGGCCTCCGAAGGCCCAGCCACCCTGATGCACGGGGAAGGCGTTACTTTCTCCGGCAAGTTGGTGAAATTTCCCTCCCTCTTGTTTGAAGAGGAGGTTTCCTCTCGCAGAGAAGTGGAGTCGGTCGTCGACGTTGTCGAAGCGGGACAGGACGCGCTTGCCAGCTTTGGAATACATGTTGGTGACGAAAAGATCGGGGAGGAGATCGTTATCGAAATCACCCCAGGAGGCACCCATTCCAAAGCCTTTCATGGTGTCGCCGGAGAGTTCTTTGGAGAGATCAGTGAAGCGCGGCACCCCGTTTTCATCGACGCCTTCGTTTCTTAGAAGAGCGTCGGGAGCGAAGTCATTGCAAACATAGAGATCGGCATCGCCGTCCTTATCGTAGTCAGTCCATGAGCCTTGGTAGGAGTTATGATACTGATCGATTGAGGGATGGGGCGGGGCGGTTTCGAAGCTGCGCTTACCACGATTCAGAAGCAGGTAGTTGCGGGGGCCGGCCTGGTCGTAGTAGCGGTGTCCTCCCGCGAGGGCAGCATGAAAGGATGAGTGACTGTCAGCCGGGAGAAACCTGTTGATCCATTCCGAGTTACCCTGTGCAGCGGTGCCGCTTGGTCCATAGGTGCAGAGGTAGATGTCGAGAAGACCATCGTTGTTACAATCTGCCACTGAGACGGAAGTCACCAGATAGGGCAATTCTGTGGGGCTTGCTTTGTAGGATCCATTCTCGTTCCAGAAAATTTGGCTTCGCTCAAGGCTGCGTCCCAGGATGAGATCGGGGTCTCCATCATTGTCGAGATCAGCAAAGATGGCCGAGGTGCAGCAGGCTCTGACATTGAGTCCATAAGCTTGGGCTTGTTCGGTGAAATTGAGTCCTCTTTCGTTGATCCAGAGTTGGCAGGGTGCCCAGAGTGAGGTGATGAAAAGATCGTCCCAACCGTCCTGGTTGATATCCACCACTGAGACCGCAGGGTGTTGGTAGCCTGATTCCGGTTGAAAATAGGGGCCATATCCGCCAGGCGGCAGGATGATCTCATTCTTAATGATGAATTCAGTGAGCATTTCCTCATGGAGACTTCGGGTGGCCAACTGGTAGTCTGTTGAGCTGAAGAGATCCGTCATGTGGTTTCTGAACATCAGTTCCTTGCTGCGCATCATCCCCAGGCTTTTTGTATGCCAGGTTTTGATCTTCCAAGTGTCGTCGACGTGAATCCAATCGACGGCAATCTTAGCCTTAAGGCCTAGTGCGGACTGATTTGAGCTGGTCCCCTTGGCGTCGAACTTGAGAATCGATTTGAGGAGTTTTCCGTCGGTTGATTCTCCGGAGATGAAGCCAAAGGATGCGTGAGTGACTTTGTCGAAGCGATTACGGACCTCGGTCCAGATACCTGGGTTTTTGGCTTCTTCGACTGAGAGAGTTTGGGGCTCGGCCATGTGCCATTTGTTTTCAGAAATCCCATGAGGGCGGGCTTTCTCCTCCTGCCCGGGTCCCGGCGGGAGAGGATTAATGGATTCGACTTCGGTGGCGAAGAGAGATCGGGTCTTGGGGCTGATGATCTCTCCACTCTTGAAAGCATCAGCGATCTGCGAAGCGAGAGTTGTGATCTTAAGAACGGCTTCTTCATCGCGGACGAGCTCCTGAATGGCCTTGTTTTGTTCATCCTTGGCGACTTTTTCCTCGTTTCGGCATTGGGTAGTGAAGAGGACGAGCGAAGCCAGAGAGCAAAGTAGGATCGCTCGATTGATGGATTTATTTTTCGAGAGCATGAAAATGAACCTGTTTTCCACGACCCAATGATAGGGAGGCAGGTCCAGCGGTAAAGAACACAGGCTGGGATACGGGTAGTGGAACGGTGAAAAAAAGTCCGCTTCCCTTGAGGAGGAAGCGGACATGAATGATCGTTTGATCAGATCAAAGGAAACTCGTCTACTTGCGGCGACGAGCCATGAGAGCAAGACCAGCAAGTCCGAGAAGGAGTGAGGACGAAGGCTCGGGAACGGCGACGGTGTCGAAGTTTGCTTCAAAGTGCTGATCCCAACCGCTGTTTGCACCGTTTCCGCGGAGTGAATCACCGCCGGTGTAGAGCTCGCCGGTATCGAGGGCGTAATTGGTTCCCACTAAGCTTGAAGTATCAGCAATAGTAACTTCGGTGGCGCTGGTTGACGGTACGAAGATGTAGGAAGTGGCCGCGTCAAATGCATCGTTCCCCGCAAACGTCCAAGCCATGGTTGCGTCATTCGTAACGGTGGAGAGGTCGAGAGTCGAAGTAGAGACGGCGGTGAATCCACCGATTCCGGTGATTGCTCCTCCACCATCGGTGGTGAAGGTCGTGTAGGCGTGCAGATAAACGGAGCCGGTTGGGGCCGCACCTTCGATATTGTCAGCGGCCTGATAGGAAAAGTTCTGAAGATACAGGGTTCCGTGAGGGCCTGCCGGGGCAGCACCAATGTCGGGAGTGACAAATTGCCCCCACATGGGGCCTGCTTGGTTGCCGTCTCTGGCGCCGGTGACAGTGCCGTAGGAGGTGACAACAGAAGCCGCATTGGCGGCAAGGCTTGTCGCAGCAAGAGCTGCAATTGCGTGTTTTAATTTCATGATTTCAATCGGTTTGAAGAGGGCTCGACTTGGAGCAGCCTAGGGATAATGGACGAAAGGGGTTAATTAGGCTGGGCAATTACTATGGTTTTAATTGCAAACCAGTTTGCGGGCTGATTTCCAGGCTTGGAGGACGAAATGAGTGGAAGGGGGCGTCGCTTTCTCTCGCTACTGCTTGGCGACGGTTCCTCCGGCGATGTATTCGGGGATGAGGAGTTTTTGGGGGGAAGTTGTAGTTTTCCCTTGGGCGATGGGGAGGATGTGGCGGACGACAGTGCGGGCGAGCTGAGCGGGGTCGGAGAAATAATGGCTGGGCTTGGGGAGGAGGTGCTCGAACCAAGGTTCGGAAGTGATGGTGATGAGAGAGAGGTCCCGTGGGATGGAGAGTTGTTGTTGGGCCATCCAGGAAATGATGGAGAGGGTGTGCCGGGACCGGGTGGCGACGATGGCGGTGGGCGGATCTTCAAGACGAAGGATACGGGCGAGGGTGAGCGCGACATTTTCAGCACTCCCTTTCTCGATGATGGGGATGATGGTGTTGGTATTAGAAGAGGCTTGGCGGAGGCCTCTTTCGGTGGCGACCAGTCCCGCCAATTTTGAGTCCGGCATGAGGAGGCCGATCCGTTGATGGCCCTGGCGTTTTAAGAGTGTTCCGGCGTGATAGGCGGCGGCTTCCCAGTCTTCATCGATGAAAGGGATCGTGATGCCCGGGGAGGGATAGCCGCGGATGAGAGCGGGGATTTTTTGTTGATTGAACCATTGTTGGATGGTGCCGGGACACTGATAGAGGATCCATGCGTCGGCGTCGGTATCGCTGAGGAGGTTCTCGAGTTTACGAGCGGGATTCTTGAGGTGGAAGAGACCGGGGGTGAGAAGCTGGAGGCGGTAGCCCCGTTGGTGGAGGAAGTCGCGGAGGGAGTCGAATTCGACGAGCATCCAGGGTGGTAGCTGGGCGAGGCTTTTGGGTGAGAGGAAGGCAATGCGTTTGGTGGCGGTGCGGCATTTTCCGGCAGTGGTGAGAATGCGGCGGCGTTTGCCCTGTTCGTTGTGGGAGATGATGCCGTCGGCTTCGAGAAAGGTGAGGGCGGCGCGAAGGGTGTCGCGTCCAATTTGGAGCTGGGAAGCAAGGGTGCGTTCGCCGGGGAGGAGACCCTGCAAGTCGCCGGAGGAGATCATTTCTCGAATGATCCGGGCCGCCTGGGCGGGAAGAGACTGGCGATTTGGGATCCGTGACATGACTTGAGGCTAACTGGTTGGGGGACCAGACCAAGAGATTTGAAGGTCGGATTTTTCTTCTGTGGAACTATTTCGGGCGGGTGAAAAGGCGGGGGCGGTGGCAAAGGATGGGGTGAGTGGACCTGAGGCAGACCATCGAACCGGGTCGGTTTTATGGCGCCTCTCGAGAGTGGTATGTGAATAAGACCAGATAAAGCAAGGTGCAGCGGGCGGGGTTCACGGTATTATGGATGGCAATGAAACGTTTCGTTTGTGCGGTGTTGTGGGCTGGGACATTTGCGAGTTGGGGAGAGGGATTTGAGGAGAGCAAGGCGGGAGCTTTTGAATCGCTGGCGAATGAGGTGGGCGAATGGTCGGCACCTGCCGGGGATGTGGAGGTTCACCGGGGTCATGCCAAAAGCGGTCAGCATTCGCTGAGGATCTTTGGTGGAGAAAAGCGGGTGGTGGAAGTCGTCTTGAAAGGGGATGCTCAAGAAGAGAGGCATTTGTCGTTCTGGGCAGAGCGTTGGACAAGCCGGGGGCCGTTTGAATTTCGAATTGAAGGAGAACGTGAGGGGAAGTGG
Source organism: uncultured Verrucomicrobiales bacterium (assembly GCA_937916505.1). Lineage (GTDB taxonomy): Bacteria > Verrucomicrobiota > Verrucomicrobiia > Verrucomicrobiales > Akkermansiaceae > SW10. The sequence continues at coordinate 224 of CALFSW010000375.1, read as the reverse complement.
CAGGAGCTCTATACGGGGGACAAGGTGATTCGGGTGGGTGGTTTTTTGACATATGTGGAGGTGGCTTTGCCGAGAGGAACGAAGAAGTTGAGATTCCGGACGACGAGCCCCGGGAAGAGCGGGGTGATGTTGGATGATCTTCTGGTGGAGAAGGTGCAACCAATGGTGGTGGAGAAGGTGACGACGGTGCAGCCGGTGATTCCGGTGTTGATTCGGAAGAAGGA
>CALFSW010000374.1 GCA_937916505.1 uncultured Verrucomicrobiales bacterium | reverse complement strand
GGGACGATCCGTTTCCCAATCTGGCTCCGGTTGCCGTAATCAAAACCTCTGATGCTCATGGAGATTCACGAAATCTGAAACCGGATGCACTTCTTCTCCATTTTCCGGATGATCCCGCCTACGGGAAAATGGAGATCTTCCGCAGTACCATTTCCGGGTTCGATGCTGATGCTTCGACGCTGATTAAAACCCTGGATATGAAAGGATTGGTCACCAGTTTACACGATGAAGGTCTGAATGATGGCAAACGTTACTTCTACAAGTTCCGGGCTCTGAGCCCTGATGGTGAGGCGGCCACTCCCATTTCGCGCGAAGTGAGCGGAATTGCACGAAGCAAGCCGGCTGAACCTCACGGATCCATCGTGATCAACAGTGGCCAGGGCAAGACCGATCGTAAGAAAGTCGCGGTAAAGTTGCTCCCTCGTGAAAATGCGGTCCAGTATCGGCTTTCCAATGGTCCATTCACGGGACTTGAGCCCTGGACAACCCTCCCGGGATTTGGAGAGGCCGTGCCATTTGATCTCGATATCAGCGGCTTGAATGACGGTGATTACGCCAACATCTATTTCCAGTTCCGTTCTGGATCCAAGATCATCTCAAGGACTTACCATTCATCAGTCGCTCTTGCTTTGGGCGAGGATCATGATGGCTCCGGCGGGGTTAATTCCACGGATGAAGATGATGATAATGATGGAGTCTCCGATAGAGATGAAATCTTTAAATTTTGCACAAATCCATTCTCCCAGGACTCCGATGGGGACGGATACACGGACTCGGAAGAAATCAAGATTGGATCGGATCCTGTCGATTTCGATAGCGTGCCAGACTCTGATGGGGACGGCTTTTCAGACAAACTTGAAGATGAGCTCGGCTCCGATGCGAAGGATAGCAGCAGCACGCCCGACATTGCTCTGGAGATTTCCAACACAGCCGGGAATACCAAGGTGTCGTTTGATACCCTTCCCGGAGTGATCTACCGGGTTCATTCACGTGGTGATCTCACGGTGCGTGTCCGGGATTGGCCGGTCGTTGCCGGACCGTTTGTGGGGGATGGGACCACCAATATGATCAGTCTGCCCAAGGTCGATGATAAGAAGTTCTATGCCGTTAGCTTTGAGCTTGAGTCGGCTGATTAATGTCCAGGTAGTTTTGTTATTTCCAAAGTGGACGGAGGTTTCCCAATGAGAAGCCTCCGTTCCTCTTGAAATCTGACGAGGAATGAGAAGTCCCCTTGGTTTTTAAAGAGTGAAACCGTTCGGGATGTTTGTTGGCCATAAAAAATGACCGCATCCTTGCGGACGCGGTCATGGAAGTTTGATCAGCTAAGCTGAGTTTAGGCAGCCTTCTTTTCGAGGGCTCCTTTGGCCTGTTCCACGATCGTGGAGAAGGCGGCAGCGTCAACGACGGCGAGGTCTGCGAGGACTTTGCGATCGAGATCGATGTTGGCGGCCTTGAGGCCTTCGATGAAGCGGGAGTAGGTCAATCCTTCGTTCCGGACGGCAGCGGAAATACGCTGGATCCAAAGACGGCGGAATTGCCCTTTACGCTTCTTACGGTCACGATATTCGTATTGACGGGCTTTGTAGACGGCATCCTTCGCATAGCGGAATAGCTTGGAACGGAAGCCGCGGAAGCCTTTGGCACGGAGAAGGATACGCTTGCGGCGTTTCCGACTGGCCGGACTGTTAGTTGCTCTTGGCATTGTTTCTTTTTGGTGAACGGGTCGTTGGTTTCGATTTCACTCCGATAGTCTCACTCGTTCGTTGTCCTTTCCGGGGAAAGGCTGGCTATCTGGAGGCCGCCTATTTTGCAGGCGGGGGCATCGTGCGTTTGCACGGTAAGACTTATTTCATGAGAAGATTTCTCTTCACATTTGTAATATCTGCGGCGGAGACAAGCGTCGGTTTCCCCAGATTTCTTTTCCGTTTCCGGTTTTTCTTCTGGAGGATGTGACGTTTGCCCTGTTTGCGACGCAGAATCTTACCGGTACCAGTCACTTTAAAGCGCTTGGCGACGGACGATCTGGTTTTGGACTTGCAAGCTTTGCGGGCCATGGGAGCGGCTTTTTAGGGGGCGGCAGGGCGAATGCAAGATTTTTTGTGTGGAGAATGTCCGATTGGACAACTGCGGCAGCTCAAGCTAGACATTCGCCATGCGAACGTCTGTCAAACATCTCCTCAATAGCAAATCAGCCCAAAACCCGGTGGAACTCTCCGGTTGGGTGCGGACAAGGCGGGATTCCAAGGAGTTTTCTTTCATGGAGTTGAATGATGGCTCCTGCCTTCAAGGGATTCAGGTGATTGTGGATGCCGGGATACCGGGGTCGGATCAAGTTTCGAAGATGAACACCGGGGCTTCGGTGAGGGTGACGGGTGAGTTGGTGGAGAGTCCGGGGAAGGGGCAGAGTTGGGAGGTGCGGGCGACAGAGGTGGAATTGCTTGGCGAAGTGACAGAGGACTTTCCGCTTCAGAAGAAGGGGCACACGCCCGAGTTTTTGCGGTCGATTGCCCATTTGCGTCCGCGGACGAATCTTTACGGGGCAACGTTTCGGATGCGCAGTCGGCTGGCTTATGCAGTGCATCGATTTTTCAATGAGCGCGATTTTACCTGCGTTCACACCCCGATTATCACGGCCAGTGACTGCGAGGGCGCGGGTGAGATGTTTCGGGTGACGACAAATGAAGGCGGGAAGCCGGAGGAGGATTTTTTTGAGAAGAAGACCTATCTGACGGTGAGCGGCCAACTGGAGGGAGAAACCTTCGCCTGTGCCCTTTCGAATATTTACACCTTCGGGCCGACCTTTCGGGCGGAGAATTCGAACACCTCGCGCCATGCCGCGGAATTTTGGATGATCGAGCCGGAAATGGCTTTTTGTAATCTGGAAGGTGACATGGGTCTCGCGGAGGAGTTCATTCAGTTTCTGGTGAAGGATGTGCTGGAGAACAACGAGGGGGATCTTTCCATTTTTGAGCGCTTTGTGGACAAGGGGCTCCGGACACGGTTGGAGAGCCTGGCTTCGGGTGGGTTTGAGCGAATGAGCTACACCGAGGCAGTGGAGCGGTTGTTGAAGTCGGGTAAGAAGTTCGATTATCCGGTAGAGTGGGGCATCAACTTACAATCGGAGCACGAACGTTATCTCTGTGAGGAGGTCGTGAAGGGGCCTCTCACGGTTTACAATTATCCCAAGTCGATTAAGCCCTTCTACATGCGGGCCAATGACGATGGGAAAACGGTGACGGCAATGGATGTGCTTGTTCCCGGGGTGGGGGAAATCATCGGCGGGAGTCAGCGGGAGGAGCGGTATGATCTCTTGAAGGCCGCCATGGAGCATCACGATCTCAATCTCGAAAACTATGGCTGGTATTTGGACCTGCGGAAGTATGGCACGGTGCCTCATGCCGGCTTCGGCGCGGGCTTCGAACGGCTTCTGATGTATGTCACCGGAATACAAAATATCCGTGACGTGATTCCATTCGCAAGAACGCCGGGGCACTGTGAGTTTTAATTCTCGTTGTCGAGAAGGTGGAACTCCAGCCGGAAAAATGGTTCGGGGATGGTGAACGGGGGCGGGGCGTCGAAAGGGGTCCACTTTTCAAGATCCGGGGAAACGGCGGGAGTCGTTTTGACGTAGGCTTTTCTTAAGGGAGCCAGGGTGAAGTCGAAGGTGCGATCAGGTATCAATTGGGGCATGTCCGGGACCAACGGGTTTTTGTTGAGCGCGTATTCACCGAGGTTTTCCAGGCCGTCGCCATCCAGGTCGGCAAGGAGTGAGTTGTTGTTGACGGCAAAGTTGCCGATCCAAGCGAGGTAGTCGTCGTCGATGGTGGGATCGAGGCCAAGGATCGCGGTGAGTATTTCCTGGTCGGTGAACGGAGTGACTGCCCAGCCGGCTTCATCGTTGAGAGCGGAAACAATCATGTTTGCAATGCGAGCCTGGGTGGAGGTGGCAGGATGGAAACCATCGCGGCAGAGGAGATTTCGCGGTGGGTTTTCGGGGTGCCCGAAAGGGAGAAACTGGACATTCCCAATCCGGATCGGCTCATCTCCGAGGAGGTCGGTGGTGACTCTCGAAACCTCGAAGAGAGGGATATTTCTGGTATCCAGCATTTGCTTTAAGAGCTGATTGGCATGGGCAACATGTTGGCTGGCGATCTTGCGTCCGCGTTGATCAGGGTGGGAGAGTTTCGTTTTCTCGGTGCCGCCGACATCGGGAAAATCCCCCACAATGATGCGGACGCTGGAGTCCTCATCTTGCACGATCTCGATAATTTCTGCCATTTCATCGACGAGGCTTTGCGGCCAGCCGGCAGGTGGTTCGTCGCGGTGGAGTTTTGAGTAGACCGTTCTGATATCGTTGCCGCCCAAAAAAATGACGACGGCATCGACCTCGTCGATTTGATCGAGGAGTTCGAGTTTTGAGAGGAAGTATTCCTCATCATTGAAGATGGAGGAATTAAGGACTTCCAAAAAAGTGGCGGTGAAGGCCCCGGGAATGGACCAGTTGTATTGGTAGCCGGCGTTGCGGACGTCGAACCATTCGAAGGCGTTTCGTTTGTATTCTCCGAAAGTGACATCGTCCGGGCGATGCTCGGAGAGGAGCTCGATCCAGTTTTTGGTATTGGATTCAATGGGATTGGATTCGGGAGCGCTGAAAGGAATTTCAAAGCGATATTCCTCACTCTGGCTGTCGCCAATCACCATGATTTTCTTTGGCCCGGCCTGGATTGCCAGGGTGAGCGCAAAAAAGATCCCCGGGAGTTTCTTCATGCCTCACTCTTGCGCAAGAGGACGATGGTCGCAAGGAGTCCGGCGATGACCAGGGTGGCAAGCCACGAGGAAATTCCCAGCCACATCAGTGAGTAGGCCATGGCTGCCCCGGTGGCCGCGATGAGGGCATAGGGGAGCTGGGTGGCGACATGTGAGGTGGGGGAACAGCCGGAGGCGAGGGCAGAAACGATGGTGGTGTCGGAGAAGGGACTGCAGTGATCTCCAAAAACGGCCCCGCCGAAAACCGCGCCAATGGTCATGGAGACCAGGCTCATCAAATCAGCCTGGGGAAGATCTGTTCCCAGACGGAGGACGAGAGGAAGAGCCATGGGCATGAGGAGGCCAAAGGTGCCCCACGAGGTGCCGGTCATGAAGGACATCACGGCTCCAATCAGGAAGATCACGAGGGGGACCGACATCGGGTTGATTTTATCTCCGAGCATTTGCTTGAGGAGATCCGCGGTTCCGAGGCTGTTGAAGATGCTTCCGAGGGTCCAGGCGCAGATCAAAATGATGAGCGCGGGAAAGAGGGAGGCCGCTCCGTCGAGCATGTGTTGTGGAGCTTCCTTTTTTTTGGATTTGGGAAAGCAAAGGTAGGCCGCGGTGAGTGCCACGAATCCAGCCGCGACCATGGCATAGGGAACACCATCCGAGGTGAAGGCATTGCGCCAGGACCACTCGCTGCCGTCCTGCCAGAGGTAGATGAAAGCGGGAAGGGTGAGCGCGAGGACGGCGAGAGGGATGAGGGCGAGTGAGGGCGAACCGGCTACGGGCATGTCGCGGGAGTCATCGAGAGGCACTGGCCGGGCGTTCTTCATGGGGCCGAGGTGCCAGGCTTTGAAGATCACGAGGGGGACGAGAAGGAGACTCAGCAGGCAGTAGGGGTTGGCGGGAATGGAATTGAAGAAAAGAGCGGCAGGATTGACGTCGAATGGGGCGTCCGCGAGGCCTTCCTTAATGAACGACAATTGGGTTGCGATCCAGGTTGAGATGAAGGCAACACAGGCCACCGTGGCGCTGGTGGAATCAATGACGTAGGCGAGGAATTGCCGGGAAATCCGGAGGGTGTCCGTTAGGGGGCGGGCGACCCGACCGAGAAGGATGGCATTGGCGAGGCCATCGAAAAAGCAAAGCAAGCCTAGGCCATAAACGCCAAAGAGAAGCTTCTTTTTTGGATCCCGGCCTTCTTTGGCGAGAAGTCGATTGAGGATGGTGGTGAATCCTCCGCCCTTTTCCAGGAGGGTGGCAAATGCGCCGAGGGTGAAAGTGAAAATAATGGCGCTGAGGTTCCAGCTGCTGCCCCCGATTTTTGGGAAGAGATGGTCTTCAAAAAGGCAGCGGATCGCCAGGATGGGGGAGGGCCCGGCGAGGAGGAAGGCTCCGGCGACGGTGGCGCAAAAAAGAGAAAGAGCCGCCTTGCGGGTGATCAGGATGAGCACCAAGGCAACGACGGGCGGGAGAAGAGGGATGAGGTGGGTCATCGTCGTTTATTCACTGCCCAGTTTTTCCCGCGCATCGATGATTTGGAGGAGCATGGTCCGGTAGGGTTGATCGGTCATGGACTGGCGAACACGATCGAGAAGCATTTGGTCAATACTGCTTCCATCGCTGGTTTCTCCGAGGAAGAGCGCTTGCTGCAGGGTCACCGTGTCGCTTTCAGCCAAAGTCCGAAGTTCAACTTCCCTGAGCGCCGCTAGAATCACTTGGACGTCTTCTTTCGAAAGAAGAACGCCAATGGGAACGGGAGAGGTGGGCGTGATTTGAAAAGCATGGTTGATTTCACGGAGTCTTGCCAGTTGCTCGTCGCGGGTTCCTGGCGGCAGCTCCAACTTTTCCGTGGAATTTTTCTGATCGTCTTGTGGGGCCTTTCTTTCTTCTGGTTGGCAGGAGGAAAGGCCTCCGATCAGGAGCAGGAGAAGGAGCAACGCTTTCACGATTTGTAGTGAATCACAGCTCACAAAAAAAGCGACCGGTGAAGGTCGCTTTTTGAAATGAGATGAAGAGATCCGATCACTCGTCTTCGTCGGAAGGCTTTTTGTCTTCCTCCTCTTCCTCTTCCTCTTCC
>CALFSW010000373.1 GCA_937916505.1 uncultured Verrucomicrobiales bacterium | reverse complement strand
CGCCGACGTAGCCGGAGGAAAGATAGAGCAGGCCCCCGTGGGAATAGGGCGTGGCTATGGTGATGCTGGACATGCCTTTGAAGGACCAGAGTTCCTTGCCGGAGAGATCGTAGGAACGGGTGCGGCCGGATCCGGGGACGACGATTTCGGTGCGTTGATTGTTCTCCCAAATGTAGGGATTGGACCAGTTGGATTTCTCCTCGCGCGGCGTTCTCCAAATCTCCTTGCCGGTGTCTTTGTGAAGGGCGACCAGAGAGGACTTCTCTTCGTTGTCGTTGACGAGATAGAGGTTGTCTTTGTGCAGAACTGGGGAGGAGGCGGTGCCCCAGCCGTAACGGGTTTTGTAGGCAGGAACTTCTTTGGACCAAGTAATATTTCCTTCAAAGTCGAGAGCATAGAGTCCCTGGCTGCCGAAATAGCAGTAGACATGTTTGCCATCGGTGACCGGGGTCTCAGAGGCGTAGGAGTTTTTGAGATGAATTGAGGACTTGGGTTTTCCGCGATGAACTTCCTTGTCCCAGAGGATCTTTCCGGAATCGAGATCGAGACATAGGACTTTCCAGAGATGAATGGTGTCGGGGACTTCAAGACGATTTCCTCCGAAGTAGAGTCCCTTCTTGGGGCTTTCGGTATCGCCCAAGTTGACGACGGTAGTGAGGAACACCCGTTTGCCCCAAACAACAGGACTCGACCAACCCCGTCCGGGGATGTCGGTTTTCCAGGCCACGTTTTCGGTGCTGGACCAAGTTTCGGGGAGGTCGGGGTTCTCGGAAATGCCACGTGAGTCAGCTCCACGGAAGGCGGGCCAGTTTTCCTGGCCGGAAAGTGGGAGTAGAAGGGTGAGGGAGAGGATGAGCTCGCGCATAAGATGGGTGTTTCTGAAAAGAGAATCGTTCTTTGGGCAAAAAAGGCGAACAAAGAATGTTGCGCGACTGCTGCGTTTTTCTCCCAGAATAGAGATCGAGAGAAAATTTAGGTGCTGATTGTTCAATACATGTAATGGGCAGAGCTCATGGATTGGTACGTAAATGGTTGATTTTTGGCCGTTTGCGACGAATTATTGCACGGATTTACATAGCATGAAGGATTTTGAAAGGGACTCGCAATTTCTGACCACCCAGTGGACTCAGATTCTTGCGTCCCGTGGCGAGAACGCTGATTCGACTTCCGAGGCCCTGGTTGCCCTGTGTCAAAATTATCATGAGCCCGTCCTGGTCTTCATCCGGAACCAATGTGGAGATCTGGAGAAGGCTCGTGATCTTTGTCAGGGTTTTTTTGAGCGATTGATCGAGACAAAATTTTATCGCAAAGCGAGGCCGGAGCGAGGTCGATTTCGGTCCTTTTTACTGACGGCGGTGAAGAACTATCTTCTGAACGAACACCGCGATGCTTCTCGGCAGAAGCGTGGTGCGGCGAGTCTTCATTTTTCAATCGAGGGGGATGACTTGGCGGAGCCTGAGCTTGTTGCAGGTATTCCTCCTGATGCTCTTTTTGATCAACAATGGGCGACCACAGTCTTTAAAGGTGTTTGGAAGCTCCTGCGTGCGGAGTATGGGCAGCTTGATCAGTTGGATCGTTTTGAGGCCTTTCGCCCTACGATTATGAATCCGGGGAAAGCGTTTCCTTATGCGGAAGTGGCAGAGCAACTTGGAATGTCGGAGAGCGGGGCAAAGTCCGCTGCTTTCCGTCTGAAGTCCCGCTTCCGGGAACTCTTTCGGGAGGTTGTCGCTCAGTTGGTAGATCACCCAAACGAGGTGGATGCGGAGCTTCAATATCTCATCGAGGCCATGTCTTTTTCTAATCGCTGAGTGCCTTTTTGAAAATTCCAGTTTTGAAAACAGGTTAGTAGGAAGAAGAGCACCCGCTTGTTTTATTTAAGAATGGCCCTTTGCCCAGACTGCAGCTCAATCCTGATCAAACCGACCGAGGATGACCCTGAAATGTGCCAACGCTGCATCATGGCCGACCTGCTTGATGATCCTGATGCCTTTACGGGATCCTCGGAGAGTGATGACTTCGAGGTTGAAAAAGAGATTGGACGGGGTGGTGATGGCCCGGTCTACCTGGCCTTTGATAAGAAAGTAGGCCGACAGGTTGCGTTGAAGCTGATCCAGTCTTTCCAGGGCCGTGATGGCGCGGGGGAGCAAAGGTTTCGGGCTGAAGTGGAGGCGATCGCGAGCATGGATCACCCCAATATCATTCCGGTTTATTCGAATGGTGAATTGGACGGTCGTCTCTTCTACAGCATGAAGTACGTCAGCGGTGGAAGTCTGGCAACCCGAATGGAGGAGTTTGTCACGCAAGCTGATGTGGTGGTGTTGATGGATAAGCTGGCACGTGCCATTCACCATGCCCATGAGCGGGGTGTTCTCCATCGCGACATCAAACCTTCAAATATTCTTTTGGATGAGGAGCGGGAGCCCTTCATTAGCGACTTTGGATTGGCCAAGCGGTCGGCACAGGATTCCAATCTCACACTGACCGGATCGATCATGGGAACTCCTGCTTATATGTCTCCCGAGCAAGCAAGAGGGGACAATAACCAAGTCACCACAACGAGTGATATTTTCAGTTTAGGATCGATCTTTTTCCAGCTCCTGACGGGTCGCCAGGCTTTCGAAGGTGATTCTCCGCATGTCGTCCTACGAAAGGTCATCGAGTCCGAGATTGAATTTCCAAATCAGCCAGGTCTGAAGGTGGATCGGGATTTGAAAACGGTTTGTCTGAAGTGCCTTCAGAAGAACCCTGAGAAGCGCTATCAGTCGGCGCTGGCCTTTGCGGAGGACCTGGGCCGATGGATGCGGGGTGAGCCGGTCGAGGCGAGGCCAATCACTTCGCTGGAGCGTGGAGTGCGCTGGGTGAAGCGCTATCCGCTTTTAGTTTTGGCTCTTTCAATCGCGGTGATTTCATTGGTCGCCAGTACCATCGTGAGTGTCGCTCACCGGAAGGAGGCTGAGGAGGCTCGGGAGTTAGCGGAGCAAGCCCGGATGAGGGCTGAAGTAGCGAGATCCGTTTCTAAAGAGAACGAATATTATCTTACCGTCACAAATGCCTTGGCGGCGCGCGAGCGATTCGAGTTTGGGGAAGCCCGGAGGCTCCTGGATTCCGTCGAGCCGTCACGGAGGGGATTTGAGTGGCGTCTTGTCGACGGGTTTTCTCGTGGGGATCAAGACTGGTCGAGTTCTACCGGAGACTCGAAACCCCTTCATCTGATCCGTGATCAAGGAGGTGATCGCATTCTCTTGCTGACCGAGGATCGTCGCTTTCACGAGGTCGATCCGATATCCGGCGAATTGGCTTTGGCGGGCAAGCTTCCCGAGACGCCAGGTGGTTCGCCGTTGTTGTCACTGCGGCTGGGACTTCTTCATTTTGCATTCGCGCCGGATGGGAAGCACTACAGCTTTATCGATGGCAATATGCTCATGATCGTGAACGCCGACTCCAATGTTGTTTGTTTTAATGAGCAAATGGGAGCGTCAACTTCCGTGACTTGGATTAGCCCAACTCGTTTTCTCATGGGTGCATCGCCCCGCCTTGGGACCAATGATAAAGATAGAAATCCTATTGTCTCGGCGTGGGAATATAACTTGAAAACAATGGAGCGGACGGCGCTTCCGATCAATGGGTGGACCAATCCTATCGAGCTCTCTGCGGATGGTTCCCGATTGGCGATCGGCCGGAGAAGCCCCTCGGGGGTTGAAGTTCGCCAAGTGGAAGCAGGCTTTGAAGGTGAGCCGGAATTTCAGTTTGCTCCGACTTCAAACGGACTTCTGAATCATATTCGTTTTTCCTCGGATGGTCGATATTTGGCGATTGGCTGGATGTGGGAGCAAGCGAGACTACAAGTTTTTGATCTTCAGAATGGAAGTGAAGTGATGAATCAAACCTGGCCGACTGAGCTGAAGTTCGAGTTTTCCAGCGATTCAAAGACTCTCTATATTATGGGCCGTGAATCATTTTTCACGGCGTGGAGATTTCTTGAAAAGCCCGGCGATGAATTGTTTTTTGATGATGGGCATGATGCCAGCGAGAGTTTTGAAAAGGGAGGACCCTATACTCCTCCGCAAAATTTGCTGAGCCGAAGCACGAGTGATCAAAGGACGAAGTTTATGCTCGGACATCATACCTCTGTGGTTTCTGTATTGGCGCAGGCAGATGGCGGGCTTCTTACGGTGGGTCGCGATGGGAGTTTAAAAAAATGGAGTTTAGGTGAGGGGGCTGAAGTCAAATTCCGGAAAGAGGGTGTGTATAGCACGTTGCGATTCAATCAGCCAAATGCTTCTCACAATGGAGATTACTGCACCTTTCGCTGGTCCAAGATTCATAGCGTCAGGGAGCGTTGGCATGTCCCGAGCGGGAAGATATCCTGCCTGCCGCCTCATAGTGCAGATCCACCTGGTTTCAGGGTGAAAGAACCATTTCATGATACACTTGCCGTTCTGAATGATGGGCAGGTTCTTTTGAGGGATAAAATCTCACATGAGATTTTGTTGGTGGCGGAGGATGAACTTGGGATTTTTCAGGAAGTTTGGCGGGTGATTCCAGAAGGACCTTATCAAGAGAGCGTGACTCCTCTGATTCAGAGTAGGATGACCTCGGATGAACGATATGTTGCGTCCCTGATCTGGGGGCGTTTTTACATCATCGACCTCGTTGAGCGGAAGGCGGTGGTTGTCAAAGATCAGGGGATGGCCAACGGCTCTTCTCCCGGCCAGAGTATTGCAATTTCTCCAGACGGTCAATTGGTCGCGATTTCCGGTTTTAAAGGCGCTGAAGCTCGGGTCTATCAAGTGGCTGATCCTGGGGGCGGTCATCGAACGGTTATTCCAGAGAGTTCCTACACGTCAAAAGACAGTGCCTGTGTCTTCAGCCGCGATGGTTCGCGACTTTTTGTGGGGAACAATGATGGCTGGGTTCGGGTCTTCGATGGGGAGACTTTGAAGGAAATCACCTCGGAAAGTTGGCAGGCCCACCGTTCTGAAATTACCGCGATCGCAGTCTCGCAAAAGGGCGATATTATCGCGACGGCCGGGGCGGGGAAGATGATTCTTTGGTCAACGGCTAAAGAGTCGGAAAAGCCGCGCCGCCGGCGCCTCAGTCTGCATCCCGGGACCATTCCTCGAAATTGGATTCAGTTTACGGCTGAGGATTCCCTTCTTTTCCACTGTGGAGCGGGACGTCCCATCGAGGTTTGGGCGGCCCCTCGTTAAAAAATATTGGAAAATATCCCAGAAAGAAAAAATCGGGCAATTGAAACGGGTTAGATAGAAGCAGTGGGGAATTTTCCCACTTCAACTCTCTTCTCTATGATTGCTCGTTTTCTCAGCCTGATCACCCTAAGTCTATCGACCGCGTGGGCTTACCCTCCCGCTCCTCCTTCGACCATTTTTGGCAAGGTGCGGGGTGAATTTGGTTTTGGCCTGACCGACGGGGAGACGTCTCTGCAGCTCCTTGCGGATGGCGTCGAGGTTGCCCGGACCCCGATTTCAGAGTCTGGAGCCTTCGGTGAAAACTATCGCCTGACACTGCCTGTCGATCTCAATCCGGCAAAGGGGAGTTACCGGACGGCTGCTCTCGATCCCAGTGCCAACGTGAATTACAGCTTTGCCGCCGAGCGGAATGGCACACGATTGATCGTGTCGAAAGTCGAAGCGGTGACTGCCGACCCTGCGCCGGAATCCGGGGCGGTCAGGCAGATCAACTTTATCCTGGGCGAAGATTCCGATGGCGACGGCCTTCCCGATGATTGGGAGCGCTTTCAGGCGGGCCTCCTTGGTAATATCGAAGGCGATCCGCTTGATGTGTTCACGGCAAGCGGAGATCGGGACGGTGACGGGCTCAGCGATCGTGATGAATATATCGCGGGCACCTTTGCGATGCTCTTTGAAGACGGCCTCAATTTTCGGGTGGATAAAGTCGATGCCAACCGCCGGGCAGATCTCAGCTTTCTGGCAATCGATGGGAAATCGTATCGGATCGAATCCTCGAGCGACTTGAAAACATGGTCTCCCGTGGAGTTCTCGCTCTCTGATGATCCTTTCGAGACCTTCTTTGTTTACCGATCAGATGACGTCGAAAATCTCGTCGTGGTCGCGGAACCTGCCGAAACGACCGAGAAGGTCGTTTACCGTTTATTCGTCGATTAATCACTTTCAGCACATGCGTTTACTACTCCTCATTTTTGCATTCGCGATTGCTTCGGCGAATGCGCAATACCGAACCGAGTCCTGGGATCTGAAGCCCGGTTGGACTGCGATTTATCTCAATGTCGATACCGGGAGTGTTCCCCTGGATATCTTGATGGCGGGAAATACTGACATTACCGATGTTTGGCAATGGCGGCCCAATGGTCTCGATCCCAGTCTGAATTCGACGACTCAGGGCACCGGAGCCGACGAATGGAAAGTCTGGCGCCGTGGTGATCCTGCGAACTCAACCTTCGCGATGATGAGTCCCAACTCGGCCTATTTGGTGAAAGTGAAGGCGACGGCTGAAAATCTGAAGCTGCGCTTGAAAGGCAAAGTGGTGGCTCCTCGCGTGCAGTGGAGGACCGATGGCTCCAATTTGGTCGGCTTTCCGATTAGAACCGATACGACGCCACAGCTGAATCGCTATCTTGGAGGTGCCGGGATCATCGATAACAATACCGAGGCCTACCGCTACGTCGGCGGCGAGCTGTCCGAGACTAATCCCGGCCTCTTGCCCGCCCGCTTGATTAATGCCGAACGAGGCCAGGCTTTCTGGATCCGCTCTGACAAATTCTCGGATTTCTATGGCCCGGTACAGGTCGAGGTTGCTCTCGATTCCGGTCTCTACTACGGCACGGGAGGAAGTCTCA
>CALFSW010000372.1 GCA_937916505.1 uncultured Verrucomicrobiales bacterium | reverse complement strand
CCCAGCGCTTCGGCTTCGAGCACAACCTGAACAAGGGCTTCCCCACCCTCCCCGGGCGCCTCGGCGTCCCGGTCGATCAGCCCACCATTGCCACCCATCTCAAAAAAGCCGGTTACCGGACTTCGCTCATTGGCAAGTGGCATGTCGGCGACTCCGTTCCCGGCATGCTGCCAAACGCAAAGGGCTTCGATCACTTCTTCGGCATGCATTCCGGCAGCCACGGCTACTTCCCCACTCCCGAAAAAAACCACCTCTTCCGAAACGAAAAGCCCATCAAAAAGATCGAGCACCCTTATCTCACCGATTGGTTCACGCACGAAGCAATCTCCCGGATGACTCCGGGCGAAAAGCCCTTCTTCTGCTTCCTCTCCTACAACACCCCGCACACCCCCATGCAGGCCAAGGCGAAAGACCTCGCCCGCTTTGCCCACCTCAAAGGAAAACGCCGGCAAACCTACGCCGCCATGCAATGGTGCATGGATCAAAACATCGGCAAGATTCTGAACCACCTCCGCGAACAAAAACTTCTCGAAAACACCCTCATCGTTTTCTTCTCCGACAACGGCGGCAGCGTCACCGCCTCCCACGCCTGCAACGCTCCCCTCCGCGGTATGAAGGGCTCATTCCTCGAAGGCGGGATCCGCGTCCCCTTCATCTTCCATTGGCCCGCCGGACTCCCTTCCGGCACCACCTTCACTCATCCCTTCACCTCGCTCGATCTTCTTCCCACTTTCATCGCCGCCGCCGGAAAAGAGCTTCCTCCCCGCATCACCAAAAAAGGGAAGAAGAAGATCGTCAATCACGATGGCCGCAACCTCCTCCCCTTCCTCCGTGGCGATGTTAAAAAAGCTCCCCACGAGGCCCTCTACTGGCGCATGACGATGCGGGGATCCGCCATCCGCGAGGGCGACTGGAAGCTCCTCATCAACGTCCACACCCCGCCTGCCCTCTACAACCTTGCCGACGATATCTCGGAGCAAAAAAACCTCTTCCACGAGATGCCTGGCAAGGTCGCGGACCTGTGGCTCAAGCTCAACCGGTGGCAGGAATCATTGGAAGACACTCCACACTGGCAGGAGGATCCCTACTGGCAGGGCTACAACCGCAAGCTCTACACTCACACCTATTGGCTCACCCAACCAAAGAAAGATGAGGCATATAACGGCATCCGATAGCCGTAATGAGCCTTCTCAAGATCCTCACCACGCAAGCTACTCGATCAAGCTCCAGTTCCCTTTCGATAAGGATGAGGAATACCAAAGCTTCCGCCAGTTATCTCATTTCAACCCAGTGAAAAAACGACGCCAGCGCGGTTGAAACTTATCGGTCTTGTCAAAGGACATCACCACATGAGTGGCTTCGCCAACAATTTTCCCACGCAGAACGATGCCAAAGATCCGCGAATCTTTGGAATTGTCGCGATTGTCCCCCATCACAAAATACTCTCTTTCTCCAAGTGTTCGCTTCGCAAAACTACGATAGGGTGAATTCACAACCGGGAGCCCCATCACCGCATGGTCACGCTCACCCAGCTTCTCGCTTGCAAAGATCGACTGACGCCGCAGTCCGACATTCATCTCAGAAACGATTTTTTCTGCCAACGGGCCATACTCCAAAGCGCGCCCATTGATGAAGACCCGGAGCTCGCGCATCTCGATCGTATCACCCGGAACCGCAATCACTCTTTTAACAAGTCTAATGCCCTCATCCGGAGAAAAACAGATCACGATATCTCCCCGATCGGGATCATCCCACTGAGCCACCCGGTAGTCTGTCATCGGAATCCTCAGTCCATAGGAAAGATGATTCGAAAAGACAAAATCCCCTTCGAGAATTGTCGGGTTCATCGAACCCGTAGGCACAAAATTGAGCGCAGCAATACTCGCTCTCACGGGGAAAACGACACAAGTGATGAAGAGAACGGTTCCGCGCCAAGTCTGCCATTTTTTCTTAAAGTATTTTTTCATACACAGTAAAAACGGCACCATTCCCGGCGTCATCGGTATAAAAATCACCCGACTTTCTCATCCCTCGCCGACTTCGCTGTCTCTTAGGGTATCGTTC
>CALFSW010000371.1 GCA_937916505.1 uncultured Verrucomicrobiales bacterium | reverse complement strand
CTAGTTTGAAGTGTTCAGTTTGAAGTTCCAACCTGCGCTCCCGGGTCAAGCCCCCCAAACCTCCGCTGCTCTCCACCGCCCCTTTCCCGGATCGCCTCTTGCGATTCCCGTGAAAAGACAGATTCTTGCTTCATGAAAACCTTCAAAGGATACGCCGCGCGGGAAGCCGGTGGAAAGCTCGAGGAATTTGAATACCAACCCGGGGATCTCGCACCCACCCGGATCGATGTCCGGGTGGACGCCTGCGGCATCTGCCACAGCGACCTCTCGATGCTCAAGAACGATTGGGAGATGAGCCATTACCCTCTGGTCCCCGGACACGAAATCACCGGGACAATCGAGGAAGTGGGGGCGGCCGTGACTCATCTCAAAAAGGGGGACAAGGTCGGGGTCGGCTGGAACAGCGGGGCCTGCATGACCTGCCAGCAGTGTCTCTCGGGTGATCACAACCTCTGCGCCGGGGCCGAAGGAACGATCGTGCAGCGTCACGGCGGCTTCGCCGATTTCGTCCGGGCCGAAAGCGCCTTCACCGTCAAGATCCCCGATGGCATCGATCTCCTCAAAGCGGGGCCGCTCTTCTGCGGCGGGATCACCGTTTTCAATCCCATCCTGCAGATGAACGTCAAGCCCACCGACCGCGTGGCCGTCATCGGGATCGGCGGGCTCGGGCACCTCGCCCTGCAATTCCTCGCGAAGTGGGGTTGCGAAGTCACCGCCATTTCCACCAGTCCCGACAAGGAAGGAGAGACCCGGGAGCTCGGAGCCCATCATTTCCTCAATGCCAGGGATGAGTCCGCGCTGGCCGACGCCGGCGGTGCCTTCGACTTCATCCTGAGCACGGTCAATGTGAAACTCAACTGGGGCGCTTACATCAACATGCTTCGTCCCAAGGGAAACCTCCATCTCGTGGGCGCCGCTCCCGAGGTCTCTTCGGAAGTCTTTCCGCTCATCATGGCGCAACGCAGCATCTCCGCGAGCCCGGTCGGTTCGCCTGCCACCATTGCCACCATGCTCGACTTCTGCGCCCGCCACAACATTGCTCCGCACACCCGTGAGTTCGCGATGTCCGAGGTCAATGAAGCTCTCGAGATTCTCGAAAAAGAAAGCCCGGCGAAGCGCCTCGTTCTGCGAAATCCGGAGAGCTAGAAAAGAGAGTTCAGCCTCTTTGCATCTGGGTGATCAGGAGGGAAAGGTGGGGCTTTGCAACGCCGATTTTGCTGGCGGCCTGTTCCAGGCTCTTCATCTCGGCCCGGTCGATCCGGCCGTCTGCGAGGGTGAAGCGAATGAGCGCTTGCAAATTGTCCCGGGGGTTGGTGGTGGAGAGTTCTGCCCGGGCCCGTTGGGTGATCGCTACGACTTTTTCCGGACTCCAGCGATGGCGCTTGGTCCACTTGTTGAGCTGTTTTTGTTCGGGGGCGGTGATCCCGCCATCGCCAGCCATGAGCTGCCAGAGCTTCATGAATTCCAGTTCTTCCAGTTCATTTTGTGACGGAGAATAGCCGAGAGTTTGGGTCAGCTGCTCTTGAACCCGTTTGCGCTTGCGGGTGGCATTTTTCCAAAGGAAGAAAATGCCGACCGCGAGGACGAGGAGGAAGAGAGCGAGGATCAGCGGCTGGCTGGTCAGGAAAGCCAGCACCAGGGTGATAAATCCCAGGAGAAAACCGATGAGCATGCCAAGCCAGCCGGAGATTCGATTGATGAGAGGGCCAATCACGGGGATGAAAATGAGGAAACCCGTCAAGCCGGCGAAGAAGATTCCGCCCCCAATGGTGGCGGCTGCGAGGCCGACGCCGCGGATGATCATTTTCAAGCGCGCCAAATGGGCCTTGATCGAAGCAAGAGCGGTTTCACGCTCTCCCGCCACGAGATGATGGAGGATGCCCTTGTCTGCGATGAGCCCGGAAATCAGGCCTTCTTTCTTCTCGGCCTGATGGGCAATCGCGCGGCCCTCTCCCCATTTCCCGAAGTAGGTGGCAGTTCCCGGGACTGGGAGGCCGCGGTAGGACAGGCGCTCGTCGCCGAGTTCCTCTTTGTTGCCACCTTCTCCGCCTTTACTCAGGTAGAGATACTCTCCCTGCACTGCCAGTTCTTCCTTTGTGCCCTGCTCCGTGAGCTGGAGCTTGAAGGGGGAAATCTCTTCGTCCTTGTCGACGAATTGAATCTCCTTGGAATCGATCGTGAGTTCGGCGACTTGATAGGTTTTGGGATGGAGGGTGCCGGATTTGAGGCGCTTACTGAGGTCTTTATTTCGTTCGTTCTTTTGGAGACCGGACATCCATTCCTTGGTCCAGGTGACTCCATCATCCTCATCTTCGTCACGATCCCAGGCGTAGATTTCAGCAGAGCGTTTCACCTCAAGAAAGCCTTGAAAGGACTGCACATAGAGCCCTTTCAGGGTCAGGTCCTGATCCATCTTCCCGGTGTGGGAAAACAAGCGCTCGGGAGCGAGATTGCCGACCGATTCCGCCGGTTCGGTCGCCTCCGCCGCCTTGTAGTAATCAAAGCGATGCTCATTTTTCCAAAGCGCTCCGATCGAGCCTCCGAGCAAAATCAGCCCAAAGATAAGTGGGTTCCCTTTCTTCTTTCTCCGTGCCATTTCTGCGGGGAGATTAACCCAGAGGCTGAAGGACGAGGAGGATAAATGTGCTCTTTCATGGGAATGGCAGATGGATGAGGGGATGAAGGAACGGGTGGGAGTGGGCGAAGTGGTCGGGCAGGAGATGCCTGGTGCCGGGCCCGGCGGGGAAGAGGCCCATGGCTTTTCGGGTTCTTCGTCCACGGCTGTGACCGGTATGGCCACGCCGGGGAGATAGAAATATGAAGGTGCCTCCTCAAAGATTGACAATCTTTGAGGAGGGTGCCAGAGTCAGCGGGTTGAATCATTAAGAGATCAGACATTATGCACGTTTCACTCACGCCCAGACTTGAAGAATACGTGAAAGACAAAGTGTCCTCGGGGCTTTACAATAATGCGAGCGAGCTGGTTCGCGAGGCCTTACGTCTCATGATTCAGCGTGAGCAGGATTATGATAGGCTCAAAACTGCGGTGAGCAGGGGGTTCGAGCAGATCGAAGGAGGTGAACTCACCAGAGTGAACAACGAAGAAGAGTTCCTCGCGATGGCGCGTGGCAGGCGCAGTGATTCATGAATCTCACCTTTTCCGATGATGCCAAAGAGGATGTTCAAGAGATCGCCGATTACACCTTTGAAACCTGGGGCGATGAACAGGAGCAGATTTATCTCTCTTCGCTCTATCGCAGGTTAAACGAAATTTCGGGGGACCCTGACCGCTGGAAGAAGCGGGACGATTTGTTTGATGGCTGCCAAACGGCTTTGGCAGGTCGTCATGTTATTTTCTTCCGTATTCAAGACGGTGAGGTCTTTGTTTCGCGAATCCTCCATCAATCAATGGATGTTCACCGCCGGATTCTTCCCTAGTCGCCTGGACAGGTGGCCCGGCAGGCAACTTACGGAATGAACGAATAGGTTGAGCGGCTTGGATGAACGCCGGACGTCGAACGCCGAACTTCCAATTGTGAATACTTGGTTGTCGCGTAAAAGGCTTCGCCTCACGCGATGGTGATTATGGGCCTGGGTGAGAAGGGGATGTCTCACGCAGAGGCGCGAAGACGCAGAGGATTGAATGTGCTTGGTTGGGGAAGGTCTCACGCAGAGCAGCAGAGCAGGGGGGCTGGATGGTGGCAGGACTCATGGCTTGGGGAATCTGTGCCTCCGCCTCCGCCTCCGCCTCCGCCTCCGGCGGAGTTCGAAGTTTCAAGTGTTCAGTTTGAAGTTCCCGGAATTTCCGCAACCAAGCCCCCATAAACCTCCGCTGCTCCGCGTGAGACCTTCCCGGCAACCCAAGCTTCCAAAATGCTCCGAACCTATCGGGCTGGTTCATGAAAGATTTTCGAAAGTGCGAACCCGGTCCGGGGAAGTGGAGAGGATGATCAGTTTTTGGCCGGCGCGGGTGAAGGCCATGTAGAGCAGGCTGGTTTGCGAAGCGTGGAGTTCGTTCCGTTCTTCGGGGGAGAGTTGGGGGTCGAGTTCGCGGTCGAGGATGCTGTCGATTCCGAGAAGGAAGACGATGGGCGCTTCGAGGCCGGTTGCGGCATTCAGGGTGGAGGTTTGGCAGAAGGCGTTTGTCGGCAGGAGACCGTCTTTGGCATTGTGGACGAGGTCACGGTTTCCGAGCCGGGTGGAAAGGGTGGCCTCAAAAGCGGAGAGCCGGGCAGAGTCGGCATGGAGGACGAAGAGGTGGCCGGCGGGGAGTCCGCCCTCCCGGAGTTTGGCAATTTCGTTGGCGGCGCGGAGGTGGATATCCTGCAGCGTGGGGCAGGAGATGATTTCAGGAGGGCTTCCGGTTTTAGGGATCTTTCGGAGTTGTTCCCCGGTGGGCAGGTTGAAGCTCTCGGGATTCATTTCCGGGTTTTCACGACGACGGGAGTCGAAGAAGCGGGCTGCGAAGTTCAGGATGCTGCGGGTGTTGCGGTAGGGTCGGTGAAGACGGGTGGTGCGTCCCCGCACCTCGATGCCGCTGGCGAGCCATGACTGTCGGCGTTTTAAAAACCCCTGGGTGGGGTCGGCCGCGAGGAACAATTGCCCTTTTGGTTTGAGCGCTTTTCGGACGACATCGAACCAACCTTTGGCGAAGAATTGAGCCTCATCGATGAGAATGGCATCGTAGGGTTCGAGGATGATTTGTCCCTTGGTGACCGCTTGATGAAAGCGCATCGCGACTCCATGCCAATCGACGAGTTGATGGGATTCAAGATGCTCCTGATAGCGACGGAAGACCGTCCAAATGGCTTCTCGTTGTGGCTGTTGAAGTGGCTTCCCCCAACCCGAGCGATCGGCCTCGAGGTAGGATGGTTTTTTGGTGAAGCTGTGGTCCTTGATGCGTCCGATCTCATCCGCGAGGAAGGAGACCTTGAAGGGGTGGGTTTGCAGTTGGGCGAGGATGCGGCGGATCTCATGTTCGCCAATCGTGCGCTCGGGCCAGGAACCGAGGTGTTGGTGACTCCACTGAAAAAAGGTGAGGCACTGGATGTGATGATCGTGGGGGGTGAGATGCTTCAGGCGGCGTTTCAGTTCGTTGAGGATCGGTTTGTTGTGGGTGAGAAGGAGAATTTTTTGAGGAGGAGCGAGCCGGGAAAGCAAGGCGGTGCGATAGAGCAGAATCAGGGATTTTCCGCTCCCCGCAACGCCGGTCACCAGTCTCGTTTGCGAGGTGGAGGCGGTTTCGGATGGTTCGTTTTCGAGGGGGAGGAAGAGTTGGTTCTTAACGCACCATTCCTGGTCAAGATCGAGGAGGACGGGGGTGAGGGTGGGTTTTGTTTTACGGTCGATGATTCGACTGGAAACGAATGACTTCGGGAGCGTGATGGCGGGGTCGAAGACGGAGCGGATTTCTTCGGCCTGCGTTTCATTGAGAGTCGAGGTCGCGAGTGCGGTCAGGTAAGGGGGGAGTCGCTCGCTGCCCAGTTGATCGAGGCCAAGGAAGGTGACCTCGCTGTCCTTGCTCCGTTGCAGGGAGATGGTGTCGATCGTGTTTTGAGAGACATTGGGGAATAAGAGGAGACGGCGGAGAGGGAATTCCAGGGAGAGTTTTTGAGAAAAGGAAAGAAGGCAGGACTTTTCTGCCGAGCCGAGATCCTCCAGGCTGACGGTGGGCTCCGTCGTGAAAAGGGAACCCTGGAGGGTTGATTCCGCAAGGTCCTGGCTTGTTGCGACGATCTTGATGATGAAGCCGTAGCGCTCCTGCCAGAAGACGAGGAAGTCCGGGTGGTCTTGATCCGGCGTGTCTCGTACTTCAGTGAGAGAGTGATGGACGGAAAAGTCATCGGGGAGCTTCTTAAGTTTCCGAAAAGCCCGGGCCACTTCGGGGGGAACCCGGGCGGAAAGGCGGCTGGGGAAGAGGCGGGCCATCAGGAGCAGGGAAGATGGGTGGCGGCATTAAGAAGAGAGAGAAAGAGGGCCGCTTCTTCGGAGGACTTTTCGAGGTCTTTGGCGAAGGCCAGGATTTCCGGAGAGTGGAGGAGGGTGACCTTGGTGCGTGCCCGGGTGACTGCGACATTGAGCCGGGCTGCCTGGAAGAGAAAGGGCGCGATCTTGGCGAGGAAAGTGGTGTGGGAGCTGGTGAAGGAAAAGAGGATGACTTCACGCTCCTGGCCTTGAAAGCGCTCGACGGTGTCGACGGTGATGTCCTTCCAGGCCTCCGGAAAGCGAGCGGAAAAGCGGTCTCCCCGGAGAAGTTGCCGGATCAGGGAGGATTGCGCGCGGTAGGGGGCGACGACGCCAATCTCACCGGGCGGGAGGCCGGAGTCGAGGAGAGCGAGGATGATTTGCACGACAAGTTCGGCTTCGTTTTCGTTGCGGGATTTTGAGCCGGGAGCCGTGACTTCCAGTCGCAGAAGTGACGGGTCGGGGGAGAGGAGTTCCGGATGGAGCCGGCCGGGTGATTTGAGCGCGAGCCGATGAGAGGGGTAAGCGGAGACCAGCCCGCCGGAATAGAAGTTTTGGGAAGGCCAGCGGGTGAGTGGTTCGTTGAGACGATAGGTGGTGCGCAGGGTGGAGGGCTGGCATTGCCGGACGAGTCGGGCGAAGACCGAGGCCTGTGCGGGGTCATCGGCATGGGTCAGCGAGACCGGGGGGAGCTGCTTGTGATCACCAAAGAAGAACCATTGGTCGCTCTTCATCATGGCCATGAGGGTGGCCGGGACGGTCAATTGGCTGGTCTCATCGAAGACCGCGGAGTCAAAGTGGGCGGAGTCGAGGCGATTGGAATAAAGCGCAAATGGGGTGGCTCCGATGACATAGGATCCGGGATGAAGGTCGAGTCCGCTCCCGGCGAGATCGGGATGAACCGGAACAGGGAGCGGGTCGTAGGAAATCGGCTTGGAGATTTTCACGACAGGACATTGGTCGCCAAGGCGGTCGTGGATTTTGCGCAGGGCATTGTGGATGGCGCGATGGGTGAAGCCGGTGATGAGAACCCGCTCGCCGCGCTTGACGAGCTCTTCGACAAGGCGGGCGAGAGCGTGGGTTTTGCCGGTGCCGGGAGGGCCCTGAACGAGGTGAAAGGGGCTGGAGGCCAGCGCGACCGCGACAGCGTCAGACTGTGATTCGTTGAGGGAGGCTTCATCTTCCAGGAGGTCCATCGTCTCGTCAAAGACCTGCCCGTCGATGATGTTTTCCCGCTCTCCAAAGAGGACTGGAAAGACATTTTCCCGACCGTGGGCCTCCTGCCCGAGAGCCTCGATGGCGCGGAGGTAGAAATTGGAGAGATCGATGAGGTCTTCGTCGAGGGCCCAACCGGTCGTTGCCTCCGGAGGGAGATCGGTGATTTGTGAACAGAAAACGGTAAGGCCCTGCGTGGTCAGCCCCACGAAAGAAACGGCGAGGAATTTCCCTTCCGGATCATCGAGGCTCAGGCGCAGGGACTGCTCGGATTGGAAGATGGCAAAGTCCTCACGGGGAGGGACGAAGTGGATGAGATTTTTCGCGGGATCGAGGGCCGCGATGCGAAGGTGCCCGAGGGCCCGGCCCGAAGCGATGCGGTCGGGAAGGGTTTTTCCCCATTGCTTTTGCATCTTCCGGGATTGCAGGTCCCGTTCGGTGAGGACTTCCGCGGAGAGGGTCTGGAGGGTTTCAAGCATGGGTCACCGGAAGAGCTGGGAGGGCAAGATAGCGGACATCTTTCCTCTGAAAGCTATTGGAAACGAGCTCCCATGGCAATGGTGTGAATCGGTCGTGCCCGTCTCCAAAGGTTCCCTGGCGATTTTACTTCCGGGAAGGGAGGTGGGAGAGGAGGAATCACGCGCAGAGCAGCAGAGGATGTAAAAGTAATGAGGACGATCAAACGCGAAATCCCTACGGCCCATCCGATCAGCGGAACTTATAATGAGGGGGCTGGTTTGTAGTCGATCAGGGTGACTTTTTTGGCTATTAGTTGTCTATGAACGAAGAAAAGAAAGATGAAGTGGTTGAGCTTGCCGGGGTGATTGAAACGCGCGGTTCGCAAGCGGCATTGGATCGGATTATTCGGGGGCATGTTCTTTGGTCGATGGGTGCGGGGCTGATTCCGATTCCGCTTTTTGATATTGCGGCGGTGACCGCGATTCAACTGGATGCGCTCAAGAAGCTGGCAGACGAAGAGGGCGTTGACTACAGCACCGATGGGGGCAAGCAGTTTGTGGCGGCCCTGACCGGAGGGACCTTTGCCCGCTTGGGGGCGAGTTTGTTAAAGGGGATTCCCGGAGTGGGAACGGTCATTGGCGGTCTTTCGATGTCGGCCATGTCTGCGGCTTCAACTTATGCCGTTTGTCAGGTGGCGATTAGTCATCTGCGGTCCGAGGGAAGCTTCGGTTCGGTGGATTTGGACCATGCCAAACGTCTCTATGAAAAGGCGCTGGAGAAGGGGAAGGCCTTTGTGAAAATGTTGGAGCATGAGGTCGACCCGAAGGCGACCAAGAAGGTTTATGAGAATCTCGATAAAGTGAAATCCCTGCATGAAGACGGGGTGCTGACGGATGCGGAATACGAGGAAAAGAAGAAGCAATTG
>CALFSW010000370.1 GCA_937916505.1 uncultured Verrucomicrobiales bacterium | reverse complement strand
TCATTCGTGCAAGGGTTTTGGAAGGAGGAGAGTGGTCGGCCTTGACTGAAGCGATATTTGTAGTTGGGACGCCAGCGACGGCGGAGAATCTCGTCGTCTCTGAAATTATGTATCATGCCGAAGCCGGGGCGCAGCATGACTACCTCGAACTGATGAATGTTTCCGAAACCGAATCACTGCAATTGAGTGGAGTGAGGTTTACGGAGGGCATTGACTATGAGTTTCCGTTGGGATCCACGTTGCTCCCGGGTGAGCGGATTCTCTTGGTAGAGGATCTTGCGGCTTTCAAGGATCACTACGGACCAGACCATTCGGTGATCGGCCAGTATTCCGGGAAACTCGATAACGGGGGAGAACGCCTGGCTTTACTTGAGAGAGACGGGGGACTCATTCGCGATTTTTCCTACCATGACGATGGTCGTTGGCCGGCAAGTGCTGATGGCGGAGGCCATTCTCTGGTATTGATCGCTCCCCATACCAAGCTGTTCCATGGCGACCCGGGCAGTTGGAGGCCGAGTGTCGTGAGTGGGGGGAATCCGGGGGGAAGTGATGCCACCCAATTCACCGGGGAAGCGGAAGAAGACCTGGATGGGGATGCCGTTTCCGCGTTGCTTGAGTATGCTCTCGGATCGTCCGACCTTGAATCTGATCGAACTGTTTTACCCGCCCTTGGCATGGTCGGAGCCGGGGTGGTGTTCAGCTACACCCGAAATCTTGCGGCGGACGATTTGGTCTATCATGTGGAAACTTCGAATGATCTCAGATCCTGGACCCGGGTGTCAGAGACGGGAACGACTGTTTCCCGTATCAATCAAGGAGATGGCCGCTTGTTGATCATCTTCCCCTCAGATTCCGGAGACGTGACCGGACGTTTCTGGCGTTTGCGGGTGTCGCTGCGTTAAAAAAATCCCACACCTTGAAAAAGGTGTGGGATTGAAGATGTTTGGAACCAAGGGGAAGCCCTACTTGGTGACCCGGAAGAAAATGCGGGGCTCTGTTGCAGGGTCCAGGAAGGGAGTTCCAGCTGGCAAGGTGAAGCTGGTTTGTTCTCCTTGGGATTCATAGCTGTCGGTGAGTTCGGACCAAGGCTCTTCGAGATCAAGAGAAGCCCAGACTCCATAGGTCGCACCGGCGCGCGAGTTCCAGGTGAAAGTGGTATTCCCATCGCTGTCCCGGGTGATGGAAGTGATCTCGAAGGCGGCTGTTCCGGCAATTTCGTCGGGAGTTGTTCCCGCAGCCAGGTCGGCAATCTTCGCCGGAGACATGACGCCTTTCCAAAGTGAAACCTCGTCGATCATTCCCATGACCCAATGGCTGGGATCCGCGCGGAGAATCGCACCGATTGAAGTGGTATCGACATCAGGAGAAACGATGTCCTTGAAAATCCAGGTGTCGCGGTCGAGGACTCCGTCGATATACAGCTGGATCTGTTGGTTGGCGTCATTGTGAGTGTAGGCAATGTGCTTCCAGGTTCCATCGAGTGGCAGCCCGGTGGAAAACTGGTGGTTGGGTGATCCCGCATCCCTGAGATAGACATCAAAGCTGTCATCCGATCCGTTATTTCGGGTGCCTAAATTGAGGAGCGGACCAGCGTTGAAGCTGGAACTTTCGGAAAACATGCGAAGGTCATTTTGGCCTGTGCCCGTGATTTTCACCCACATTGAGATGGTATAGGCCGGGTGCCGGCTGATCGGAAGGTCGTCCTCCGCGGCATGAATGCGGGCCAGAAGGTTATCGCTTCCATTGAAGGAGGCAACGGCGCGCCCTTCATCCGTGATGAAGTTGGCCGCGTCCATGGACATCAGATTCATGTGATAGCCATTGGGTCCGGCGTCGGCGGTGGTGGTTCCATCGGTGCTGTCGAGTGGCCAGTAGGCGCAAAGCAAGTCACCAATCGCAGGGCTTTCGATGTCGGTGGGGCTTGTCCCGGCGATCAGTTCGTCATTGTCGCCAATCCCGTCCCCATCGGAATCCGCTTTCAAGGGATTAGTTCCCCCGGCAACTTCAGCGCCATCATTGAGGCCATCGCCGTCGGTATCGGACTTGTTGGGATCGCTACCTGCGGCAACTTCGGCACCATCGTTCAAGCCGTCATCGTCTGAATCGCTGTCCTGTGGGTCCGTGTTGTTGGCCAACTCTTCGGCGTTCGTTGAGCCGTCCGAGTCGGGGTCACCATCGGCTCCGTTGTTAGGATCGGTCGTGCCATCATCGTTTGGATCGAGACCATTTGCGGTTTCCCAAGCAGTTGGCAGGCCGTCTCCATCAGAATCCTCCGGGGGCAAGCCCACGTCGGTGGCAGGGGAACCGGCAGCGAGGTTGGTGATTTCTGCGGCAGTCAGTCCGCTATCCCACATGGCAACCTCGTCGATACTTCCCAGGAAGTTGCAGCAGTCGATATCCCTCAGAATTCCGCCGATTGTCGTGGTCTCCGGGGCAAACCCGGGAACGTTGGTGTAGTCGTATTGGCCGTCGAGGAGTCCATCGATGTAAAGGTCGAGAATGCCTTCATTATCGACCCAGGCGATGTGGTGCCAGGTATTGTCAAAAGCGGTTCCGGTGGAGTAGGTATGGCCAAAGGTTTCAGCTCCTCCTCCGTTACGTATGTAAAGGTCGACACTTCCATTTGCGCTGGTGTTGTGAGTCCCGACGTTGAAGAGCGGGTTATTGTTCGATGCCATGCCCTCACTGAAAACCCGGTCGTCGGAGTTGAGCGTTCCGTCCCCTTTGACCCACATCGAAACCGAGTAAGTCGGAAGCGCGGTGATTGCCATGCCTCCGGTGTCCGGGTTGATCGCTCCGTAGGTGCCCGCAAGACCATCGAAGGCCACTGATTTTCCAGCGCCTAATACCGCCGGAGTGTCCGAGTCATAGGTTGTTCCGCCAAAAAAGACACCATTGTTGCCCTTGCCGGACGAGTCATCGAAGTTGTCGTCTAATTTCCAGTAGCCGACGAGTTCGGCGCTGAGGGGCAAGGGGAGGAGTATGAGAGAAGCTGCGACTGGCAGCTTTGAGAGAAAGGATTTGGAGTAGTTCATGATTTATCGAATGTGTGTTTAGAAAAAAACGAGCCGGCAGTTGGACACCGCCGACTCGTTCAACGAGAGATTTGTTGATTGAGCCGGATCGGACTAGCGACGACGACGAATTACGATGAGCAATCCAGCGAGGCTCAGAAGAGCTGAAGACGGCTCGGGAATGGCATTGGCTGCAGCACCACTCGCAAGAGCGGAAATTTCGGCGGCGCTGAGGTCCTGATCCCAGAAGCTGACGTCATCGATACTTCCGAGGAAGTTACAACAATCTGTTGTACGAAGGACGCCGCCGATGGACGTGGTATCCAAATTTGTGAAGGTTGGAACATTGGTGTAGTTGAAAGTGTTGTCGAAGACACCGTCGATGTAGAGATCCAGCAATCCGTCGGATCCGCCAGAGACCAAGACGTGGTGCCACGTATTATCGAAGGCGGTTCCTGGTGAGTAGGCGTGGCCGAAGGTCTGGGGGCCGCCTCCATTGCGGACGTAGATGTCTACAGTGCCGTTCGTACTGTTGTTGTGGGTGCCCACATTGAAGAGAGGGTTGGCATTGGCTGTCGAACCTTCGGAGAAAATCCGGTCATCGGAGTTTGCGGTTCCGTCACCCTTGACCCACATGGAAACGGAGAAGTTGGTATTCATGCTCAGACCAAGACCACTGCCAGCAAGACCGTCACCGACGGCGCCATAGGTCCCGGCTGCTCCGTCAAAGGCTGCGGATTGTCCACCCCCGATCGCTGCGGGAGCATCGGCTGCGTAAGTCACGCCACCAAACATGGTGCCGTCGTTGCCATTACCGGAGGCATCAAGGAAATCTCCGTCGAGAGGATAGTAAGCAATCAGGGAGCCATTAACTGGCGCGAGAGCCGCTCCGGAAAGGAGGAGGGCGCTAAGGAATGTTTTTTGAGTCATAATTGTAGTGGTTTTAGACGTTAGAAAAGTGGCTGTGTGACAAATTAAGGCAAGGCTAAAAAGAGGAGATTTTGGGTGAAATTCAGTGAGTTAGCGTGAAATCGAGTGTTTTTTCGCGTTTTTTTGGGCTTCGTGCCACTCTCGATAAATGACCGGAGAAATTTCCGAGGGTTTGATTTCGGATTGGCCACCCCAAAAGACACTGGTGTAGAGGAGGGGGATCCCGACTTTTTCGAGGTGGGCATCGATTGCCGCTTTGTGGGCGAGGACCGTTTCTTTTTTCGTTCCGTGGACCACGCCCATGATGTTGACGTCGCCAAAATCGGGACCGCCTTCACGCCAGTAGCAGTGGGTCATGCAGTAGTGGCGGCCGATCTCGGCACCTGCTTCTTTCTCACGGCCTTTGGGGACGGCCCAATGGAAGAGGCCGTTGTAGCGGGTCACTTTTTCGCCGGAGGCGGAGGGTTTGACATGCTCGAGGAAGGTGGAGAAGCGACCGATGACTTTTTTGGCATCGAGCTGGCGGGCGATGCGGTAGAAGTCTTCAAGTTCCATCCCGATTTCCTGGGCACGGCCGACCCAGGGACGGGGAACGATTTCCTCAGGAGTGAGGTCGCGTTTGAGGGCGAGAAGGACGGTCCACTCTTCGTCAGTGAGAGTGACGTTGGTGGTGGTCATCATGCAGGCGGGGTCGGGCGTGAGGGCGCCGGGTCCGAGGCCGCGACGTCTCATGTGTCCGACTCCGAGGGCAAAGACGCCTTTGGCGGGCATGAGTCGGAATTGCTCAGCTCCTACAATCTCCTTGAGAGTGTTGGCATGTGACTCGAGCGATTCACCCTGAGGGACTTTGAGCGTGGTCCAGAGATTGAATTGAGAACCGGGGAGCTCCTGGTCGGTGGATCTGACAACGATGTGTCCCGAAAAGGGATCTTCGTCCGCCATGAAGCGGAATGCGGCGGTGAGTTTCTCCTTCGGAACCTGCCATGCTGCCAGAGCGCCTTCGGCGAGCTTGGTGGCGAGGAGGGTCTGGCGGACCCGCCGAACGGTGCCCGCTTCGAGCATGATACGAACCCGGTTAAGGACGACTTCGAGATCGTGTCCGCAACTGTCGGCGATGGCATCGAAGGGGGCAACGTGAAATCCGTTGAGGAGATCCTCGGAGACCGACAAGATCTGCTTGTTTATGGGCTCGGTGGGTTCACTCAGATTGGTGACCGGAGAAAGTGAGTTCATTTTAATTGGAAAGTTGCGGTTACCAATCGGTTCCGAGATCGTAGGCTTTGCAGATCTCCATCAAGTCGGGGCGCATGGGCCATTCATCGCAGCGCTCGCTGACGGAGTGGCGGCTGCTGGCACCCTTGAGAAGCATGCAGCCGGTATTGTCGCCAAGTTCGCGGACGGTTTCGATCTCGCGTGGATCGAGGTCAAAGATTGGGAGGGTCGCCATTTCCTCGATCTTACTTTCGATGCTGCGGGCATTATCGCCGGGCTCTTGCACGAAGGTGGGAATGACTGCTTTGACCGCCGAGTGAGAGAGGTTCCAGTTTGCGGCGTACTGCAGAGGGGTGAGATTGTGGGCCTCGGCCATGGGGCGGATGCGCTCGATAAAGTCATAGCCCCGCTTGACCCAGCCATCGGGTCGGTAGGCGCGGTGATCGCCGGGCTTGAACTCGTGATCAGGCTTCAGCTCATCATAAAAGATGCCACCGTAGTCGAGAACGCGGGTGATGACTTTGACGTCGAAGCG
>CALFSW010000369.1 GCA_937916505.1 uncultured Verrucomicrobiales bacterium | reverse complement strand
CGGCGGTGTCGTGGATGTCGAGCTTGTCCATGAGGCTTTGGCGATGCTTCTCGACAGTTTTGATGCTGATGTTCAGCACGTCCGCAGTTTCTTTGTTGGCCTTGCCCTCGGCGATGAGCTGCAGAACTTCCGCTTCACGCGAACTCAATTGGGAGGCGTTTTTTTTGGCGTGGAGTTCGCCGTTGGCACGAGCTTTTGTTTCGTGATGGTGCAGACGGTTGAAAACGAAGCTGCTCAGACAGGTTTCGCCGCGATGGACGCGACGGATGGACTCGGCGAGGATCTGCGCGGCGGTTTGTTTGATGAGATAGCCTTTTGCGCCGAGCTCCATGATTTGCTCGACGTAGGCATCGTCGCTGTGCGCGGAGAGGACTAGGATTTTTGCTTCAGGCTGTTGCTGGAGGATTTGCCGGGTGGCTTCGATCCCGTTCATCAGCGGCATGGCGATGTCCATCACGATGACATCCGGGTTGAGTTCGGTCGCGAGATTGACGCTTGCGCGACCATCGGCTGCTTCGCCGATGATCTTGATATCGCTCTCCGCTTCCAGCAGAGCACGCAGTCCTTCCCGGAGGATGGTGTGGTCTTCGGCAAGGAGGATGGTAATGGCACTCATGTTGATTTTGGGCTGGCTTTGGCAGGCTCCTGCGATTCCGTGTCGAGTTGCTGGATCTCCACATAGACGGTCGTTTCTTGTCCCGGGGTCGATTCCACCCGGAACTTGCCGCCGATCATTTCGACTCGTTCCCTCATGCCGAGCAGTCCGAGCCGGGTGCTCTGCATGCCAAAGAGGGTTTCTTCATTCACCAGAAACCCCGACCCGTTGTCATGGATCTCCATGTAAACCGTTTCCTGATGCTGATGGATTTTCACCTCCGTGTGGCTGGCTTGGGCGTGCTTCGCGACGTTATTGAGCGCTTCCTGAGCGACCCGATAGAGTACGGTGCGCTTGTCGTTGCTGAGCTTCGTGATTCCGGCGAAGGCGGTGAGCGATGTCCGAATGCCGGTGTCCTTCATGAAGTCCTCTAAATATGATTTCAAAGCGGGGATCAGTCCCAGATCATCGAGGACCGCGGGCCGGAGATCACGCGCGAAGCAGTGTACGGTATTCACCGATTTTTCGATCAGCTGCTGGGTCATTTCGATCTTCTCATGAAAATTTGTGGCCTCGGAGACTGCTTTGGATTTGAATAGTGCCAGCTGTAAATTGATGCCCGTAAGGGTCTGCGCGATGATATCGTGTAACTCCCTACTGATTCGCTTGCGCTCTTCCTCCTGCACAAAAATCAAACGTCTTGAAAAGAGGCGGAGTTCCTCCTGAAGGGCGCGAGATTTTATAAGAAGCTGGCTGCAAGTTTCCTCGCTGGTGTGCAGAGCATCTTCAGCCAAATCACGTTGCTCGATCTTTATCACCACCTGGCGCTTGGAGGCGGCGAGATCCTTGGTCCGCTGATCTAAGTCCGCATGGGTCTCATCCAATTCGGCGGCGGCCTCCACCGCGGTGGGATGCGTTTCCACAAGCGGTGTCTGTGCTGCGTTAAAAAATTTTTTTGCTCTCTGAGTCGTGGATTCCTCGTTTAGAAGTTTCTCTGATGAGGACAAGATCGTCTTCAGGGCAGCTTGGTGGATCTTTGCGAGTTCCAGGGTGCCAACTCCCATCCTGACCGCCGTCGCACCCAGCTGCTGGGCCACTTTAAGGTGAACCTCAAGGCCCTGCTCGCCATGCAAGCGCAAGCCGGAGAGATAGTCTTTAGACAGAGCTCTCATTGAAAGTTTGGGGTGTGCATTGGTTGGGAGAGTGGCTGGGTGTGCTGGACAAAGATCATACGATACGTGTTGTAGACTATAGGGCGAGTGGGCCAAAAGCTAGCGATCAAAATATGGTGTCCTTCCCGTTCGAACACATTCCTCGGCGTAGAGATACATTGCGGCAGACCATGTCTGCCAGTCTTGTCCCTTGGGAACTGGCCCCTGTGGTAGAATCCATTCGTTGAAGCCGAAGGTATGTCGGAGGTCACGGGTTAGCTTCACGGCATCCGTGAGAGCCGCGAGGGTTTCGCGTGCTTTGGAAAGGTGCTCGGCGGCGACGAGTGCCGCGACGTAGAAACCACCAATGAATGGCCAGATTCCGCCGTTGTGATAATGATGGGGCTCGTTGTAATACGCATAACGCGGTCGCCAATCAGGGTCGCTTGGGACGATCACGGGAATGAGGCAGGGAGGAAGGTCGATCGACAACAAGTTGTTTGAGTGCAGATCCTGGCATTGGTTTTCCACCCATGTGATCATCTCTTGAGCGCGCGACTTTGAGGCAATTCCAGTGAGGATCGCGAGAGAGTTTCCCGGGAGGTCGAAACGTTCCGAGCCTTCGCTCTTGTAGGTCCACATTGCGTAGTAGGGTTGGTCGGGCATGGCAAAGCCATCACGTTGATCTGGGTCGTAATTTCCATCGATGACTTCGAGGTGAAGAACGAGATTTGGCATTTCCCCATCGGCGTTGAGAAGTTTTAGCGATTCAATGAACCGAGGAGAGCGATCTGGATCTGATCCACGGCAGACGGAATTCACATGCCATTTCCAGTGCGAACATTCTAAGATGAGACCACCACACCACAGGACTTCATCGTCCGGGTGCGCGACGACAACAGCCACGCGGCGAGAAGGGGAATTCGTGGAAGTCATAATTTTGCAAGACGGGTAAATTCAAGTTGAGTGCCGGCCAGCCGGCGAACGACATGGAGATTGTGCTGGGCTGCTACGTCGCGCAGTTTCTGCGGAGTCAATCCCTCGAAGATTCTCAGCTCTGCGGGACGCTCCACCTGCACCGTGTTCGCGAGACCGATGCGGCTGGCGATTCGTTGGAGGTAGGATTGAAGATCAGGGGTGGGGAACATTTGAGAACCAGTCGGTAGAGCTTGTCCAAGGCCTCGGCTATCAAGATCGATTCGTGTCATCAGGCATGATTCTGACCGACGTCTCGCTTCGATTCTATGGGGTGTTACCCTACCTCTGGTCATGCTCCATTCATTCGTCATCACGTGATCGATCTGGGCGGTGGCCTAGCTCTTGGAGGAGTTCGATCTGCACTTGCTGGATTTCGACGAGACGCTCCCA
>CALFSW010000368.1 GCA_937916505.1 uncultured Verrucomicrobiales bacterium | reverse complement strand
CGAAAGATCTTGTCGAAAGATCTTGTCGAAAGAATGAACTCCGGAATGCGAAAAATCAAAGATAATATGGTTAAAAACTAAGGAGCTTTAATTTTCGGCGAATCGAGAGCTTCGTGGCGGCAGACAGACGGTCCACAAAAAGAATTCCGTTGAGATGGTCTGTTTCATGCTGAATGGCGCGGGACAGCAAGCCATCGGCTTCAACAACAATCTTACGGCCATCGAGTAATTCCAGAGTCGCTTTGACTTCGATTGGACGGCGGACATCGGCATTGATCCCGTCTATGCTCAAACAGCCTTCAGTGGCCGACTCCTTAACCGCGCCCAATTCAAGAACCGGGTTTATAAACACCAGCGGCATCCAATCATCGAGCGAGGCCTCCTCCCCATCCACCTTCAGGTAACTGATGCACTCGGGATCATGCGAGACATCGACAACCGCCATCTGAATATCACGATCAACCTGGGGAGCGGCCAACCCCACCCCTTGGGCATTCACCATGGTCTCGATCAGGCTTTCGCCGAAGTCCTTCAATTCCTCAGTCACTTCCGTGACCTTGCGGCACTTCTTTCGCAGAATGGGATTTCCGTATTGGGTGATATCCAAAATCATGGTGAAGAGGTTTCAGGGGCGGATTGCGGCTTTTCGACAAGATAGTAAATATCTTTTTCGGAATATCCCGCATCAAGTGCCGCGCTGTGTGAATACAAGATCGCTTCAAAAGGACAGCCACGATCCACGCGAAGCGCGAGTTTGAGCCCGGCACGGGTCTTGAAATTCGCAATCAAATGCTCTTTGAGTAGGCCTTCGGTGACTTTTAGCCCATCAAGTTCGGCACTCCCGTCCTTCCCAAGTGAAAGGACCGAGCGGGCCACATCGGTTGATTTGACCTTCAGCGAGTGTGCCGATGGCAGATTCACTTGAATCTCAGGCCGGGGCGTTTTCTCAGTGAGGTCATTCATCGTCACGATAAAAAAGAAGAGCAGGGTCACCAGGATATCGATCAAGGGAACGATCGACACCGAGACGGGCTTGCGAACTGTGCGATGGAATTCCACGGATGAGGGAGATTATTTATCGCGGAAGAAGACGTGCTGGTGGCAGGCTGAAACAACTCTGCCCAAGAGCACTTCCAATCGCGCGGAAAAGAGCTCGATTTTACGGCTGAAAATACTTTGTGCGATGACCGCTGGAACCGTGATGGCAATTCCGATGATCGTCGTACTCAGCGCGGTTGCAATGCCGGTCCGGATGTTTTCCTTATCATCAAAGTCCGAGAATGCCGTCACCAGGCCACTGGCTGTCCCCAGCAAACCCAGAAGAGGCGAAATCGTGATGACCACTTCCAAAACCGACATCCCGGCATTCATACGGACAATCTCTTCCCGCGCGGAGGACTGAACCGCTTCCTGAACCTCACCCTGGGTGCGTCCTGCGTTACGGAGTGCCACTGAACAAAGGCGGGAAAGCGAGTTTTCTTCACGGGCGAACTCTGTTTGAAGGCCTCCTATGGTTCCGGCTTCGAGATGATCTTCGAATCGCTCAACCTCAGAACCAAGCCGGTCGGGAACAATCTTTGAACGCATCAGACCAATCGACTTCATTAAAATCACGGTCAGGGCCACAATCGAACAAAGCCCCAGAAGCAGCATAAAAAAGCCGCCTTGGCGAAAAAAGTTCCAGGTGGTTTCGAAAGCCTCGGAAAAATTCATGAAGAAATACTAGTAATTGAAAGTCACGATTAACTCAAGCGAGTCACCGTCCAGATCTTTAATGACAGCTTTGGGCATCTTGGGGATTTTCACGCCATTGAGCGCCCGGAGGATCATCCCCCACTGGGTGCCCGAAGCCCCCACCATCGCAACCCGCTTTTGACGCGACACTTTTCCCTGACGGTCGACCACGAAATAAAGAGTGACGTTCCCCGGAGCGAGGAGCGAACGATTTCGAATGTTCTCCATCTGCCACCCGGTCTCAAGCTTCTTGAGAATGTCCGCCTGATAACGCCCGGCCGCCGTATCAGCGACATTGAGCGACCCTTCACCGTCGGCACTCAAGATCCCCGCAACCCGGTTCTTGCGAGTCTTGGGAGCAAAGCCACCATCTTGATTCGAGGCCTCCTGTTCCTTCTGTGCCGGCTGATTTGGCATGGTCTCTTCAATTCTTTCCGATGGCTTGTTCAACTCCTCTTTCTTTTCGTCACCAAGGGCCTCTTCCAGGACCGCGAGCGCTTCGTCGATTGAAACCAATTGATCCTTTCCGGGCTCCGGAAGTTCCTCTTCCATCTCCGGGAGTGGATCTTCCACGGATTCAGGCTGCGGGTCCGTTGCGGCTGTCGCCTCCTTGTTCACCTCAGCCTCTCCCTGACCGGCCTCCAAAGCCTCCTTGCTTCCCTCCCGGGGCCCCGAGGTCTCTCCTTCGGAAAAATCAGAATCAAAGGTCTTCACATCACTCTTCCGCGCCACCTCTCCCGCAAGGGCTGCCACCTTTTCATCTCCAGCCACCGCCCCCTCATCGCTGGTGGCTGTTGTATTCCGTTCTCCAATGAGGTTGGTGTCTTCCGGAGCGTCGGTCGAACTCTGTTTCTCATTGGTTTGAACAAACCCCGGCTGGTCGGGCATGACAGGTTCTGGTTCTGGAATTGCCTCCTCCTCAAGAGGTGGCGGCAGATCACTGTTTGCAATCGGAGCCCCCGCTTCTTCCTCATAAACCACCTGCATCGTAATGGGCCGTTCCTCCTTTTTCGTTTCCTGATCGTCCTCAATGACTTTCGCCGCAATCAGGTCAAACACCAAAAGCATTACAAAGATGAAAAACAACCCCACGTGCGCCCACACTGCGATCAGCAGGGCAAAAACAAAATCACGTCGGGACGTCGAACGGGGCATCGGAGTTAAAGCAGTCTCGCCCTGAATAAGGGAAAAGACAACTCCTTAGGGAATTCTTGAAAGCCAGGTCTCCGAGGCATACTTACCTGCCAATTGCCCCCAAATGTCCGCATCTTTCGGCTCATACGCCTCGCAGGCCTCACTCAAAAAATCACCAAGCCCATCGAGAGCCCCGCCCTCGGTAACAACGCTTCCTTGATGTAAAGTCCCCCACCGGGTGCGCCGTTGCCCCGCGCCGGCAAGCTTGGAGCCGTCATCGTCAAGCAAATCCCAGGCGACCGGCCGTTCGAAGCAAGCCGCCGAATCGTTTTTCGAATCTTCTCCGATCAATTGGCAGCCAATCCCACCCTCCCCCAGACAACGGGCAATCTCCCTGTGAATTGCGCAATAACTCTCATTTCCTCTGCGAGTAGCGACCTCCTCACTCCTCGGAATGGCCAGTGTATAGGTGAGATCCGTGCGATGATCGACGATCCCCCCTCCTGTCCAGCGACGCACATAGTTCACATTCGATCCAAAAAGCTGTCGGGCTTCGGCCAGACTTTGAAAACATCCCAAGCTCACCCAGTCTCCCAACCAGGAGTAAATTCGCAGCACCGGCGTCCCATTCGAAGACTTCATCAACCATTCGTCGACCGCCATATTTTCGGGACCCGAACGCGGAATTGCATCAAGCCAGACTCTGAGCCGTTGAAAAAGCATGACCGGCTTATGTCTTGAAGTCCCGTGATTGGAAGGCCATCCACCCGATCGTGAAAAGGGTAATATTAAGCCCCATTAAAATCGAGTAGCTCTCGGTGATTCGCGCCCAGGGGATTTGTTCCTGCAGGACATACACCCAGTTCCCCATCCGATAAGTGATGAAGACATGCTTGTAATTCACCAGAAAGGGAATGTTCTGCAGCACAAAGTCGATGAAGAACACGCTCAAAGCCATCACCGAGGCGGCGGCCGGCTTGATCTTGAGACAGGAGAAAAAGAATCCCAATGATGAAACCACACACATGCTCACGCCCATGAGACACGCTCCCAAAAAGAGTCTCCAAAATGCCTCATCACGATCCGGATAAATCGCAAGAATCTGCATATCGGGATTCCAGATAAAAAGCCCCCCTTCGCTCCCCATTGCAAACACCGCCATACTGTAACCGGTAACCCCGACAAAGATCACAAAGGTAATCGTGTAAATGATCACGGCACAATATTTCAGAACCAAAATTCGCAGTCTGGAAACCGGACGGGAAAGAACCATCCGCATATTGCCATCCTCCGTCTCCTTCGCAACAATGTCTCCCGCGACCAGAGCAAAATAAATCGATCCGAGCAGGAACATGCTGAACCCCATGATCCAGTAGGTTGCGGTCAAAGAAGACGAAAGGAGATCAACCGGCACAAAATTCCTCTTCGCAAGGGCTTCAAATTGATCCCGCCCCACTTGCACCCAGAGAGTCAAAAGAAGGGCCTCGAAAACAAGAAAAACGACATAACCAATATAGGTTCTCTTGCGGGCGAAAAGCTTGTGGAGCTCACCTCTCAATTGGGGTAAAAACATCATGGTTGGCTCTGGCTGCTGTATTCCAAATAAACATCTTCGAGCGACCGCCTCACGGGCGTCACCTCACTCACTTCCGCACCGGCATTCACAAGTGCAGTGACCACTTCGGCGATCCGGGTCTCCTCAGGAAAGACCCAGCGCCCGCCCGGCATGACTTCCGCTTCAAATCGGCCCACGACTTCCGCCAAAATTTCCGGAGGTGTTGCCGTCAACCGGATCCCCGGCCGGTCGTCTCTCAAATCATTCACCGCACCTTCGTAAACCAATTCCCCCGCCCTGATGATGGAGACCCGGTCACACATTTGCTCAACTTCGGAAAGAAGGTGGGAGTTGAAGAGCACCGTCATTCCCCTTTCCTCGCGCAGCCCCAAAACGAAATCGCGGAACCATTTGATCCCCTCCGGGTCCAGACCATCGGTCGGCTCGTCAAGCAAGAGAATCTCGGGTTCGGGAAGAAGAGCTTGTGCCAGGGCCAGTCTTTGACGCATGCCATGACTATACGCGCCCACCTTGGAGTGAATCCGATCACTCAAACCCACCCGTTCCACAATTTCCTTCGCGACCCTGGCATCAAAAGGACCGCTCAATCCAACCAGCACCCGCAAATTCTCCCAACCACTCAGGTAGTCATAGAAGGCAGGAGATTCAAAAATCGCTCCGACTTTCCGAAGGGCCTTGCGGGGATCTTTTTGAACCGAGACCCCGTCAATCATCACTTCCCCACTCCCCGCCGCCACCATACCCAGAATGACACCCAAGGTCGTGCTCTTCCCCGCGCCGTTATGGCCAAGCAGTCCATAGATTTCACCTCGCTTCACTTCGAATGAAACGCCTTTCAGGGCATCCTTACCTGCAAACTTTTTTGTGAGATTTTGAACTTTGAGCATCATTCGGTCTCCACCACGAAATTCAAATCCTTTCCAGCCGACAGATCCATAAAGAGAAAATTTGTCCCGTCTTCATCGCCATGAAAAGCTTCCTTGTCGTGAATCAACGGAATCTGGGTTTCGGTCGAATCCGAACCAAACATGATCACCGTACTCTTCCGCCTTCCGCTGGCGTGATGATTCCAAAAGTAACTCGAACCCGACTGATCAAAATGCTCGTGATCAGCCGGACACTCAAAATCTTCCGGTCCACCAACATATGGAAGTAGGATCTCTTCCAGCACATTCCCGCCCCCCACGTGGGACTTACGACCCATTTTGAGGTCAGGAAAAAAATCACCGTTGTCAGCGAGGTATCCTTCAAGGCCCGCTCCCAATCCTCGAAGTTGATTTACGCAGCTTGCCTGATGCGCCCGTTCCCTCATTCCATTTACGATCGGGAAGGAAACACCCGCCAAGGCGATGACGATCCCAACCGTCACTAACAACTCTGTCATGGTGAATCCGCGTTTCATAAGCCCTCTCTCCCCGGCTGTTCGAATCCCTGCACCACTTTTCCCACCGCATTCAGGAAGGGGGCCAATTCCATTTTCATTTCAGCCGAAGCATCCTGGTAAAATGACTTCATCCCTTTGTTCACGATCTCGTCGATCACTTGAGGATTCTTCGCGATGAGCTGGTCGAGAGCCCCCTTGTTCGAACCTCTCGTAAGTGCCTTCATGGCACGGTCAATCGTCTGTTTTCGCTCCTCCGGTTTCATCTCGTCGAGGGCATTCATAAATGCCGCCGATCTCTTTTCCACGATCAGTCCCACAAAGTGGGATTGCTCTTCCGGGTTCAAACGAAGAAAAAGAGACATCGCGTCCCCGTTCTCTTCCACCTGTTCCTGTTGGCGTAAATCCAGCCGGTTCATCACGTCACCCAACTCATTCAGCTTCTCCAAACGCGCTTTCCTCCGCTCCGACAAAAACGAGGCCGGATCCTCCCCCGACCAATCCTCAAATTCCGCATCTTCAATCAACTCGGTCACCTTTTCAGGAGTCGCCTTTTTGTTCCCGCTCCAGGCCATAACACCCCACACCACGGCCCAGACAATCCCCAGCACTGCGATACCGCGAAGCAAAGTTCCTTTGTTCATTTCGCGGCCAAACTACCCCCTTTCGCGAGTCCTGCAAATCGCTATCGGCGGAAGGCTGATTTCAACTTCCGGAGACTCGTCACTTTCAAGAGTAGCACGCCCAAACCATACAATGTGGCACCAAAGCCAATCAGAACCGCCGTGGCCCCCGTCTTCCTGATAAAAGTGTCGGCCTCGAGCCAACCGGACATCAGCGACTTTGCCCCCCATAACCCAGCTGCCATCACCACACTGGCAATCACCATCCCACCAAGTCGGCGCCAATTCTCCCGCTCCAAGGTCACAAATCCCCGCAAACCAACCCACAGTAAGACCACATTCACCCAGGCCGCAATCGAGGTCGCAATCGCAATCCCGACATGACCAAAGAACGGGAAGAGTGCCAAGCTGAAGACAATATTCACCAGCACGGTAATGCCTGCCATCCACATGGGAGATTTTGTATTCTCCCTCGCAAAAAAGCCTGGCTGAAGGACCTTAATTAAGACATATCCCGGCAACCCCACGGCAAAGGCCGCAAGAGCCTTCCCGGTCTGTGTCGAATCGGACGAAGTGAAATCCCCTCGTTCAAAAATGACCGAGATGATTTCACGCGGAATCACCATCAAGGCGATCGCCGCCGGAACAGTCATGATCATCGCCAACTCCAGGCCGCTGACCATCGTTGCCTTTGCCTCCGATTCCTTGTCGGTATTGATGAGACGGGTAATCTCCGGCAAAAGCACCATTCCAAAAGCGATCCCAATCATCCCCAGTGGCAGCTGGTAGATACGATCTGCGTAGTAAATATAAGAAATGGCCCCCTGTTGAAATGAGGCCACGATTCCTCCAATGAGCAGGTTGATCTGTTGAATACCGGCAGCAAGAACTCCCGGCCCCATCAGGATCAGCAATCTCTTAAAACCTGAATCAAAGACCGGCTTCTGCAGCGCCACCGGCAAACCCGCCCGCAAACACACCCACCACAAAACCCCCAGTTGCAAGAAACCCGCAACGGCAACACACCACGCCAGCGCCACACCCTTCCATTCCACAAACTGCACCACAAAGAGGAGGCCAGATAAAAACACAATATTCAGCAGGACCGGAGAAAATGCCGGTGCTGCGAATTTTTTAAGAGTCGTTAAAACTCCGCTTAAATGAGCCACCAAAGCCATACAGAGGAGATAGACAAAGGTGATTTGCGACAGCCTCACCGTCAGGTCGTAGGCCCCGGGGTCGTTATTGTAGATTTTGATCTCCCCGGAACCCGAGACTCCTCCCTCAAAAACCGCGTAATCGTGATCCTCCGGCAAAGGAACCCGTAAAGAGCCCGAATCAGAAAGCTGCCAACGATCATCCTTGAAAATCTTCTCCCTGGCCGCCCGGAACTTCTTCGATTTCTCCTCGTCGGAATCTCCGGCTTTAATCCCGATCTCCCCCTTCCGCTCAAGTCCCTCGTTCATCACCGATGCCAGTGTCACCCGCTTCCCCACCGCTTGCACCTCGCTTCCAAAAACCTCTCCAAGCACCTTGAAAAACGACGGTTCCCCCCGCTCTACCAAACTCAGGTCTTCAAACTCCACCGATCCATTCTCAGACTGAAGATAGAGCGCTTTGGCACCACGTAAGGGCACCCGAAACTCAATCGCCTCTTCACCCAGCGCCTCATCCACCTTCGGTAAAAAACCCGGAACCACCACCAACATGATTGCCGCCATCAGGGGGATCGCGAGAAGCGTCAGCCCCCCAAGTGTCCCAAAGAGAATCGTAAAGGCATTATTGGCGAACTTCATCGCCGAATTGCGTCCATCCGCCGCCACCCTCTTGCCAAAAAGCGGCACAAAGGCCGAATTAAAAGCCCCCTCGCCAAAAATCCGCCGAAACATATTGGGGAATCGAAAAGCAGCGAAAAAAGCATCCGCTACCACCCCCGTGCCGACAAATCTTGCGATCAAGATGTCGCGAGCCACCCCTAAAATCCGGCTCATCAAGGTGAACCCGGAAATCGTCATGAGGGAGCGGAGCATCTGGCCAAAGAATGAGACCTTCCCCCATGAAGCTCAAGCAAGGCTTCACGAAAACGGCCAAAACCACCGATGCCCTTCACCGGGAGCCTTGCGCTGATACTTCCCATCGCCCACACTCAAAATCTCCACCCGTGCGCGGGTCAGCCCCTTTTTTTTGAAGCCCAACTTTGCCGCCGCCCGCGGAGTCACATCGATAATCCGGCCTGGAATAAATGGCCCGCGATCATTGAGACGCATTTTTAAGGTCTTTCCGTTGTCCAAATTTGTGACCTTCACCCGACAGGGCAGGGGCAGCGTCTTGTGAGCACCCGAAATATCGAAGCGCCCCACCCGTTCACCGAGGGAAGTGTTCCCCCTGACCAGGCCAAAGAACTTACTTTCGTCATACCATGATGCGATCCCTTCTTTTGAGTAAGAGAGCGCGTCATCGACCGCCATCGGCTGGTAGTGCTCGCCCCGGATCGTATAACTCCGGTTTTGATACCCCTTGTAATCGCGTGATCCGCAGGATGACAGAAAAGCAACAACGAGCATCAGTGAGCCGGTTATTGCGGGAACCCTCATTCTATTTTGAAACGCGACCTTTGATCTCGGGAAGGGTGCGGGCGACCTTCTCTTTGAGAGATTTGCCAACCTGAAACTTCACCACGGCCCGATCCGGAATCGGAATCGTCTTGGTCGGATCTTTTGGATTACGTCCGGGACGCCCCTTCGCAATCTTTGTTTCAAAGGTGCCGAAATCACGGATCACCACGCTGTTGGCACTCGCCAGTTCCCGGGTCACTATTTCCAACACCAAATGAAGCATTTTGGAAGAGAGGGTTTGAGTGATTCCAAGTTGGTCGCTCACTTCTTGGATGATCTCTTTTTTTGTGAAATTTGCCATGTTTGAGGGGGAGAAGGCTGCAGATTCGCGCCTCGCGAAAATGAGGATAGCGATACATCCTTAGCTGTCAAATCCTGCCGTCTTAATTGATAGATTATTTTGATAAGATACTGATTTTAAATAAGTTGAGTTGTACGGAAATGTAGCTTGCAGAGCTCAGAGAGTTGCTGCCAATCTCGATTTTTCAAAAATTCCCGGGCCGCTTCCACAACCACAGCTCCAGCACCATAAGGAACATCCACTCCCAGTTTCTCTGAAACCTTCTCCATCCAATCAACAAAACTCTCCCGGGCAAGAATCGAGGCAGCAGCTACCGCGACATCGCTCTCAGCCTTGGTTCGTTCCTCCAATTCAATGTTAACCCCTCTCGCTTTCAGCTCACCCGAGATCAGTGGGGCCTTGGAGAACTGATCGCAAAGCGCCCTGGGACACCCCGGCAAACGACGCGCAAGATCCTCGATCACAGCCGCGTGCCCACTGGCAAGCATGCGATTGATGTTTTGATACCTATCGTAAAGCTCGTTATATCGCGAAGGAGCCCAACGGATCACCTTAAACCCTGCCCCAACCTCTCCGCGAATAATGGAGGCCAACTCTCGTATCCGCTTCGCAGAACCCACGCGTTTACTATCCATGACTCCCGCCTCCATGAGAGAACGGGCAATCCCACGATTCGTATAGACCCCCGCAACCACAATCGGTCCGAAGTAATCCCCTTTCCCACTCTCATCGACCCCGAAATGCGGCTCAAACATTTCCGGCTGCCAATGCTCCTCGTATCCCAACCGGGCCTCCCCCATCACTTCCGGTTCCAGCGAAAATTTGATAAAGTCCTCGGTCCCCTTCCCCTGCACTAAAACCTTCGGCCCCTTTTCGTAAACGGTGACGTTGAGTTTGCCCTTCTTTCCTGAAAAAACGGCATACTGCTTGTCTTGAAACTCGAATCCATCCCGCTCAAGGCATCTCCTCAGTTTTAAAACCTGATCGGGGGTGAGGGATAGGGTGTAACTTGTGAGCGCCATCAATCTTTGGTTTGTAGCAAGATTCCGGCCAAATTGAGATCAATCTCTGAAGAATTCCACTCGCCTCCCTTCTCCGGATTTTTAAAGTCACCCCACCCCATGGAAAAACCCTCCGCCCGACGTCACCCGATAAAGAACATTCGCGCTTTTAGATCCTCTCTTCTCAGATGGTTCTCTGAAAATGCCAAATCCCATCCGTGGCGTGAAACAACAGATCCCTGGGCCATCCTCGTTTCGGAGATCATGCTCCAGCAAACCACCGTCTCCTCGGTCATCGCCAATCGGCGCTTCGAAAGATTCCTTGAAGAATTTCCTGACATCGAAGCGATCGCCGTAGCTCCCGAGGAAAAAATCCTCCGGGCATGGGAAGGCCTCGGATACTACAACCGCGTCCGGAATCTTCAAAAAGCAGCTCAATTCGTCCTTCATGAGTTTTGCGGCAACTTCCCCTCCGACGCCGCCACCCTGGAATCACTCCCCGGCATCGGACGCTACACCGCCGGCGCTGTCAGCAGCTTTGCCTTTGACCGGCCCGCCCCCATTGTCGATGGCAACATCGCCCGTGTCCTTTCCAGACTCCTCGACCAGCATCAAGCGGTGGACTCGACCCCGGGAAAAAAAGCCATTTGGCAATCAGCCGACAAACTCCTCGATCCAAAAAATCCCCGCCTCTTTAATTCCGCTCTCATGGAGCTGGGTCAGACCCTTTGCACCCCACGCTCCCCTTCCTGCCTCATCTGCCCTGTTCGGGATTTTTGTAAAACCGAGACACCCGAAAAGCTCCCTGTCAAAAAGCCCCGAAAAAAAATCATCGCCGTCGAGGAACACGCCTACCTCTGGATTCAGGGCGACAAAATCCTCCTCTCCCCGGGTCACGATTCACGCCGTAAGGGCTTTTGGAAACTCCCTCTGCGCACAGCCGA
This sequence comes from uncultured Verrucomicrobiales bacterium, assembly GCA_937916505.1. Taxonomy (GTDB): domain Bacteria; phylum Verrucomicrobiota; class Verrucomicrobiia; order Verrucomicrobiales; family Akkermansiaceae; genus SW10. Next base: position 48,528 of record CALFSW010000368.1, on the reverse strand, counting down.
TGAATGCGCCCACCTTTCGCCTGTCAGCAAACACCACTATGTCATCACAAACCACAAGGTGACCATCTCTCTTTATCGGGAGAAACCCCCGCATCTCATCTCCGGAGAAAAATACCACCACCTCGGCGATCTCTCCAATCTCCCTATCGCAACCCCGATTAGAAAAATTCTCGCAACCCTGCTTTGAGCGCCCGCTCATCCACGGCCGGCCACCCCGGGGATTTTTACTTCCGCTCCCTTCTCTTTGACGGCATGATTCCGGCAACAACATGCCCTTGCTTGACGTCAAAAATCTCACCACCCGCTTTCACACTCGAAACGGCATCGTCCATGCGGTCGAGGATGTTTCGTTCAGCCTCGAGAAAGGAGAAACGCTTGGAATCGTCGGAGAATCCGGATCAGGAAAATCCGTGACCTGCTATTCACTCCTCGGTCTCATCCCGCAGCCACCGGGAAGAATCCACAGTGGCTCGGCCGTTTTTGAAGGCACCGACCTCTTACAGGCCAGCGAAAAGGTTCTCCGGAAAATTCGCGGCAAGAAAATCTCGATGATTTTCCAGGACCCCATGACCTGTCTCAATCCGGCTCTGCGAATTTCCTCCCAGCTAACCGAGCCCCTCGAACTCCACGAGGGGATGAAAGGAAAACCGGCTCTTCACCGGGCCATCGAAGCGCTCGAAGAGGTCGGAATTCCTCAAGCGGAAAAACGCATCAGGTCCTATCCCCATGAGTTCTCCGGCGGGATGCGTCAGCGTGTCATGATCGCAATGGCACTCATCACCCGCCCGGAGATTCTGATCGCCGACGAACCCACGACGGCGCTTGACGTGACCGTTCAAAAGCAGGTTCTCGACCTCATCAAAGACCGTCAGGAAACTCTTGGCACCGCTGTGATCCTCGTCACCCATGACCTGGGGGTCGTCTCACAGGCATGCGACAATGTGAATGTGATGTATGCCGGCCGGGTTGTGGAATCAGCCACTGCCAGGGACCTTTTCGCCGAACCGCGACACGCCTATACACGAGCGCTGCTCAAAAGCATTCCCGCGATGCACCAGAAAGGTGAGAGACTCTACACCATTCCCGGTCTCCCGCCCAACCTCAACAACCCGCCCTCGGCGTGCTCCTTCCATCCCCGAAACACTCTGGGGGACTCCTCGCTTTGCCTCACAAACGAAGCCCCCCAACTCATTGAGATCGCTCCCGGCCACTCGGTTCAAAATTGTCCCGGCTGTCTCGCCGTCTGATTGTCATGGAGTTCCAGGTCGATGGTTTCATCCTCTATCTCGCTACCGAGCGGGGTCTTTCGACTGCCTATCAACTCTCCGTCCGTCAGACTCTCGACAAACTCCTCGAATGGACTTCCGGGAACGGCCACAAAGAATGGCAGGATTTGGGAACAGATGAACTCTCGGCTTTCCTGGGATATTTACGAAAGACGGAGCTTGATGCCTCTTCACTCCGCATTTCCCTCGTCCACTTGAAGATTTTTTTCCGATTTCTTCAAAAACGCCATCATATCGAGATCGATCCGGCCGAACCGCTCCTTTCGCCCAAATCCCCGGCAAAGCTTCCCGAGACACTCAACGCGCAAACCGTCGAAACTCTTCTTGCCTCCATCAACCCGGCGAAAAAACTGGGACAACGCGACCTGGCCCTTCTCGAGCTTTTTTATGCTTCCGGCCTCCGCCTCTCCGAACTCTGCGGAGCCCGGCTGGAGTATCTGGATCAGGAAGATCACTTCCTGCGCATCACCGGCAAGGGCAACAAAACCCGCCTCGTCCCGGTCGGTGGCAAGGCTCTCGCCGCCCTCGCCAACTACCTCACCGGAGAGCGACCCGGCCTGGTCACAAAAAAAACCTCCTCCCACATTTTTCTTTCGGTGCGTGGAGGCCCTCTCTCACCCGACCGCGTCCGCCAAATTGTGAAGGAGCGCGCCAAGCAGGCCGGAATTGATCAAAATATTTATCCTCACCTTCTTCGCCATTCCTTCGCGACCCACCTCCTCGAAAATGGCGCGGACCTTCGTGTCATTCAGGAATTACTCGGGCACGCAGACATCGCAACCACCCAAATTTACACTCACGTTGATCAAAAGCGCCTGAAAGCGGTTCACAAAAACTTCCACCCCCGCGGGTGAGTCTTCACTCCCCCCCTTTCGTCATCTTGGTCAATTCCATGACCTGATGAATCAGCCTCTTGTTTGCCGAGTAGTAGGTTTTTTCCTCCTTAACGAAGCCCGTTCCCTTGGCGAACCAGAAAGTCCGTTTGATTTCAGTGGGACCGGACTGACCGGTCATAACGACCCGAACCGCCTGAAAAGTCCCGGCTGGAACGCGAACCTCCTCTTCCCCAAAAATACGAAACTTACGGGTAAAGGCCGGAACCTTTCCCTTCCCGCCCGACTTGATTTCCCATTGATCTCCCGGTTTGTTGGCCGCCGAGTAGACCAGAAGGGGTTTGCCAAGTAAAACCACCTTGCTGTCCTTCTTCGTCGCATCTTTGGACCCGAGGGCATAAATCGCATCTTTTCGGTAATCACTGAATTCGAATTCCACAATTTTTCCAGCTCTCACCATTTGGAAGGTGTCAAACTCCTCGCCATCCTCCTCCGGTTTGACTTTCCCAAGATAGACCCGTGCCTTCTTGAAGGTCGCCCTCACTCCGTCAGCTGTCTTTTTAACACTCACGTCCGACCCACCGGGCATCTTGGCTCCATGAGGGGCCTCCACCGTGACAAGATATTCCCAACGATCACCCTTGCTCAGCGAAAGCAAAGGCGCCTCGTCTGCAACAGCAGACGAGGCGAGAGAAAAACAGGAGACGAGAGCGATGAAGTGGCGAACTTTCATGACCTATACATGCCACGCCCTGACCGCTTGCGAAAGCCAAAGTTCTTAGCGTGATCCCGGACGCCCGGACCTACCACGAATCTTGGACTTCTTCTGTGATCCAGAGTCCACAGGGGCCGGATCCGACTGTGTCACTGGCAGCACCCCTCCCTTGGAGTCGGGGTTATATCGAGGCATCGTCCCTGGAGCCGGCAATATTCCAGTCCGCTGGGGAAAGGCTTGAATGGTCGTGCCGGTGTTCCGGGAACTACGCTCGTAGTCGTCGCGGAAATTATCGAGTTCACCTTGCCCCTTAAGAATACGAGGCTGAATCATGATGATGAGTTCCGCTTCATTTTCACTCTTGACGTCACGTCCAAAAAGTTTTCCAAGGCCGGGAATCCGGCTAATGAAGGGAATCCCTGTCTTGGTATCACGTTCGGTCGTGGTGATGATTCCTCCGAGAATCACGGCTGATCCATCAGTGACGGTCACCGATGTGCTGAGTTGCTCGGTGTTGATATCAGGCACCACCAGTTCACCCACCGTCCGGTCGGCTCCGATGGAGTCACGGACAAGGGAGATTTCAAGAGTGACCTGGTCATCGGCATTGATCAGAGGTTGGATGAGAAGTTCAAGGGTCACATCACGATACTCGACGTTGGTTGTTTGACCGTTGGTCGTGCCTCCGACGAAAGTGCTCGAGGGGATGGCGATTCTCTGACCCGAGGAAAGCTCGGCCACGCGGTTGTTCCGGGTCGTCAATACCGTGCGCTCAAGAGTTTTGAACTTGGTTTTACTCTCCAAAGCATTGACGAAAAAGGCAAAGTCATCGTTGATTGCTCCGTAGATTGAAACTCCCGATCCAGCAACTCCCTGGGCGGTCAGAATATTAGCAAGATCAGTCAGAGTTGCGGGATCAATCACGCCATTTCCGAACTGGGCCGCACCACCGGCCACAAAACTACTACCGGTTTGGTTGAGCGCTCGTGCCAAATCAACACCGAAGTTCATTCCACTCCCAATGTTGTAACTGCCAACCACGGTTGAAAGAGCCACCTGCTGGGATTCGGTATCCAGATCACCAATGAGATCACGCACGATTTCAATGTGATGGGGAGGTCCGTTCACGATGACAGTATTGGCAACGTTGTCACCAACCAGAAGCGTGTTCCCGACGAGACGGGACTCCGGAGCAGTGGGAATATCCTGTTCCTGAATACTGGCACGGTTTCCGCCCCCTCCTCCACCTTGCTGACCGGTATTCTGGTTGTTATTGGTCGAATTATTCCGGCTGCTCTGATTGTTTCGACTGTTGTTAGTTTGGCTGGCAAGCTGGCGACTCCCGCCTGCCTGACCGCTGGCTCCTTCACCAAGAGTCACGGTGATGGCATCTTCTGCAATTTGCAAAAAATCGGCAACACGAAGGTAACGAAGGCGGAAGGTCTGACGGGTGTTTCCACTACTGGGCTGATCGAAGCTTCGCACCATGGCCTCGGCTGCCACAAGATCGGATGGGCGTCCCACAAGCAGAATACGGCTAGTGCGACGCACCCCGATGATTTTAATGGGGATTTCCTCTCCCGAAGTCGAGGCCCCTGGAGCCGATCCGGGATTGGGAGGAGCGTTGGTCCGGGTCGTCCGGGTCGTTTGACGACCGGATGACTGCTCGTTGTAAATCTCGTTCATTCGCTCGGCGATTTCATCGACATCGCCATAAGTCACCTCCACCCACTTCTCCGCTACCTTGGTTGGGACATCGATGGCTTTCTTGATTTTGATCATCTGGCGAATCAAGGAAGAGTTTTCCGTGATGATCAAAGAGGAGGCATTGGGAACCGCCGCGATGTTACCCGAAGCACTGAGCTGCCCAATGGATGATTGCATCACTTTGAGGGCTTCCTCGGGCTTGAGGTAGCTCAAAACCATTTGATAGATCACCAACTCATCGTCTGCAGGGAGATCAAACTCATCGACGTAAAAATTCTTGGGGACGGGCCCTGGACCGGTAATGGGGCCGGATGGGATCAAACGAACAATGTCCGGCTCTTCAGGAACGGGGATCATCGCCAATCCTTCGGCAAGCAATGTCAGCTTCAAAAACTTGGCAATCTCAGCATTGGACAAAGGGCCCCGCATTGTGAAAGACACCTCGGACTGAGCCACGGCGTTACTCATGATGACCCGCTTCCCGCTATGATCTTCGTAAAGTTGAGCGGCTTCGAGCGCGGTAATATTCCCTTTGTTCATGATGCCGTCTGCCGGAACGGCAACCGCATTGGGATCGACATTTCTTCCACGAATGATGGGCGTCAGGGCTGGACTTCCCGGTTGAATGTCGGGAACAGGCGTGGGAACACCGGGCTTCTGAGGAGTCGATCCGGGAGCTGGCGGCTCCTGCGCCCACGCGCCAAGCGTCAAGCCCAAGAGAACAGTGAGAGAAAATTTCATGATAAGTTGAATGGAAAAAAGAGAGAGAGTTATTTCTTAGGACGTGGCACGTAGCGGGTCCGCTTGGATTTCGTGTTTGAGGGAGCTGACTTACTGCTGGTCGTTGTTGGAGCGGTGGCACCCGGCTTGGGAACCGCACCGGGCTTCGGCGGAGTGCCCCTGGCACCGGTGCTCCCATTGGTTCGAACCCCCGGAGGAGTTGGAGGAGTCGGCCCGCCCTTGGCCGTGCTCCCGGTCTTGGATTGGGCGCCGGTTGGGGGCTTTCCTTTGGTGATGGTTGGCCCGGCGACTTTCTTGAGAACCAGAAATTTCTTATCGAAGCGAACTTCGCCCTCGGCCTCTCCTTTCTTCAGCATCACCACGGAATGCTCGAAGTAGTTTCGGTCCTGCTGGACGTCTAGAATGGAAAACCCAAGCTCCGTTGCCTCCTTACTCGGGATGGTGACCCGGGAGCGATCCTTCATGTTCATCACATTAACTTCGACCTTGTCGACATATTTGGTGATGCCGGTGAGGACCCAGTCGGGAAGATCACTGGGGATTTCGTCTTCAATAATTTTTTCCGGAGGATCCGTGAATGCTGATCTCAGATAAAGATCCTTGTAACGATCTGCCCGGAAGGCCTCGGGAGGGGCGGCAAGGAGCAGATCACTGGTGAGGGCGGTGAAGAGAAAGAGAGTAAGAAGTTTCATAATTCGATGGGGTCGTCGTTTAGACTTCGTCGGGGGTGATGATCCATTTTTCGACTTCAATCTCCACTTCAATGCGGGTGAGGTCGTTGGTTTGTGGCTTTAGTTCCATTTTGGTGACCACTTGGCGCTGGCTGACCTGATGGATGCTGGTCAGCCAGGAAAAGACATCGCGCTCCATCCCGGTCACCTTGAAGAGCACACGGACCCGGTCGAAGTGCTCTCCCGGTTGATAGGGCAGAATTCGCGAATCACGAATGTCAAGATTACGAGCGCTGGCTTGTTTCCGAAGAAGGGCCTGAAGCTTGGATTGAGCATCAGTCGGCGTGGTGACAGCGGTTCCGGAATTTTCGAGCCACTGAATTTCGGGTTCGAATTCATCCCCTTGAGCCACCACCGCTTCGGCTAGGCGGAGCTTGTCCTCGGCGATGCGTTTCTCGCTCTCGGCCTTCTGAACCGCAGGAGCATAGAAGGTATTGAAGCCCACAAAATTCAGGATGATGAAGAATGCAACACCCAGAAAGATAAGGAGATTTTTTTCGCGTGGAGTCATGTTGGGCTAGTCGGTTGCGTTGCCTGTGAAGTTAAAAGTCAGTTTGCCGCTTCTTTTGTCTATCGTTTCTGGCGGAATTACCCATCGAAAGGGCTCCAACTCCTGGCTGGCCCGTAAATTCCCTGCAAAGGCGGGGATTTTTTGCTGATCTTCCTGGTCGGCATTCCCTTCCAAAATCACTTCCCTTACGACCCGCAACTCACTGTCAATCTCGCGATACTGATTTGAAAGACTGACCTTGGTGAGACGAATAAAGCGTTCGGTGCTGGTGTTTGGAAGGGCCCGGTAAGCATTCAAGAGAACTTCAAAGGGATGAAATTCCTCTTCAACCACGGGACGTAACTCGTCCCACTTCGACTGATGCGCAAGCAGGAATTCCGCCTCCTCCGAGATTCCACTGGCATCCCTCTTGGCGAGGGTGGCCGCCTTCTCGGCCTTTTGTAAATCGAGATAGAGATAAGCCGCAAGACCAAGATAGGCGACGACAAGGGCCGCGATGAGGATATAGCGGTTACGCTCTCCCTTCTTGGCCAGTCGTTCGGCGCGAACATCGGCCGGGAGCAGGCGACTTGGAGGAGAGGGCCAGGTGGGAGAAGGTCTCTGCGTGGTATTGACGGGCAAACCAATACCGCGGGCAAAAGACTCGATTTCTTCGGGACGGGCATCTGTCGCCGAATCATGTCTCCAGACAATGACAGAATCAGGCGCCTCTTTCAAGAGCCCCTGGATCTGAAACTGGGTCAAGGCAAGACGAACCTCGTTTCCGGCCCGGTCGTCGAGACGATCACCGGACAGACACTGGAAGTAGAGGGCCTGGCCAGGCTTTCCAATTCCGAAAATCCAACGTCCCAGTTCGCGCCACACCAACACTTTTCCGGCGGTGAGCGGGAGACAGCGCGGAGAAATATCAAATGCTTCGGGACTCTTTCTGGGCAGCTGCCCTTCGGAGGGAGGATTCATGACCACCGCCGTCAGATGAGTCTCCTCCGGAGATGTTCCAAAGACGAAATGATCGGTCAGTTGCCCCCCGTCAAGAGCGGGTCTCGTCCCGTTTTTCTCCAACTGCATGGCGGCGAGATCACCCAGCAAAGCCAGGTCATCCGTCTGGGCCCGAAAGGGCACGGCCGATACCTGCCTCACCGGGATGGCCATCCCGATCGGGCCGGAAGGATACCCGGTGACATCAAGCGCGAGCAGATGCCCGGTCGCCGAATGCAGTTGATAGCCGCCCGCATTCGAGCCGGTCCAAATCTCCCAGCCATCGGCTCCGGGGATTAATAAATTAAGATCTCCTTTTTTGCCACTCATTGAATCACTACTTCTTTACGGTCTAAAATCGATGGGTTTCGCGATCGGTTGCTAATGATGAGGACGACCTTACGCCGAACTGAACCCGCAAAGCCAACGCTTTCGATACGATTTACCTGATCTCCTGAATTAAGTCGCCCACGGATGACTCCGGTCGGGTCATCAATCCCCAAATTCGTGATCACTTGATCAGCTGATAGAGGCTGATCGTCCTCGGTATTTCGAATCGCATCAGCGCCATCGACAATCTCCACGATCCCGATCGTTTCCTCGATATTGCTTTCGGTCGCCATCGCGATAAACTCAGCTGGAGCCTCCTGCACATCAAGCCCCCCGCTGCTCCAAACGGTGAACCAATCACGCCACCGTGGATTGGCTGATTCGACCAAATTCATCCCCCGCACAAGACGCATTTCATCAAGACCATAGAAGGGTCGGTTAAAAGGCCGGTTATAGAAACCCTGTCCCTCGTAGTAATCAAATTCAGCTCCGTTCAAGTTAACATCATCATCACTGTCAATCCAATCAACCAAGGCATCCGCAATCTCGGAGGCGACATCAAAATCGATTCCCCACTTCTGAAAAATGTCCCGCAGGAGCTTTTTGTCCTCCTGAAAAAGGATGAAATTGATGTTAAAACGCCCTCCTTCGGAAAGGATCTTGGCCTCAAATCCCGCACCATTTTCGAAGTTCTGCCGTAAAATCGGATCCCACTCTTCCACGGCAGGATTGGCCGCGAGATTGATCCCCATTTCGGCATACTGCCTGGCCTCAATCCCATTGATTTGAGAGCCGGCCACTTCTGATTGGTAGCGCGAAATCTTCACCGTGGCCACCAGGGCAAGCCCCATCACCGCCATGATCCAGAAGACCGCAATGAGGGTCGCACCACGCTTCAGGGAAGGATTGTTTGAAATTCTCATCATCTTGGGGGGGCTCCTCTTCCACCACCGGTTCCTCCGGAAGGGCGGCCACCGGCCGCACCTCCTCCCGGACGTCCACCGCCCGCTCCTCCGGCTCCTCCTGCTCCTCCGGGACGTCCGCCACCCGGACCTCCGGGTCTGGCACCGCCACCACCTTCCGGTGGCCGACCCGGGCGACCTTGACCGCCTCCACCAGGAGGACGGCCCCCTCCCGCGCCTTGCCGGGAATTCCGGGCCGAATTCTGCAAAGCGCTCATCGATGTGCGGGGGTTTTGTTTGGTGGGAATCCAAAAGAGACGCTTAATTTCCCGGTCACCATTCTCAAACCTCACCTTCAATTCCACATAAGTCGGACGACGGTTGTTTTGCTCCCATTCGTAGGGCCACTCGTCACGCTCGGTTGAGTTGTATTCCCGCCCGTCGAGAACGCTCCATTCAAAAAGGCGGACATCCCGCAAAAGTATAATGGAGGCAATGGGTTCGATACCCCTCTCGGCCGGACCTTCGTCACTATCGAGAATGGGATCGTCAAAGTATTCCAGCACGATATCCACGCCATTGGTCACAGTGGGAACCGTGATGAGACGGGTCGCTTCGGCCGCAATCGGCACCCCGCCCCAGTTGAAGGAAACCGGGGTATTTTGAAAGGTCATTTCGGAAAGGAAGGGTTCCGAACTGCTGGTGCTCACCAGATTCAAAACCGCATTTCCGGGAAGACTGTCGAAGTGATTGCGAAGAAAGGAAAAAAAGGCATCCCGCGAGATGTCCTCGTTCTGCATATCCACCATGGTCGAGGTTGATCGCACAGCTCCGTCTGCGATTTTGAAAATCGAGGTCAGGACCATTCCGGCGATTCCAAGCGCAAGAACCAGCTCGAAGAGCGTGAAGCCCTTCGTCAAACTGCAATTCGGCGGTTCGGTCTGCTTCATGGTCGATAAAGGGGAAGGTAGCGCCAACCGCGCGCACTACGTTCTTCGTCAATGCCGTCTTGTTCGTAGCGTGCGATCACGGTGACCTGCCACATTTGCTGAAGGAGGGTGCCTTCCTCATTTTCCAATTCCAAAGGAACCACCAAAGTCTCTACGTTGACGTCGCGCTCCTCGATGTAAACTTCAGTCGTGCCCTCCTCGAGTTGCTGAAGATAGAGAGCTTCGTGGAGCGCGCTGTCCATAATCTGGGTGATCACCAACTCCTCCTTCACAAAGGTGGTGGTGCGCCAAAGCGAACTCAGTGCCCTCGTGAATGAAGTTGCCACGATCGCAAAGATGAAAAGGGCCAAAACCACTTCCATCAACATAAAACCGTTGCCACGGCGTGATGACGACTCAATTTTCATTCCTGATTGCCGATGGCCATTTCAAGGTCTTCCGCCTTGGCGGTCAGTGGGTGAAATTCCCGAGAGAGCATCGCCTGTCCATCGAGCGAGATGAGCTGAATGGAAAGCGGTTCGCAGGGACTATTGGGCTGATGAATCCAGGTTTCCACCGTATCATCGCGAACCACCTTGAAATCATTGCTGTTCCATCGCTTCACCCACATCTCGTATTCCCCGTCGATCTGGAAAACGCGTGGCCACGACATACTGTCCAGGGGAGTCAATGAAGCCGGAGTTCCCATGTTCTCCGAAAGTTCTCCCGCAAGCCTGTCCTCCGGCCTGGCAAGAGGCATCAAGCGGGCCTCCCCTTCCCTCAACTCCACCACAAATGGCTGTTGATAGCTGTAGGACATCGCCCGGGCCTGAAGTGCCAGGTCCTCAATCCCACTGTGATTTTCGCGAATTTTCTTCTCAATCTTCGGAGTGGAAATCATGTAGGCCGCCGCTCCGAAGACGATCACCGTGATCCCCATCACAAAAATCAACTCAATCAGAGTGAACCCTGCGCGGATCCCAACGATTGATTTTTGTGATAAAGGGCGGTGCATCGAAGAAAAAGAGAAGGATTCCTAGTCTTGGTTGCTTTGGTCGTCGTCCGAGCCAAAGGCCTTGTCCGGTCCGGCGGAAATAATTTCAGGACGGCTCGGATCCTTGGAACCGGGATACTGATACTTGTACTTGGTGTCCCATGGATCAAATAGGGCATCTTCCTTGTCGAGGGACTGGGTCCAGCGGCGGGGACGAGGCGCATCGGAGGGCTTTTTCAAAAGAGCCTCAAGGCCCTGGCTCGTTGAGGGATACATTCCTCCGATGTTCTTATATTGCTCGAGGTTGGATTCAAAACTCTTCATGTCCTGATCCGCCGTCCCGATGGCCGCAGAGTTTTTGATCTTACCCATGCTGTAGATGGCACCGCCCAAAATGAGGCCGATGATACCCATGACGATCACCATTTCGAAGAGACTGAAACCGCGAGCCATGCGCGGTGAGATCTGATTATTTTCTTTGGATTGAATTTTCATGATTCCGTTGAGTCGAAGCTACATTGATAGAAACGCTAATCGAATGGAAAGTTGTCCGTTGTTTTGCTAAAAATCACCGAAAAAACCTTCCGATTTGACTTATTTCCTCTCCACCTTCGGCCCAACCCCCCAAAATACAACCCGATGTCTCTGAAAGTGACCCCTGCTCCCGTGCCATTTCCAGGCGCTTCGGAAAAAACCTACGCCAAGGTCCCCGCCCTGATGGGGATCCCTGGAACCACCGGAGTCCCCGATCTGATCCGCAAAGCCGCCCATCAGCTTGACCCCTATTCTCCGCAAATCAATGCGGATTTGGAAGAGCTCACTTATACCGATTACGGCAACCTCACACTCCACCCCGATACGGTCGAAGAAAACGCCCGCCTCGTTGGAGATGCCTGCCGCGCCATCATGAATACCACGGCAATCCCCGTTTTCCTGGCCCGCGACGCCCGCTACACCGCTTCCGCCATCCGGGCCACCGCCGATCGACACCCTGAACTCACCGTCATACAAATGGGCGCCCGCGCCCACCTGCTGGACGAGTTTGAAGGTCAAAAGTGGCATGCCCGCACTTCCATGAAACGGGCCCTCGACCGACTCCCCATCACGCGTCTTAAGAATTTCGGCACCCGCAGCGGAAAAAAAGAAGAATTCGACCTCATCGCCGGAGGCGAAACACAGATCAGCGCGGAAGACCTCCCGTCTCTCGGAGAGCAGGGTCTTTATCTCAGTCTCGACCTCAGCGTTCTGGATCCCTGCACCGCTCCCGGCGTTTTTCACCCCGAACCGGGCGGCATGACTTGGGAAGAGTTTTCTAAAATCGTGGCGCTCATTCCGTGGAACACGATCAAAGCATGTGATTTCGTCGGACTCGAACCCTCCGGCGACCACACTGGCTTTTCCAATCTCATCGCAGCCAAAATCGCACGTGAGATCATCCTCTCCCTCGCTAAAACGCCTGCTCCACAAGATTGATATCGGGCACTTCTCCCTCGGTCAGGATGATCTCGACCACGTCATATCGCCACGAAATCTGACGTCTCACATCCGGTTTGGTCTCCGCATCAACTTCCTTGCCAAGAAGCCGAAGCCACTCCAAACCACCTCGCATGATGAGATTTTTCTTCTCGGCATTGACCGCTCGCATCGGGCGGCCAAAGTCACGTCGCGTCCTTGTTTTCACTTCGACAAACACGAGGAGCTTCAGCCCGTTCCCTCCCCTCATGACGAGATCAACCTCCCCGCCCTTGGGGGCGCGAAAGTTCCGGTAAAGGAGCTTCCACCCCAGTGACTGGAGATACTTCGCCGCGATCTTTTCCCCCAGCGCACCAATCTGGTGGGGAGTCAAATCACTCAGGCGGGAGCGAGAGTTGAGCAACCGGCTGGAACGAGCGACGGTGGATCGAACACGGACCCAGAGTCCGGAGCGCTGCGAGGTGTCCTTTCGTGCCATAACCTTTGTGTTTCTCAAATCCGTAACCAGGATAACGAACCGCCGCCGCCCGCATGATCCGGTCTCGGGTCACTTTGGCAAAAATACTGGCCGTCGCAATCGAAAGACTCTTCGAATCGCCTTTTACGATCGCCTCGTGCGGGAATGGAAAATTGGGCACGGTTAAACCATCGATCAAGCACATCCCGGGATCCACTCCCAGCGACCTTACGGCACGCTCCATTCCCAGATGAGTGGCCCGGAGGACATTCACTTCATCCACCTCGTCGGCTTCCACGAGACTCACCGCCCACTGAATTTCCTTATTTTCACAAAGTTCATCATACAAAGCCTCCCGCTTCTTTTCAGTGAGCTTCTTTGAGTCATTGATCACCGGATGGGAAAAACCCTCTGGCAGAATCGCCGCCCCAACCGAAACCGGACCGGCCAAGGGTCCCCGACCGGCCTCATCAACCCCGATGACGATCCCGAGATCGGCGAAACGGTTTTCAAATTCAAGGTCAGGCATTTTGGCTAATTCGATCTACTCCGATTTGCTCGAAGCGATCACCTTTTGCAAGCCCGCCGTCCTCTCGACCGACAAATTTGCCCCCACCACCAGCTTGTTGAGCGCCTCCCGGGGATATCGAATCGAGGGCTCCACGCCCGTCTTCCACGGATGAATAAACTTCGAAACAAATTCAAAGCGATCATCCTCGCTGGAAATAAAGCCTGCAAGTCGCTCCACGTCGCCATCGAGCGGCATGGTTCTTGAAGCCAAAACCCGACCATAGCTCATCACAAGCTGATCATTCCAATCCGGCTGATCGCGTTGCGAATCAATCCAGTTCACGGCGAGGTATTTTTCATCGAGTGGCAGGGAACCCAGTACGGATGAAATCTGGGTCGTGTCTTTCGGATTGGACAGATCCCTCTCCGGGTCACGAATATACCATTCAAGCGAGTTCTCCAAATCTTGCTTGGCCCACTCAATGGCCACGGTCTGCGCCACCCAGGAGTCCGAATCCTTGAGTTTAATATCGGCACGCCCAATCACCCCTTTGACATCCTCTATCACCTGGGGCCAGTCAGCTTCGGGACCCATCCCACGAATATATCCCCGGAACGTGCTGGAACGGGCCATTCCTGAATAGTTCCCTTCCTTAAGAATCGCCAAAGCCTTCCTTGGCTGCAACTCGGCGGCTTTCCTCATCACTAGTCCGGCCACAAACTGTGGCGCAAATCCCCCTCCTCACATGAGTCCCGAGTGAAACTTTTCGCCCTTCCATTGAAATAAAAGCGGATCACCCGGCCGCACAAAACCAATCACCGCATTCGGCTCCCTCACAAAATCGTGAAACGCAGCCATCGCCGCTTCAAAGTCCTTTTCCATCCATCCCGTCAGGGCATATCCCATTGTGTAGGCAAGTCCAGGACACCCCTTCCCATAGAAATCTACTAAATAGTCCATCGCTGATTCCCCCTCCACGGCCCCCAACTGACGAAAGACGTCCATCGCCTCTTCCTGCTCCCCAGTGACCCTAAGACCGCCAAAAACCGGAGGCCTCTCCGGAAGATCCTCAAGAATTTCCCGCTTCGACCGCTGAACCGGGGCAAGCCCAATCGCACGGGAGGACGGCGCAATCGTCGACGATTCGACCCCGTCCTGCTTTCCGGTTTCCGCTCCTGAAAAAAGAAATCCCTTGGTCGCAAGACCAAGGACTACCAAAAAAGCGCTTAGCGTGATTATTTTCGTCATTGATTCGAAGGTCCCCTGACTGAAGCGTCGACACCGGCTTCTTTTACCTTGGCGTTTTCCAACGCCCCGAAAAGACCTGCAGCCCCCAAAACCCCTATCAGGTTAAACAAGTGCATGGGGCCGGACAACCCAATTGCAGCCCCCCGGAAAGATCTCCCCATTTTCCCTCGTATTGCCAATGTTACTCCAATCACTATGCTCACAATTTCCGGATCCAAAGGCGAAACCTTCTGCGATGGCATGTCCCGTCGCGGCTTCCTCCGCATCGGCGGCCTCGGCCTCGGCGGGGCCTCCCTCCCCCAGCTTCTCCAAGCCGAAGCCACCGCCCCTAAAAAACTCGATCACAAGGCCGTCATCATGGTCTTCCTCGCTGGTGGCCCGCCACACCAGGACATGTGGGACATCAAAACGGAAGCCCCCTCCGGCATTCGCGGCGAATTTAACCCCATCTCCACCAACGTCCCCGGCATCCAAATCGGCGAACTCTTCCCTCAAATGGCCCGCATGATGGATAAGTTCTCGGTCATTCGCTCCATGGTCGGAGCCGGAGGCGGACACGACGCGGTCCAGTGCCTCACCGGTCGCAAACTGCAAGGACCCCAACCTTCCGGCGGTTGGCCGTCCATCGGCTCCGTCCTCTCCAAACTCCAGGGCCAAGTCACACCCGGTGTCCCTTCCTTCCTCGGCCTCTCACCCAAATGCGGACACGATCAATGGGGCGACCCCGGAAAACCCGGCTTCCTCGGACCATCCCACGCCTCCTTCGCCCCCTTCCGCGGCGGTGGAAAAGACGACATGATCCTCAAGGACATCTCCATCGAACGGCTCGCCGACCGCAAGGCCCTCCTCAAGTCCTTTGATAATTTCCGACGCGACGTCGATGCCTCCGGTTCCATGACCGGCATGGACACCTTCACCGAACAAGCCTTCGGCGTCCTCACCTCCTCCCGTCTCGCCGAAGCCTTCGATCTCTCAAAGGAAGATCCCAAGATCGTCGAACGCTACGGCAAAGGCACCGAAAAACTCACCGCCGACGGCCCCTGGAAACGGCTCGACCAATTCCTCATGGCCCGCCGCCTCGTCGAAGCCGGCGCCCGCTGCGTCACCCTCGGCTTCTCCCGCTGGGACTGGCATGGCGACAACTTCGGCCGTGCTCGCACCGACTTCCCTCTTCTCGACCAAGGCATCACCGCCCTCGTCCAGGACCTCCACGACCGCGGGCTCTCCGACGATGTCTCCGTCGTCGTCTGGGGCGAATTCGGCCGCACTCCAAAAATCAACCCCCAAGGCGGACGCGACCATTGGCCCAAAGTCTCCACCGCCCTTCTCGCTGGCGGCGGCATGAACCACGGCCAAATCATTGGATCCACCACCCGCGATGGTGGTGAAGCCGACGACCGCCCTGTCGAATTCCAGGAAGTCTTCTCCACCCTCTACCATAACCTCGGCATCGACGCCCGCCGCACCACCATCGATGACCTCTCCGGTAGACCCCGCTTCCTCGTCGACTCCCAACACGCGCCCATGTCAGAGCTCGTCGGTTAAGCCTTTATTACTCAAACGCAAGCGCCCATGCCCCATCTCTCCATCTTCGCGGCATTCGCCCTCTTCGCCTCATTCACTCTGGCCTCAGCTTCAAATCTCACCTTCCAAAACTCAACGCCCATCACTCTCGAGCACCTCCACGACAGCCATCAACTCGTGCTCACCCAGGAGCAAAAACATCCCGACCAAAGTGCAACCGACCTCACCCACGTCGCCACTTACACCACCGATCCTCCTGACATCATCTCCATTTCACCCACCGGCCTGATCACCGTCCTCGCCCTCGGCAAGACCACCATCACCGCCACTCACGACGGTCAAACAGTCACAAAAAAGGTTAACGTTGCCTCTGCCGAACCCTTCCCCATTTCCTTCACCAACAACCTCGTCCCCATCCTTTCAAAATACGGCTGCAATGGCGGAGGCTGCCACGGAAAAGCCGATGGCCAAAACGGCTTCAAGCTCTCCCTCTTCGGCTACGAACCCTGGAACGACCACAACTACCTCGTCCGCGATTCCCGGGGCCGCCGCATCTTCCGCGCTGCCCCGGAACACTCCCTCCTCCTCCTCAAAGCCACCGGCGAAATCCCCCACCAGGGAGGCTCACGCCTGAAAAAAGACTCCGCCGACTACCAAGCCATCCTCCGCTGGATCAAACAAGGCCTCCCAAACGACCCCAAGGAGTTCCCCAAAGCGACTTCGATCTCGGTCCACCCCAAGGAACGCCTGACCCGGGCCCACGCCCAACAACAACTCCGCGTCACCGCTCACTTCTCGGACAACACGACCCGCGACATCACCCATCTCGCGCAATACGAATCGAACGATGAAGAGCGTGCCCATGTCACCATGGATGGCCACGTCACCATGGGCGACATCCCGGGTTCAACCTCCGTCATGATTCGCTTCCAGGAACACGTCGACGTCTTCCGCACCACTCTCCCCCTCGGCGCGCCCGTCGAAAATCTCCCACCACCCGCCAACTTCATCGACAAACACATCTTCGCTCAGCTCAAGACCCTCGGCTTGCCTCCTTCCGAAAACAGCGACGATGCCACCTTCCTCCGGCGCGTCACCATCGACATCGCCGGACGCCTTCCCGGCATCGACGAAACCAATGCCTTTCTCACCAACAACTTCCCCGAAAAACGAACGCAGAAAATCGAGCAACTCCTCGACTCCTCCAATCACGCCGACTACTTCGCCGGCAAATGGGCCGCCATCCTCCGCAACAAACGTGCCAAACCCGAACACGCCCGCGGATCGGTCGCCTTCCACCAATGGCTCCGCGACGCCATCCACAACAACCGCCCCTACAACCAGATCGCCCGTGACTTCCTCACCGCATCCGGCGAGACCGGCACCAACCCGCCCGTCGTTTGGTATCGCACCGTCCGCGACAGCAAGGACCAACTCGAAAACGTCGCCCAGGTCTTCCTCGGCGTCCGCATGCAATGCGCCCAGTGCCACCACCATCCCTACGAAAAATGGAGTGAGGACGACTACTATGGCTTGCAGGCCTTTTTCTCAAGAATCACCCGAAAGCCCGGCCTGCAACCCGGAGAAGAAATCGTCCTTCACAATCGCGGCCAAGCGACTTCCCAAAATCCCCGCACCGGTAAAACCCTCAAACCGAAAAACCTCGGAGGAAACGAACCCACCATTCCCTCCCACGAAGACCCTCGCGAGCACCTCGCCGACTGGATGGTCAATCCCAACAATCCCTTCTTCGCCAGGATGCTCGTCAACCGGTATTGGAAGCACTTCTTCGGTCGTGGCCTCGTCGATCCCGAAGACGACCTCCGCGTCACCAACCCCGCCACTCATCCCGAATTGTTAGAGAATCTCGCATCCGATTTCATCGCCAGCGGATACGACCTCAAACACCTCATCCGCACCATCACCAACTCCCGCACCTACCAATTCTCCGCCATTCCCAATCAGCACAACTCCCTCGACACCCAAAATTACTCCCGCTTTTACCCCCGACGACTCCCCGCCGAAATCCTCCTCGATGGCATCAATACCGTCACCGGATCCAAAGAATCATTCGTCGGTCAACCGGCCGGCACGCGCGCGATTCAACTCCCCGATGACACCTTCTCCAAGTCCTCCTATTTCCTCTCCGTCTTCGGCCGCCCGGACATGAATAGCGCCTGCGAATGTGAACGAAGCGCCGACGTCAATCTCGCGCAAGCCCTCCACCTCGTGAACTCGAACAACATTCGCCTCAAACTCTCTTCCGACCAATCACGACCCGCTCATCTCGCAAAACAAAAGGAGGCCAAGCCCGAGGCCCTCCTCACCCAACTTTACCTCCACGCCCTGTCCCGCCCACCCCGACCCGAAGAACTCGCCACCGCCCTCGCCTATCTGCAAGGGAAACAAAACCAACCCCTCCCGACACCCGCTCCAACCAAGGAAGGCGAACAGCCCAAACCCGTCGATCCTCTCCTTCCCACTCGCCAGGCTTACGAAGATCTCATCTGGGCTCTCCTTAATACCAAGGAGTTTCTCTTCAACCACTGAAGCAACCACCGGTGTCACTTTTCCGCTTCTTCAAAATTTTAACGTTCACGATCCCGTGTTCGACCATCCTGCACGCGCAGCTCCCAAACCCCGATCTGAAAACCATCTTTCCCCAAGGTATCCAGGCGGGCTCCGCCACCGAAGTCACCATCGGCGGAACCGAACTTGAAGAAACCACCACCCTCCGTTTCTCCCACCCCGGACTCACCGCCGAACCCATCACTCTTCCCGCGACCGATTACGTCCCCGCCAAACCCAATCCTCTCCGCTACCGCATCATCGCCGCCCCCGATCTCCCTTCCGGCATCTACGAGGTCTCCGCCCAAACCCGCCTCGGCCTCACCGCTCCCCGCGCTTTCGTCGTCAGTCACCTTCCCGAAAAAAACCACGGCACCAACCACTCTCCCGAAACCGCGGAAGACCTCCCTCTCGACACCATCATCAATGGCCACGTCGATAACGCCGCCATCGATCACTACAAGCTCACCCTCACCCAGGATCAAACCATCCACCTTCACTGCCAGGCTCAGGCCATCGACTCGCGTCTCGACCCCACCCTCGTCCTGATCTCTCCCGATGGAGCCGAAGTCGCCCGCGCCAATGACCAATCCCCACTCGACCGCGATGCCGCGCTCACTTTCAAAGCCCCCTCCACCGGCACTTACCTCCTCAAAGTCCACGACTTCACCTTCACCGGCGGTGGCGAACATCCCTACCGACTCCTCGCTTCCACTAAAGCTATTCCTCATTCCCCCAATCCCCTCCTGCCCACTCAAACCCACCCACAAGACATCTCCCTCACTCTTTCCAAAACTCCGGTTCACCATTCCTTCGATGCCAAAAAAGACCAACCACTCTGGATCGAACTCCTCTCGGCGCGCCTCGCCAACCCTTCCGACTCCCTCCTGATCATCGAACAAGTCACCACCGACCAAAACGGCACCCCGCAATACAAGGAAGTCGCCTCCAATGATGACTTCCCCCTCCCATCCGGCGGTCGCCATTTCCCCATTCGTACCGCCGACTCCGCCATCCGCTTCGCCCCACCCGCCGACGGCTCATACCGCCTCACCCTCCTCAATCAATTCAGTCATTCCGCCCCGGCCAAACTCCGCATTCTTTCTCTCGCCTCGGGCTACCGACTCATCGCCGTGCCCTGGCACTCGCATCAAAAAGACAAAATCCTCCCCCGCCAAACGACCATCATCCGGCAAGGCGGCACCGCCCGCATCCAGCTCTTCGTCATGCGCGAATCCGGCTTCGACGAACCCATCGCTCTTGCCATCGAGAACCTCCCTCCCGGCGTCGACTTCCAACCCAAAACCATCGCCCCTCACGAAACCAGCACCACCCTCATCCTGACCTCGCAAGCGGACACCCCATCCGCCAACACCTTTCTCACCATCAAAGGCACCACCAACGGAAAAGAGACCGTCGCGCAAGCCGCAACCTCATCGTGGCATGTCGGAAACTGGGATGTCGAACGCCACCACACCCGCCTTGCCCAACTCATCCCTCTCAGCATCATCCACGCCGAAAAAGCCCCCCTTATCCTCACCCCCTCCTCCTCCTTCACCCATAAAATCGGAGAGACCCTGGAGATCCCCTTTACCCTCACCAAGAATGCTGAGATCAAAGGCGACATCACCGTCACCCTCACCAACTTTCCCCATTCCAAACCACCTCAACTCAAAATCAAACCGGACGCCACCGAAGGAAAGTTCACCCTCGTCCTCACGCCTTCCAACGAACTCAAAATCGGACCCAAGCAAACTCACCACTTCACCCTTCAAGCCAACCTCACCCTCAGTCACCAAAACAACCTCCCCGCGCTCGAACGCGCCAAAGCTGATCTCAAACGACTCGAAAATCTTGAGACATCTCTCAAGGCCGAATCCAAACCCATTCCCCCCGCGCTCACCGAAGCCAAAAGGAAAGCCGCCGAAAACCTCCGCCAACAAACCGAACAATCCAAACCACGCGACCTTACCCACTCGATTCATTCCCCCCTCATCACTCTCACCATCGCGCCATGAGATTGCTCATCCTCGTTCTCTTCCCCACGCTGCTCCACGCCGCCCTCCCCGTCGCCGAGCTCCAGCGGAACACCCAGGTCGATTTCGCGAAGGAGATCGTCCCCGTTCTCAAGCAAAACTGCTTCGCCTGCCACAACGCCAAAAAGGCCAAAGCAGACCTCAACCTCGAGTCACCCCAGGACATGATCGCCGGCGGCGACTCCGGCTCCTCCCTCGTCCCCGGCAAGCCCGACGAAAGCCTCGTCTTCACCTACGCTGCCCACCTCGAGGAAGACCCGATGCCGCCCGCGAAGAACAAATCGAACGCCCGCGATCTCACCCCCCCCGAACTCGCCCTCCTCAAACTCTGGATCATCCAGGGCGCGCAAGGCTCGTCCGCCACTCTCGCCAGCCCCACCGAATGGTCCAACCTCAACGAGGTCCAATCCAGCTACGCCACCGCAATCACCCCTCAGGCCCGCTTCGCCGCCGTCTCCCGCGGCACCCGCCTATTCGTTTACGACCTCCATCGCGGCAAGCTCGATGCCGAACTCATCGATCCCGCCCTCACCAACACCGCCCACCGCGACTTCGTCCACACCCTTGCCTTCAATCAATATCAACTCCTGGCCTCCGGTGGCTACCGAGCCCTCAAACTCTGGCAACGTCACCTCCCACCCGGAAGTGAAACCGATACCCCCTTTCCCGAAACTCCCCCCCTCGACCCCGCATCGCCCCCCATCCCTCTCCAGGGACTCACCGAACCGATCACCACCATCATCCTTCACCAACCCTCTCACCGAATTGCCACCGGCCACCCCGGCGGCCACACCCGGATCTGGAATGCCCAGGATGGCAAACTCCTCCTCGAAATCAAAAACGACCCCGCCATCCTCCGCGAAGCCAATCAACTCCAGTTCAAACGCGACCTCGCCCAAAAAGTCCACGACCAGGCCAAAAGCAAACTCGGCAACGCCGAAAAACAATGGACCGATCTCTCAAACAAAACAAAGACCGACGCCCAGGCCCTCGCGAAAGCCAGCACTGACCTCGATCAAAAAGAGCACGTCCTCCAAACCCAAAACCTGATTCTCGACTCCGCCCAAGCCGCAAAAAAAGCCCCGGCAGAAATCAAAAAAATCACCGACGAACTCACCAAGCTTAGCAAGGAACGCGACGCCGCCCGCACCCGACTCCGCAACGCCCGCCACACCCACCAACTCACCCTCAAGGACGGCACCGCCGCCGCCAAAAACCTCCTCACCATCCAGGCCCGCGTCGCCGAAACCGAAGCCCAACTCCTCAGCGCTGAAGCAGCCCTCAAAGTCCACCAAACCAAAGCTGCTGAAACCAAACTCCCGCCCATCAAAGCTCTCGCCTTTTCACCCGATGGCAACACCCTCGCCATCGCCAGTGACACCGCCCCCCTTCGCCTTTGGAACTCGAATACTGGACAAGACCTCGACACCTTCACCCCGCCACAAACTCCCACCGCTCTCGCTTTTTCAAACGACACCACCCTCCTCGCCCGCCTTCCCGACAACTCCGTTTTCACCTTCCCCACCACTCCCACCTGGAGCATCAAGCGCCAATGGGGCGACCAAAAAAATGCCACTCCTTTCCCCGACCGCATCCTTGCCCTCTCTTTCCACCCGAACGGCCACCAACTCGCCGCCGCCTCCGGCATCCCTTCCCGACACGCCCTCATCCAACTCCTCTCCCTCGACAGCGACACCCCCATAGCCACTCTTCCAAAAGCCCACCTCGATACCATCACCGCCCTCAGCTATTCACCCGACGGCACCCGCTTGGCCTCGGCTTCCACCGACCGCACCATCAAGATTCATCACCTCGACCCTCCCGGGTTCGAGCAAACTCTCGAAGGCCATAACCACCACATCCTCTCCCTCGCCTGGAGTCCCGACGCCTCCACCCTCGCCTCCGCCGGAGCCGACCGTCTCTACAAACTCTGGAGCCCCGATACCGGGAAAGAAACGAAATCCCAGGGCGGCTTCCCCGCCGAGCTTGCCGCCATTTCCTTCGTAGGCCATAGCAACCAACTCCTCACCGCCTCCGCCCGGGACCTCAAAGCCAACAACCAAAACCTCCCCGGCATCAAGGACACCATCCTCTCCGCCTCCACCACCCCCGACGGCGCCCTCATCATCGCCGCCGACAACTCCGGCACTCTTCGTACCTGGACCGCCCATGACAGAAAGCCCCTCCACACTTTTTCTAAATAATCAGCTCTCAATCAGGGATAAAAGAGAGCAGAGTTGCTATCAATATGTATCGCTGTCGGGGTGCTACAAATGACCGCAGCCTATCATGGATAAGAACGACCTGGAAGTTACCCGTATCTTGAATGCCGCAGGCGCCGGGGATCGCCAGGCGGCCGAAGAATTAATCCCCTTGGGTATGGCGAACTGCGGAAGCTGGCGGCTGGGTCAGGAGGCAGCTGCGCAGACCTTGCAGGCCACCGCCCTGGTGCATGAAGCTTACCTAAAACGGTCCCCGGACAGGAGCAATGGGACGGACGACGGCATTTCTTTTCAGCGGCCGGGAAAGCGATGCTCCGCATTCTCATCGACCGGGCCCGACGCCGGAAGGCGGTGCGCCACGGAGGCGAATTGCACCAGACCGAATATGAAGAAGCTGGAATCGCTGCCCCGGACCACGACGATGATGAGATGCTCTCGATTCACGAATTGCTTGATCGCTTCGCCGAGATTGAGCCACGTAAGGCGGAGGTGGTGAAGCTGCGATACTTTGTGGGGATGACGATTGACCGGCTCGCTGTGCTTGAGAGAAATGGACTGCGTGCCACGGGAGCTCAGTGCACCCGCCGCCATGAACGGCAGCAGGCACTTCATAGCGGCAGAAAGGAGGCGGGCGGAGTGGTTGGATATGGTATTCATTGTTTTTATAGTCTTCACTCATAGATGCTAAAAAAAAGATGTAATCGGATTACCAAATTTTCTCCTGCCAATGCATTGGCGTCCTCGCAGAAATAACAGATATTCCGTGATCCACATTTTCGAGGAACTTCGCACCGAACGCATGGAGTTCCGTTCCAGCACCATCAATCCGGCCCTCAAGCCGCTCCACCTCAAAGCCGCGGAGTTTTATCTTTTCTGGCCCGCCAATGATGACTAAAGCCTTTGCCAAAATGCCAGCTCAACTCGGCATGCCCCTCGAACCAATCCTATTCGTCGAATTCCAATTCAAAACGTATGACTCAATTATCCACTCCAACGTTAAATATCCACATTAATGGTTGGTCGCTGCTCGATGAAGCCGATCCCGCGACCGAGACGGGCCTGCGCACGCATCTCTCGGCCATCAAGGAAGCCGGATTCCAGAGCTATTGCTGGAGTCCCGACAACCCGAAGCTGAAAGAATTACTCAACGAATATGATTTGCATTTCGGCGGTGCCTTCGACGCAGCCAAAGCAGAGCAATTTGCCCCGGCAATTGCGGCCATCATGGCCATTGATAATGGCCCGATCAACTGTCAGTTGGCCGACGACGATACTCCGGTCGAAGAAGCGATCGAACTCACCCTCGCGCTCATGGCGGAAGCAAAGAAACAAAATGCCCCGGTACATCTGGAGGTCCACCGGGACACCTGCACCGAGACACCTGAAAAAACCGCAGCGATCATCGAAGGCTACAAAGCCACCACCGGAGAAGATCCCTTGATGAACTTCGACTTCTCACACCCCGCAGTGGTGAAACACATTCTGGACAAAGATTATATCCCGCGGCTACTCACACCCGAGATCGTCCCCATCTTTCAGAAGTCCACGCTCTGGCATATTCGTCCCTTCAACGCTCAGCACTGCCAGATCCCGATCACCGACGGACAGGGCAATTTTTCGCCCGAGTATCTGGCGTGCCGCCCCTTCGTCCGCCAAGCGCTCAGACATTGGCTGCAGGGACCCCGACCAACGAACGAACTTTGGGTAATGCCGGAGATTGGCACCACCCACGAATACAAATTAAGCTGCTTCCCGAACATCTGGGAGGACACTGTCGCACTAGGCAAAGACATCCAAAAAATCTGGAATGAAGAACTGGCCGCCCTCTAATATCCCCCCTCCGATCTATTGGAACGCGCCCTTAAGTTGTCCGTCCCAAAAGCACATTCCGGCAGTTTTGGTCCTGATGCTGTCGTCGTTTCCATTGCTCGACCTCAATTCATGGAAGGTCGTGAATTGGGCAGCAAGTGAATGAGAGTTGTTCCCGAACTGAAGTGTGGTTGTATGGATGCCAACCCGATTCCCATGACACCCCGATCACGCTCTCTCCTTTTTCTCATTTTGGCTACGGCAACTGCGGTAACCTTGAGCATTTCCACCACGCGGGCTGAGGTCGACGGGCCGGGTATTTCCAGAGTCATTGCGATTGAGGAAGTCAAAAAGCTCAAAGCGATTCGGGACGAGATCGGGGAAATCGAGAATCTTGAGGTGCTCTATGAAGATCGGATGCACAAGAGCGGATTACCCTATCACCTCTACGTCCCGAAGCAGCTCAAGGCTGGCGAAAAGTATCCCTTGGTGACATTTCTTCACGGATACACGGACCTGACCATCGACACGCACAAGGGGTTCCCCAAGGGTGTCTGGTCACTGCCAAGAATTCAGAAAACTCATCCGCACATTCTTTTCGTGCCGCGGAATCGAACGAAGGAAGATCGCTGGTCGAGCGAGAAATATCGGACAATGACCATCAATGCCTTGAATGACCTGGTCACGGAACTGAATGGCGATCCGAAGACGCCCAAGGTGGACGTGGACAGGCTTTACCTGACCGGCTTCTCCCGGGGAGGCCAGGGTACTTGGAATTTCATTCGCACCTTCCCCAAGAAGTTTGCCGCAGCCGCCCCCCTGTCCGGCTTCTCCCACGGACCTCAGAACGAGAAGGAAGCAGAACCTATCCGGCACGTTCCCATTTGGATCTTCAATGGTGACGGCGATAAAGGAGTCAAGGGCTCCCGTATCAGTTTTAAAGCCCTGAAAGACGCCGGGGCCGCCGACGTCAGATATCACGAATACAAATCACAAGGCCACGTGATCGACGATTTCGCCTATTTCACCGACGGATTCATGCCGTGGATCTTTTCCCAGAAGCGAGAGCCGAGCTCAAAAAGACGCTAAACCAATAGACCTACTCAGAGAAGCAGAGCTTCGATGATCCGACATGAGAATACACCTCCTCCTTTCCCTCCTGCCACTCCTGGGGTCCTTGGCCTCACTCCTGGCTGCTGAGCCCAAACCCAATATCATTGTGGTCTTCTGTGATGACCTCGGCTACGCGGATATCGGACCATTCGGTTCCAAGACCCACGCCACGCCGGTGCTCGATCAAATGGGCAAGGAGGGCATGCAGCTTACTGATTTCTATTCGACCTGCCCTGTGTGCACGCCTTCCCGTGCCAGCCTCCTCACCGGGTGCTACCCCCGTCGGGTGAATATGCATGTCGATGAAAAAAACCTGTGCGTGCTTTTTCCTGCCGCGCGAAAAGGACTAAATCCGAGTGAGATCACCATTGCCGAGGTTCTCAGGGAGGAAGGATACGCCACCATGTGCATCGGCAAATGGCATTTGGGAGATCATCCCGATTTTATGCCCACTCATCAGGGCTTCGATTCGTATTTTGGCATTCCCTACAGCAACGATATGAACCGCAAGCAGGTTCCGCTGCCTCTGGTTCGCGATCTCACTGTGATTGCAGACAGCGTGCAGAAGGATACCACGATCACCACGCAATATACCACCGAAGCCATAAAGTTCATCAAGGCCAACAAGAAGCGACCTTTCTTCCTCTACCTGCCGCACACCGCAGTGCATTTACCCTTGGTGCCTGGAAAGAAATTCAAGGGCACCAGTGAGGACGGCCCCTACGGTGACTGGGTGCAGGAGATTGACTGGTCGATGGGTGAGTTGTTTCAGACGCTCAAAGCGGAAGGCATTGATGAGAACACGCTGGTGATCTTCACTTCAGACAACGGTTCGGCACGCGAGAAGCAGGGTAGCAACCTTCCACTCCGTGGGAAGAAAGGACGCACCGATGAAGGGGGCATGCGCGTGCCCTTCCTGGCTCGTTGGCCCGCCAAGATTCCAGTAGGCAAAAAAAGCGGCGCGCTCACAAGCACGATCGATCTGCTACCCACGCTAGCGGCTGTTGCCGGCGGCAAGACACCCACCGACCGCATTATCGATGGCAAAAACATCTGGCCAATCCTTAGCGGTCAGGAAAACAAACACCCGCGCGACGCCTTTTTCTACTACCAAATGGATCAACTTCAGGCGGTGCGATCAGGTGACTGGAAGCTCTTCGTGGAGATGAACCCCAAGAAACGCAACTGGGGCAAGCCCGAGGGCAAGCAGGAACTCAAGCTCTTCAACCTGGCCTCGGACATTCATGAGGACGATAACGTGGCCAATGAGAATCCGGAGATCGTCAAGCGACTCCTTGCCTATGCCGAAGCCGCCCGCAAAGACCTTGGCGATGTCGATCGTCCTGGTGAGGGGCAACGCAAGGCCGGATGGGTGGACAGGGCGATGCCGCGTCTTCTGAAGAAAGATTGAGTCATTCCCTGATGAGAGGTGGATAGACCGGGTGCTGCAGGACCGAGCCATCCGCGTTGACTTGAAAGACGGCTTCTTTTCTCAAGTCCCGGACCTGTCCGTCGATGATGAGCTCCGGCTGGTTGGAAGATTCCCCTTCGGAGTTGATTCGAATGTCATTTGGCAGTGCGAGAGTTCCACTGCGGGACCAATGCTGCCGTTCATTTCTTCCTCCTTCTTGAGACATGCCTTTCACTGATGTGATGTCACCATTGTAGTAAAAGAGGTAGTGAGTTCGCTGCCCGTCATCGATCGCGATCACCGTTTGCCCGTCCGGGGTAAAGCGCCCCTCTACCTCACCCCTTTGTCGACCAGCCACCTTCGCAAAGAAACATGCGAAACCCCTGTGTTCAATGCTCTGAAAATGTTAGCGTTAGAGAATGAATCAAAATCAACCTGCCCGCCGGGAGTTTCTTGGCCGGGTCGGTCAGGGGATGTTAGTGGCCGCCGTTGGCCCTGCCCTGGCCCAAGCGCTGGGTGTTTCCACCGCTCACGCCGAAAACGTTATGGTCACCAAGACGCTCAACTTCGGAAAACTGGAGCCGCTGGTCGCGGCGATGCAGGAAACCTCTCTCGATCAACTCCAGCGGTTACTGGTGGGTAAATTGAGTTCCGGCGAAGCAAATCTCGCTCAATTAATACAGGCCGGGGCCTTGGCAAACGCTCGCTCGTTTGGGGGCGAAGACTACATCGGGTTTCATACCTTGATGGCCTTGAAGCCGGCCTATGTGATGGCTCAGCAGCTTCCGAAAGACCGCCGGGCGCTGGCGGTTCTCAAGGTGCTATACCGCAACACGGCGCAGATTCACAAGATGGGAGGCAGAGCCACCGAGAAGCTGAAGACCGTCGATTCTGCTGAAATTTCTCCCGGGAAAACGCCGGCTGAGTTGTTACGCAAGGCAGTCCACGATCAGGATTGGCAGACTGCCGAGCGGATCTTCGCCGCAATCGCGAAAGGCGGGCCCGAGGCCGCCTGGAACGACCTGCTGCACACCGTCGAAGACGGTGCCGATGTCCACCGCATCGTGCTCGCGCATCGCTCATGGGACACTCTTGATTTGGTCGGAATGGAGCACGCGGAAACGATGTTGCGGCAGTCGCTCCGGTATTGTCTGAAGGCGGAAGAAGGAACAGGGAAACGCCAGAACGGAATGCGTGTCTTGTTGCCCAAGTTACTCGACCAGCACAAGTTGTTGGAACTACCGGCCGGCAAACGCTTGGCGGAAGACACTTGGGTCAATGAAATGAGCCAGACGATTTTCAACTCGACTCCCGATCAGGCTGCAGAAGCGGTCGCCGGCGCTCTGGGCGAAGGCATGTCGCCCGATTCCATCGCGGAAGCGATTTCACTCGCGACGAATCAACTCGTACTCCGCGATGCAGGACGGACGGACAAACAGGTCCGCCCGGGCAAGCCGGTTGGCAGTGTCCACGGTGATTCGATCGGCGTGCACGCAAGCGATTCGGCGAATGCCTGGCGTCATATCGCCAAAGCGAGCGAGCCGCGGCACCGCGTTGCGTGTCTCATCTTAGCCGGTTACCAAGCGGCGCGCGACCGCGGGAACCGGGGAGGCGAATTTTTGGAATGGAAGCCACGGCCTTACGACGAACAATTGACCGGACTCGACAAAAAATCGCCCCAGCAGCTGCTCCGCAATCTGGATGGCGCGGTTCGTGATCAGGATCAAGCTCAAGCCTGCGCGTTGATGCATGCTTATGGCGCGGGTCCGGGCGCGAACAAAGCTCGACCAGCGCTCGATGTTCTCCTCCGGCATGCAACCAGTGAAGACGGAGCTCTCCACGCGGAAAAATACTACCTCACCACCACCACTGATTTCGCCGACACCCGGCCGGCATTCCAGTGGCGGCATCTGGTCGGGCTCGCGCGAGTGACGGCGAGCGAATATGGAACCCGCGGCGCGGGTTACACTGAAGCTTGTGAGCTGCTGAAGATCGAGGTTTAACCAGACAATCGCAAGCTACCGCTTCTTCAAGGGCCTGTCCTAAAAAACAAACTGCTAGCAGTGAGCAGATGCTCCGGCCAAAGCCCACCTGGAGGCAATTTTTATTGCTTCCCGTGGGGACTCAAATCCGTGGGTTTTCGATCAGCGAGGAAGGCCTGCCAATCATCGCGAAAGCGGGTTACAATCCGGAGAGCGAAGCGAGCCATTCCGCCACGTTCTCTTCCCTGATGAGAGGTGGATAGTCCGGGCGCTGCAGAACCGAACCATCCGCGTTGACTTGAAAGACGGCTCCTTTTCTCAAATCCCGGACCCGTCCGTCGATGGTGAGCTCCGGGAGGTTGGAAGATTCCCTTTCGTAGTTAATTCGAATGTCGTTTGGCAGCGCCAGGGTTCCACTACGGGACCAATGCTCAGGTTCATTTCTTCCTCCCTCTTGAGACATGCCTTCCACTGACGTGATGTCCCCATTGTAGTAAAAGACGTAGTGAGTTCGCAGCCCGTCATCGACTGCGATCACCGTTTGCCCAGCCGAGGAGAAGCGCCTCGACTCGGGAGGAGTGAGTTCATTCAGAGAGTCCGCTTCCGTCCTATTGCCCGAAACGAGTTGGAATAAAGTGAAGGCGACAAAGCAAACAACCGGGACGGCGACCATGCTCAGAAGCACCCGGCCGGCCTTTGAGAAAGGGTTGGAGATCGGAATTGGTTTCCTCGAAAACCAGGCGTATGCGACAACTCCCACCAACGCCATCAACAGGATTCCCATCAGCCCGCGGAACACCACCACTTCAATAGTCAGGAGGATCGCCGCGCCTGACGTGATCCATGCGCGTCGCCTCGATGGGATCGCTGCGGAAGGAGTTTCGATCGAGTCACCCAGGTCACCAAGGTCACCCGATGCCTCGGCGTCCGTCATGACCTGAGCGAGAGTTCTGGTAAACTCATTCGCACTTTGAAAGCGCAGTTCCGGTTGTCTGGCCAAGGCCCGCAGCACGACGTCATCAAGTCTCACATCAACTTCCACCCGTTGCGATGGCGGAGTCAAGGCGGAGCCGGGACGTTCTCCGGTGAGCATTTCATAAAACACCACTCCCAGAGAATAAATGTCGGCCCGATGATCCACACCCTCCGGATTCGTTCCCTGTTCGGGCGCCATATAGTTCGGAGTGCCAAGGACCATTTCCTGGGTCAACGAGGGCGCACCGGGAACGGCATTTCCGGCAGATCCCCCGCTTACGTCGTCGCGGGCGTCTTCGAGCAGACGCGCAATGCCGAAGTCGGCGATCTTCACTCGCCCCGCCTGATCCATGAGAATGTTCTCCGGTTTGATGTCGCGGTGCACAATTCCGAGGTCATGGGCATACTGCAGAGCTTCGCAAATCGGGGGAACGATCGCCAGTGCCTGGGCGGGAGCGAGACGACTCACGGACATGATCTGATGTAAATTCAACCCTTCGACAAATTCCATCAGCAGAAAATAGAGCCCGGCCGCTTCGCCGTAGTCATAGACGGTGACAATGTTGGGATGACTTAGTTTGGCGAGGGTCTTCGCTTCCTGCTGAAAACGTTCGGTAAATCGCTCATCCTTATCAGCAACGGTCAGTATTTTTAGAGCTACGAAGCGGTCCAACTGCGGTTGGCGGGCTTTGTAGACAGACCCCATTCCGCCAGCGCCAATGAGTTCGATCACTTCGAACTGGGGAAAAGCTGACCGTATCTTCTCGATGTCAGGAGAATCAAGTGGGGAGTGATCAGAGTTCGTTGGGGCATCCTTAAAAGTTGGATCGAGAGCTCCAGCCATCAGGCAGGCCGCACAAAGACCCTGCGGAGAATCTGCTGATAAAGTTTCTCCGCAAGCGGGGCATTGCCTGGGCTCGTGTAAATTTGTATCCTTCATTACCCCTTCCTGTTCGGTCTGGGAGGAACAGTTGCAAAATTTCTCACTTTTTCCGAAGAACCGCCAGAAGCGTCTTCATCTCTTCCTCGGTCTGCGCCGGATCGACCAGCGTGCGGGCCACTTCATCCTTCACGCATCGACGAAACTGTATTCGGAGTCTGCTCACATGACTCTTCAGTGTATTTAGATCCATCTGGATTTGCTCGGCCAGGTCCGCCTGGCTTCCGTAAGTGGCATCGCCGGTGAGCCAGGGGTGAAGGTGTTGAAACAAATCGCCCATGTCATTATCGTCGCACTCACACTTCAGTGCATCCAAGGCTCGGTCCAGGACGGTGGATGCCCAGCGACGATCAAAATTGTCATCGGGGGAGATCGAAAAATTCGGCAATTCTCCCGCAGAGTCATCGAGGCCCACCATTTCAACATCGCCCCCGCGCCGTAATCGCTTCGACTTGACGTGATTTTGAGCGAGAAAATGTTTTACCGCGCCGAGCAAATAAGAACGAAATCGCCCTCGATTCCGATCCGCCCCATCAAAGGCGTGACCTTCGAGGACATGGGCAAAAAAGGCATGAGCCAGATCGCGAGCGCTTTCTTCATCCCGTTCAGAATAACGAATGAAGGCGACGATCGCTTCGTAATAATCCTGACAAAGCTCACTGAGAGCCTCGGCCGCCAAACTGGAATCGCCGCGACTCGCCACAACCTGTGTCCAGCAAGTCGTGGAAAATCGATTCGGCGGGCCGCCGGACGGCGACGATGGAGTGAATTCGGGCATCAGAAATTCGCGTCGCGACACCATCAGCAGCATCAGAATTGAGCGAATCCTATCAAGTCTGCCATCAAAGGCCAGTTTCATCGTTTGCTTTCCGTCAAACGATGCAAGTGGGTCGCGTTTTACCGAAATTTTGATCCGACACCGGGCCAACTCACCTCACGAACAGCCCGTCTTTTGAGTCAACTCCTCACCGCATCCGCCCGGGACATCAAAGCCCGCAACCAAAACCTCCCCGGCATCAACGACACCATCCTCTCCGCCACCACCACTCCCGACGGCACCCTCATCATCGCCGCCGGCGAATCGGGCACCCTCCGTATCTGGACGGCCCACGACCGAAAAGCCTTCCACAGTTTTTCCGAATAATCCGGCCCCAATCTGCGATTCCCCGCCGATTTCTGCCCAATCGTTTGGCTAAGGGAAAACAAAAGGAGCCGCGATTTCTCGTAACTCCTTTTAATGGAGATGGCGGCCAGGGAGAGATCCTCTACCATTCAGCATGCCCAATCGACAAATGATCTCGTCTTGGCTGGTCGCAGCCACGCTCGCTTCCCTGCCTTTCCCTTCCCGGGGTGAAACGGAACTCGGCCACCACTTTGCGGAGAACGACGGGGTGAAGATCCACTACGTTTCGGCCGGGGATCAGAATCCCGGCGCTCCGGTGATCATGATCCACGGATTTCCTGATTACTGGTACACATGGCGCAAACAGATCGCCGTCCTCTCGAAGACCCGACACGTGGTGGCAATCGACATGCGCGGCTACAACAAGAGCGACAAACCGAAGGGTGCCGACAGCTACGCGATGCCGATCCTGGTCGAAGACGTTGCCGCCGTGTTGAAACAAATCGGGAAAAAGAAAGCGGTCATCTGCGGCCATGACTGGGGCGGGATGGTCGCTTGGACCTTCGCGATGACAAAGCCCGGGCTGACCGAAAAGCTGATCGTCCTGAATCTACCTCACCCGCACGGGCTCACGAGGGAACTGGCCATCAACCCACAGCAGCAAAAAAACTCGGCTTACGCCCGTGAGTTTCAAAAACCGGGGGCGCACAAAAAACTCACGGCGGAAGGGCTCGCGTTCTGGGTCACCGACGCCGCGGCCAGGAAGAAATACATCGAGGCCTTCAAGCGCTCCGATTTTGAGGCCATGCTGAACTACTACAGGAAAAACTACCCGCGACCACCCTACGAGCGGCCCAAAGAAGCCCCCAGGGTAAAGGTCGCCTGCCCCGTCCTTTTAATCCACGGCCTCGACGACACCGCGCTCTTGGCAGGAGCCCTAAATGATACCTGGAATTGGATCGATAGCGATCTCACGCTGGTGACAATCCCTGGAGCCGGACATTTCGTCCAACAAGATGCCGCCGATCTCGTGACGCGGTCGATGGCTTCCTGGCTGGATCGCTGAATCCAAAACCCTTACGACAATACGGTCATTGCGAGCGCGGAGACGGGGCGGCCCTTGAGGGGGTATAAGCGGTCACCGGCACGCGAATCTCAGGATACTCCGGATGGTTTGTGGTGAGGGTGACAAAGACGTTCTTTCCTTGCAGAGTGCTGCTATCAAACGCCGCCGGGACAATCACTTCGATCTGAGCCCATCTTGACGATCTGACAGGTTTCGCCTTGGCGGTGATTTCCTCGGTGCCTGAGATCTTGATATCGGTAATCAAAAATTTTGCCAGCGAACGGTCATGACAACTCACAGTTAGAATACGGGAAGATGGCGCTGAGCCACGTGTGCTCCAGAGCGGCAATGTCTTCGGCATCACCTCAACCGCTTCCGCAACCCTGGCATAGATTGGAAACTCCATTTTCTCCAGTCTGGGGTGACCCAATGGAATGGTGATGGTTACCTGCTCCAACCCGCTTTCTATTTGAGGCGGCGAAACAACCAGTTCATAACGTCGCCCCACCTCAAGAGTTTTGAAATCCATCGCAAAGGCAGGATTGGTTGAGGTCGGCTTACTGATTTCAAGGGGATCTTCATCGGTGACTGTTAGCATGATCGACATGGGCTTCTGAGGCCTGCCCTTGATCAGGGTCCCGAATGAGGCCGAATAACGGGTCATCTTCACCGGACTCCAGACATTGGCCTGGATGGTCACCTTTAAAACGCCATTAACTCCGTTCCCGGCATTCGTCGTCACATCAATCGATTTCGATAACTTACCCACAAATCTGCTGGAATCGAGAGCGACCTCGAAAGACCCCTTCTCGCCAGGCAAGACTGTTTGTTCCAAGCCCGCCACTGTCGTATAACCACAGGACGCTTTGATTTTGAGAATCTTGAGAGGATCTGTTCCTGTGTTGGTGAAGACAAACTTACCGGTGCCTTTCTCGCCCTTCACAACTTCAGGTAGATTGAGAGTGTTCTTTTCGAATTCCAAGCGCGCACCTGTCTCCTTGGAGACCTCCGGTTTGACCTCCGCAAGCGGTTTCGAATCAGTGACCTCCGATTCACGAGCGGCATCCGCCCCATTACGATCGAGTCGTGTCCGGATCGTATCCAGGCGGGGTGCCCCGACAAGAATTTCGCCACCAATCATCAGCTGCGGGAGCCTCGAAACAGTCAGGGTCTCATCGTTGCTCGCCAACAAAGATGCGGTCCGCTGCAGCATACTCTCGACCCAAGGTCCATGTTGCCAGGCTTTCTCAAAAAAATGACCTCCTAGCCACTTCTGTGCCTCCGCGAGAACGACTTGCGCCTCTGCCGTAAGATCCTCAAACAGCTTCGGATCTGCCTTCCACACCGTCAGCATGATGCGATGAATCTCATTAGCTTTCTGGTCACGGAAGGCTGGCAGCAAGACGACGCCCAAGCGCCCGGCCAATTCCGATTCAGCCTCCTTCAGCGTTTGATGGAGGGTCCGGCAATGGGGGCAACGATAATCATCAAGAGTTTCGGGAATTCAGACAATATGACACCCAGGTCACCACACGAATCGCTTCGGATTCGCGTCGCGCTTCCCGGCATATGAAAAGGCGGTTGGCATTCGATGTCCCGGCCCTGCTTCGGGAGGGGGGGAATCCAAAGGACGGGCACCCGGTTTCCGGTTGATCGCTGGTCACCGGGAGCTCGGTCGGACCCCGGTTTGTCCGCCTCGTCCTTCACGATCTCCTCCATGGGCGCGTCGAAGTTGGCCGCCCATGAAACATCTCCCGCCAGGGAAGGAAACTCACCGCAGCGGCCGAAAATCGAGGATCTCCCAGCTTTGCTCCTCGTCGGCGATCCAGGGATCAATGTCAATGAAAGCGGACTTGGTAAAGCCGAAGTCCCGGTCGTAGGTCACCTCGATTCGGTCGGCTCTCGGGTCGAAGAACGATTCCAAATGGTCGAACCAGTCATCGATCGTTCGCTGGACGGGAGGTTCCAGATAATTCGTTTCGATCGGCACTGCGGAGATGATCTCGTTGTCGCGGACCGTGACGATCCCGCGCCAGAAGAACCACGAACTCCCCCAACTGACCTCGATCGCGTAATCGTCAATTCCAGCGCTGCGCCAGGTGTTGCGGGCGCTGAGGAAGTCGCGCACGACGGGATCTTCCCTGGCAACCAACTTGACCTGGTAAAAACTCGTTGGGCCCGGCTCCATGATGTCGTAGACAATAACTTCATCGCCGGTCCCGGCGATGACCCCGCCGAGGTCGAACCAGGATTCCAGGTCGGTCGACCACTGCACCTGGTAGTTGACATCCACCGTGCTCTCAAATCGAAGCCCGATTGGCTCGAACATGAACAACTCGAGGGTCGGGGCGGAACCGAACACGTCAAATGAGTGCTCCCCGGCCCTGCTACCCCAACTGGGCGCACCGATCCAAGTCACGTTGACCTGATAGGTCCCAGTCTTCAGTTTACCCAGATTGACGGTCGCTGATTGGGGGAAAAAGGCCGGAAGACAGATTTCCCCCGATGCTCTGGATTGGATCTCCACATTGATCGTGCTTCCAACCCTCTCGAAGCTGGCCGAGGTAGTATAGCATGTGCTCTCGAACTCCTGCGAAATAGAGAGCCGAACATCGTCGTTCAAGGTCGGTGTCAGCGGATCCAGGGAGAAGGCCATTTGCTGCGCGAACGAGCTGGCAATCGCCGTTAGGGACAACAGCAGTGATAAAATTGATTTCATGAATTTGAATGCTCCGGCTCGACTCTACCCTGAGGGCTTTCCACCCGGCGCTCAGTCAATGATTTCGCACCCTCCGGCGGGAACATCGCAATGGCAAGGAGAAACCATGAAGCGAAGCGGAGACAAGCGCGGAGACAAAGCCGCCTTCACCACCACCACCCACCGCCGAGCGGAGAGAGACCGCCAAAGGACGGAGTCTTTGCCCGAAGGGCGCCGCCGGAGGGCGGCAGCAAACCGGCCCGCATCCCCCTCTTCTTATCATGATTGCAAAACCAGAAAAAAACCACACCATGCCCGCTATCAAACTCCCTAAAAAGAAACGTCTCCACCTCAGCCCTGACTTGAGATGCATGGCCTACCGCAAACCCAATTGTTCGAATCCTTTTTCCTCCGCCCGCCCTTCTCTCCTCTCCACAATTCCCACCCAACAAGCAAATTACTACCAGTAAAAGATTCCAATTCTTAACCAGCCTGGCTCGCACATTGATCGCGAGCTCATGCTGCCTTCTTCCCGGATGTTCGCCGGAAAAAGATGCGGCTTCATCCGAAGCCGGGGGGCCACGGGTTCAAGAGAAATTAGCAACCACCACGGAGGAGGCTAAAGTCTGGAGCGCTGCCGTGAAGGAACAACTTGCCGGGCTCGCTGATGTGCTTTTGGATCCAGAAACGCCTCTTACCGAAGGGGTTTGTGCGGAAAGGATCACAAGCGTGGATTTTCGATCCCATCAGCAATCGGAAACTCATTCGGGACGATCGATCCGGGTGCGGGAACTCAGTTATACACCCGACGACAAGCCGATGAAGCTTCCGGATTTCCTGCATCAATCCCGGGCTGCACTTCATCTCGACAGTGACCCGGAGGGTCAAACGCTCGTGTTCAAAGTCTATCGCGTCCAAGCCGAAGGTGAAAATTTGAAAACCCGGCAACTCCTGACCGCGAGCGGAACCAGGGATGGAAAGGTGATTCGTTCGCAGGCCGTGGTGGATGCTCTCTGGACCAGGCCCGGCGGAGAGGCCCTGCCCCAACTCTTGAGCTTTTCAATGCCGCGCCTGGTTCAGAGTGAATTCGCGACTGGGACTGGAAAGGGATTTGATGACATCGCTCCCTCTGTTCTGGGCGGAAACACGGCCTGGAGCGAGCAGCTGAAACCAGGAATGAACGCCTGGTCGCGCCGTATCGACCACTCCCTGAAGCCCGATTTCCTGGGGTACCACGGAGTGGCAATTGGCGATGTCGATGGCGACGGGCTTGAAGATGTCTATCTTTGCCAGCCCGGCGGATTACCGAACTTACTTTTTCGGCAGGAAGAGAATGGAACCCTGAGCGATATTTCAGCTGCCTCGGGTGTTGATTGGCTGGACAATTCCACCGCTTCCCTGCTGGTTGATTTGGACAATGACGGGGACAAGGACCTCGCCCTCGCCACCCAGTCGGCTTTCCTTATTTTGGAAAACAACGGAGCGGCGAAATTCGCCCTCCGGGCCCGGTTCAAACAGCTGGGACTTGGCTATTCTCCAACGGCTTCGGACTACGACCTCGATGGCGACTTGGATTTGCTGGTGCTCCGTTACGGGGCCGATCTCCGGAAAATCGGTGACTTCCCCACCCCGCACCCCTTCCACGATGCTCGCAATGGCGGGGCTAATGTTCTTTTAAAAAACCAAGGCGGCTTTCGATTCTCCGATGTCACCGAAGCGAGCGGACTGGGTCAGGAAAATTTCCGTTTCTCATTCGCCGCAGCTTGGGAGGACTACGACAATGACGGCGATCCGGATCTCTATATAGCCAACGACTTTGGCCCCAACCAACTCCTCCGCAACGAGGGAGGAAAACTTGTCGACACCTCGGCACCGGGTTCAGCACAGGACTGGGGCTTTGGGATGTCGGCCAGCTGGGGCGATTACGACCGTGATGGCAACATGGATCTCTATGTTTCGAGCATGTTCTCCGGGGCCGGAAATTTAGTGGTTCCGCAGACCGACTTCAACCCAAGCATGCCCGAACAAACCCGCGAACGATACTTGAAAATGGTGCGTGGCAACTCGCTGATGCGAAACAATGGGGCCGGGCAGTTTTCTGATGTCACCAGTCCCATGGATGAAGGTTATGCGGGCTGGGCCTGGGGCTCGGTATTCGGGGATCTTGACAACGATGGTTGGGAAGATCTCTATGTCGCCAATGGTTATATTTCGCAGCCCAAATTGGACGATTTGTGAATGTTTCTTTGGAGGCGGGTCGCGCCTCAAAGCCCGGAAGAAGGACTCAAACCCACTGCAACGCCCGGATACACGCGAAATTTCCGTGATCTCAACCGCCTGATCTCGGAGGGAAATTCATTCAGCGGCTATGAGCGAAACCCCCTCTTTTTGAATCTGGGCGGAAAGGGATTTGCCAACGTCGCAGGATTATTGGGCGTTGATTTTGACGATGACGCGCGCGCGGTCGCGATGGTCGACTGGGACCGTGATGGTGACCTCGACATTTGGGTCACCAACCGCACCAGTCCCCGGGTCCGTCTCCTTCGGAACAATCAGCCCCGCGAAAATAAGTCGGTCGTGATCCGCCTCATTGGCAATGGCACCACGACCAACAGCGATGCCGTCGGGGCACGGCTCGGCATTTGGCCCGACCTCCAGCCGGAGCAAAAACAAATCAGAACCGTGCGTGCAGGCGAGGGTTTTCTTGCGCAGTCGAGTTCCTGGATGCATCTCGGTCTGGGAGGTTCCAAGGGGACACTCACAGCCAGCGTCGCCTGGCCGGGCGGCGAAACCGAAACCTTCACAGGTCTCAAAGCGGGAGAACGATATCTGATCACCCAGGGGGGATCGGCCCGGCGTGTCCCGGCCAAAACCCCTCCCCCGGCTGTCGTTCCGGACCCGGAATTTCTCGAACCCCGGATTGAACCCGGTCTCTGGCTGGCAAATCGCCTCCCCTTTCCGAATCTCAAATATACCGATGGGAATGACAAAGAGCGCTCAACTAACGAGTTTCTTGGCAAGCCGGTTCTGGTAAATCTATGGGCAACCTGGTGCGAGCCCTGCGTGCAGGAATTGCTTGAATTCGCCGGAAACGCGGACGCCCTGCGGGCCCTGAACGCAACGGTGCTAGCACTCAACGTCGATGGCTTGACCCTGGATCGCGGAGAGACCAAAATCGGCGATGCCAAGGCGGAACTCGCGCGCCTGGGATACACCCTTCCAAGCGGCACGGCCCATCAGGAGAACCTTGGGAAAATTGAGACCTTGATTGAGTTCATCTCTTCCCGCCGCGAACCTTTGTCCATTCCCACAAGCTTCCTTCTTGATAACCGGGGTCAGGTTGCCGCTGTTTATCAGGGGCCGCTGGATTGGGAGAAGTTCCGTTCAGATTTGGCTCTTCTCAAAGCTCCCCCTGCGTCCCAGCTCGCCCGCCTTTCGCCCCGTCCCGGGCGCTGGTTTGCCAATCCTCTCCAAGTTGATTTTTCGGCCCGACTGAGCGAATACGCCACCCTTTTCGCCACCAACGGTTTTCCTGCCGAAGCGCAAGACCTCTTCGACCTCGTCAAACCTTCGGGCAGATCGGCAAGCCCTCAGGAACTCTACAACCAGGCAAAAGCCGCGAGTGCGCAGCGAAAAATCCCGGAAGCCAAAAAACTCTTTCGTGCGGCCATCGAAGCCGACCCAAACTACGGACAAGCCCTTACCGGATTAGGCGCTTTGTTTCTCATGGAAAAACGTCCCGACCTCGCCCGGCCTCTTTTTGAGCGAGCTCTCGCAATCGATCCAAATCACGCCACCGCCCTGATCAATTTGGCAATAATCGATCAGTCCCGCGGCGATCAGGCGAGCGCCCTGAAGCGTCTGGGAAAAGTGGTCGAACTGAACCCCGACTACGCCGCCGCCCGCTTGAATCTCGGCTCGCTTTATGCCTCGATGAAAGATTACCCAAAGGCGATTGAACAATTGGAAAAAACAATCCAGCTGGATCCAAAACAACCTTCCGCCCGTCTCAATCTCGCCGCCGTTTATCTGGAAACGCAGCAATGGGCAAAAGCCGAAAAACATTATTTATCTGTCTCAAAATCTCATCCGCGACTCCACCATTCCTATCTCGGACTCGGGGCCGCTCTTGCCGGGCAGGGGCGTCACTCCGATGCCGCCGTGTCTTTTCGAAAGGTGATTACAGGAGGCCTAAAAAGCGCCAAAGCGTATACCGGACTCGCACGATCCTTGCTCGCACTGGGTGACAAGGCAGCTGCGAAACAGGCTTTGGAAGCGGCAATTAAGATCGCCCCCAACTACCCGGCGGCGAAACAAATCATACAAGAAAATGATTTGGAGTAGAACCTTTCGCCAGAGAATCAAAGCTGTCTGCAAATCATCAAATGGGCCGCAACCATCGCTTTATTTTATTTTGAGCTTGACCTCCCAGAAACAGCGTGTATGTATGTAGTATTGCATGGCAAAAATAATTTCCCCAGCAATTTTGATGAATTAAATACACACACACCGCGACGAGTGATTCCATGAGTAACGAGACTCACGATGTTGCACCAACTACTATGAATATTAAAAAAGCAGTTTTTGGGCTGATCACAGTGGGGGCGCTTTTCACGAGCTCCAACGCAAACGACATTGAGCCAGGAAAGCAGTATTACACTGCGATTAAAGCGACCCAGCCAATCGTACTCGACGGAGATCTCTCGGAATGGAGCGGCGCGGCGGTCTTGGCGGACCCGCGATTTGCAATTCCAAAAGGCTCCGCCGAGGGCGGAGATCTCGTCAATTTTGAAGTTCACAACGGTGGTAGCTGGACCGGACCCGACGACCACACTTCCGCTGTCCGAATCGTCTATGATGATGACAATGTTTACTTTGGATTTGTGGTCACCGATGAATACCACGAAAATTCCGCGAACAGCGCGTGGAACGGCGACTCAGTCCAGCTCATGGTGGCAAATGCCACGCGCGACACCCAGGTTGCTCTTTACAACTACGCGCTCGGTGGGATCGAAGAAGCCCTGGGAGACCAGGTCATGCTGGAAGAGGCCGGCCCCGGCGGCACCGAAGCGGTCGTCACTCGAAATATCGAAACGAAGCGAACCACTTATGAAATCAAATTGCCCAAGGCATCGCTGGAGCTGACCGAGCTGATCGGAGGGACCAAGTTCGGTCTTGGCATGGCGATTAATGACGGTGACAAGGACACTCCGGGGCAGAAAGGTTGGGGAGGGCTCGGCGCTCACGCCCTCGTCTTCGGGAAGAGCCCGGAAGAGACGGCTTTGATCACTTTGGCCACTGCGAATGATATCGAGCCCGGGAAAGAATTTCACTCCGCGAAGCAGGCCCCCGGGCCCATTGTGCTGGACGGCGAACTCGACGATTGGCAGGGGGTTCCCGTACTTTCGGACCCACGCTTCGCCATCCCCAAGGGCTCGGGAAGTCGGGAAGGTGGCGGCGATCTCGCTCTTCACGAAGTTCACAATGGCGGAAGCTGGTCCGGTCCCGATGATCAAACATCGGCAGTCCAGATTGCCTACGATGACGAGAACATCTACTTCGCTTTCCTGGTCACCGACGATTACCATGAGAACTCGGCAAGCAGTGCCTGGAATGGCGACTCGGTCCAGCTCATGATCGCCAACGATTTGCAGAATACCCAAGTGGCTCTCTACAATTATGCCCTCGGTGGAGTTGAAGGAGCCTTGGGAGACCAGGTCATGCTGGAAGAAGCCGGCCCTGGCGGCACCCAAGCGGTTGTGACCCGCAATGGCGAGACCAAACGAACCACTTACGAGATCAAGCTCCCGAAAGCGGCCCT
The DNA here is from genome assembly GCA_937916505.1 of uncultured Verrucomicrobiales bacterium. Lineage (GTDB taxonomy): Bacteria > Verrucomicrobiota > Verrucomicrobiia > Verrucomicrobiales > Akkermansiaceae > SW10. The sequence goes on along the minus strand of CALFSW010000368.1, from coordinate 6,894 downwards.
AGATTTGCCGGAACTCAAAAGCGGGGTTCAATTTGGCCTTGGCATGGCAATCAACGACGGCGACCAGGACACCCCCGGACAAAAAGGCTGGGGTGGACTCGGGGCACATGCCTTGGTTTTCGGGAAGTCTCCCGAGCAAACGGCGCTCGTCACCTTGGACGGATTTGTGCCACCCAGCGAACCCTGTTTTGTTTCGGCCATCACCGGACCCAGCGTCACGGATTTGACAAACTTTTCCTTCCGCGGAAATGATTTCGAAGGGTGCGAAATCGATCCTGCCGCAACCAAGCTCTACATCGATGGTGAGATCGTCGCGATTGTCGCGGGTACAAAGAACCTCGGTGCCACGGATTTCACTCACACCTTGTCCGCGCCATTCGAAACGGACTCCGAGCACACTTTTAGGATCGAATTACTGGACTCGGCCGGAAGCGTCGTGGCAACAGAAACCGGGATCGTGAAGGCACCCATCTTTGGCGTCCTCACCCCGGATCTTAAAGCGCCATCGGTCAATACTGCCAACCCCGGTTTCATCTGGAGAGTGATTCAAAATGGAAGCTTCATTCCAACCTCCCTGGCCGAGACCGAACTCAATCTGCTGGGCGAATTCGCCGATGAGAACTTCGCCGACCCCGATTTGACCGGCCCCGCGATTGGAAATGGCATCGAGGTCGGCCCGCTGCTCGAATTCGAGATTCCCTCCGTGATCAATCTCAATATCGTCGAAGGTGAATCCGCCGGGAACTTTCCCAGCGATCTGCAAATGCCAGGCGTGCCGGGAATCAATGGAATTGGTGACGGAGCCAATGCCGAGATCGTCACCTTCGTCGAGCTTCCCGCCGGATTTATCACGGTGGGTGTCAATAGTGACGATGGCTTTCGGATGGAAGCCGGTCCTCTTGATCTGCCGGACGAGCGTGAACTTCTGGGTCAATTTGACGCCCCTCGTGGTGCCGCGGACACCCTTTTTGTATTCAATGTCATTGAGGCCGGGATCTATCCCATCAGGGTCATCTGGCAAAATGGTGGCGGAGGAGCGAACATTGAAATCTTCTCCTTGAAAGAAGATGGCAGCAAGGTCCTCTTCAACGATCTCGATAATGGAGGCCTGAGGACATACCGCAGCGCAGTCAGTGCACCCTTCGAGATCACCTCCATCACGAGAGATGAGGTCGGCAATGTCACCCTCACCTGGAATTCAAATCCCCGTGCGACTTATGCTTTGGACTCGTCCGTCTCCCTCCTCGACGGAGAGTGGGCGGAACTCTCCGACAGCATCGAATCCGATGGCACGTCGACCTCCACCATAGTTTCTCGTGCCACGATTGATCTCCTGACAGAAACGGGGAAAGTGTTCTTCCGTATTCGCGATCAGAACTAGGACTGACACGAGGCGCAAGCCGGCTGATCTTCATTTCGCACAGCAGGATTGCTTCCAGCAATCCTGCTGTGCTATTTTAACCGTGGTGATCACGCAGGGAGATTCGGCCCGATTCGGACCGGAGTCTGCGCGGAGACCAAAGACACCATGCGAAAAATCATCCTCACCGCCCTCGCCCTCACCATCTCGGCAGGAAACCTGGCGGCCAAACCAGCCGGCCTTTCCTTGTTCGACGGGAAAACACTCACCGGCTGGAATTGCGTTGGCTCAGCCGAGTGGAAGATCGAAAATGAAGTCATCTCCGGCGGCCAGTTCGGCGATCCGGGCAAGAGCGGTCTCCTGATGACCGACAAGACATTCAAGAACTTCGACCTCAGCTTGGATTACAAAATTGACGAGCACGGCAAGTATAACAGCGGAGTCTACCTCCGACACGGTCCCGGAGAACGGCGGCAACGAGGCTACCAGATCAACATCGGCCGCGGCGAAGCGGAAGAATATGTCGGCCTGCACTTCAAGGAGTGGCTCGACAAAGGCGACGAAGACGACTCGATCCGCAAGCCACTCGAGTGGAACCATCTTCGCATCCGTGCGGTCGGGGCACACATTGAGTCGTGGCTGAACGGGCGGAAAATCGTCGACTACACCGACCCCGATCCCAAACCCGAACAGCTCGCCGAGGGCACCATCGCGTTTCAGACTTACGGTGCCGAAGACCACGCGGGATGGGTGAAGTTCCGGCGCATCCGGATCACCGATCTCGATCGCAAGAACACCGCCATCGTCCCCGCCGAACAGAGAGGAGCGGAGGGCCGCCGTGCCGAGAAACGCAAAGCCATCGCCGAAAATAAATTCGACCTCTTGATGATCGGCGACTCGATCACGCACAACTTCGACAAGCCGGAGTTCAAACCCGTATGGGAGACATTTTTCGCGCCGCGAAACGCCATCTCGCTCGGCTACAGCGGCGGCCGGACCGAGAACACGCTCTGGAACCTGCTCAACGGAGAACTCAAAGGGCAGTCGCCCAAGGTCGCCACCCTCCTCATCGGCACCAACAACACCGACGACGCCAATTACCCGATCGCGCATACCGCCGAGGAAGTCTTCGCCGGAACAAAGGCCATCGTCACTCTGTTACGCGAACGCTGCCCGGACACCAAGATTCTCCTGCTGCGCATTTTTCCAAGAACGAACACCTACACGCACAAGGACGGCTCGCCACGCGGCGATGCCGCCAAGCGCTTCGCCACCAACCACCGGGCGGGCGAACTGTGCGCAACGCTCGCGGACGACAAGCACGTCTTCTTTCTCGACGTGAACCACGTCTTCTCCCGCCCCGACGGCTCGCTCGATCCAAAATTGATGCCCGACCAGCTCCACCCCTCCCCCGCCGGAGCAATGGTCTGGGCGGAAGCGATGGAACCCACTTTGTCGAAGCTCTTTGGCGACGAGCCGAAATGCGCGCCGCCGACCAACAACACTCTCGTCCCACTGCCAAAGATCGAAGATGATTTCTACGATTGGTGGAAGCGCCACGAGGCGGTGCTGGCAATCAAAGAGGAACTCGATCCGGAGATCGTGCTCATCGGCGACTCCATCACCCACCTCTGGGGTGGCCTACCCGGGTGGAAGGGCCGCGCCGCGATGGGGCCGAAGGCCTTCGAGAAGGCTTTCGAAGGAAAACGCGTGCTCAATCTTGGCTTCGGATTCGACCGGATCCAAAACGTGCTCTGGCGCCTCGACCACGGAGAGGTCCGCGGCCTCCGTCCGGACCACGTCGTGCTCAACATCGGCACCAACAACCTCCGGGCGTCCCAACGCGCTCGCGGCAACACCGCCAAGGAAATCGCCGGGGGCATCCACGCCGTCATCCTCCGCCTGCGCACAAAACTTCCGGAAACCCATATCACCCTCATGGGCGTCTTCCCACGCGGAGAAAATCCCAACGACAAATCGCGAGCCAAGATCACTGAGATCAATTCGCTGATCTCCAAATTCGGGGAAGAGGAGAACATCACATACCTCGATATCGGGGACCACCTGCTTGAGCCGGACGGCACGATTACCCGCGATACCATGCCCGATTTCCTCCACTTGGGCGAAGGCGGATACGCCATCTGGGGCGACACCTTGAAAGCCATCATCAACCGATAGTTCATCATGCGTATTCTGCTTCTCCTCGCATTGATCATCGCTGCCGAAGCTGTCCCCGACAGGAAGTTCCACCCGCTTGTCCCGGGCATCACCGCCGCCCCCCTCCCCGTCGACCTGCCCAACTGCAACAACGTCCAGTATCGCCACGACGGAAAACTGGTCGCGCTCGGCTACGCAGGCGACATCTACCTCCTCAGCGATACCAACGGCGATGGGGCCGAAGACAAGGTCGAGCTGTTCTTTGAGAACAAAGGCCGAATCACCGGGCAAATCGGCATGGATCTCGCGCCGAAGGGGAGTCAGCATGGCAATGCCGTGTTCCTCGCCGCCAAGGGCAGGATCGTCATGATCGCGGACAAGGACGGCGATGACCGTGCCGAAGTGGTGCAGACCTTGGCCGAGGGCTGGCCGCCGGCTCGAGCCGGTGTCGATGTCACCGGCCTCGCTTTGCATCCGACCGACGGCTCCGTATGGTTCGGCCTGGGTGTCCGTCTCTACAACGACGCCTACGAGATCGCAGAAACGGGCACGGCGCAGAACGACCTCAGCTCCGAACGCGGCGCAATCTTCCGGATCGCGCCGGACTTCAAGTCGCGCGAGAAAATTTGCACCGGAATCCGTTGGCCGATCGCACTCCGCTTCAACGACCACGGAGACCTTTTTTGCACCGATCAAGAGGGCGCGACCTGGCTGCCGAACGGCAACCCTTTCGACGAACTGCTGCACATCCAACGCGGGCGCCACTATGGCTTTCCCCCTCGCCACCCGCGCCATTTACCCGGCGTCATCGACGAACCGAGCGTCTACGACTATGGCCCGCAACACCAGTCAACCTGCGGCATGAATTTCAACTCCGGCTTCGGCCCCTCATGGTGGCACGGCGACGCTTTGGTCGCCGGGGAATCACGCGGAAAAATCTACCGCACCAAGCTCGCCAAAACCGACCACGGATACATCGCGCACAACGAAATTCTCGCATGCCTCGGTATGATGATCATCGATCAATGCGTCAGCCCGACGGGCGAAATCCGTTTCTGCGCACACTCGGGCAATCCCGATTGGGGCACGGGCCCGGGTGGCAAGGGACAGATCTGGCGAGTGCGTTACGAGGACACGGCACCACAACCAGTAATGGCTTGGAGGCACTCGCCCGACGAGGTGCGTGTCACCTTCGACCGCCAGCTGCCGGAAGATTGGGACCTCGCCGAAACGAAGATCACCGCCGGGCCACACACGCGGGCGGGCGACCAATTTGAAACCATGCGTCCGCCCTACGAGGTTGTGAAGCGGCAACAGGCGGATGGTGCCCGCGCGCTTGAAGTCGTCAGCGCAGGTAGGTCGGGCACCCACCATGTCTCGATTAAAACCGAGCCTTTGCCAGATGCAACCTGGTTGGGAATAGAACTGCCCGGGGGCTATTCGTTGCAAGCGGACAGCAGCGGCGTTCTCGCCGAACAGAACGGATTCTCGCGCAGGCTTCCACATCTCGATCTCGCTGTCGCCCGCGCGTTCACCGCCGCAAGCCAGCCTCTCCCGGCCCGCTCCGGAAAGATGACTCTTCGCACCCAGCTCGATCTCTGGCAGATGCTGCGACCGGCAGTGCAGCGAGGCGCACAACTCGACTACCACTACGCGCCGGAGCGTGTCACGGTCACCTTCACCTCAACGACCGCTCCCTTTACCCTCAAACACGCCGGTGGAACGTTGCGCTCTACCCGTGGACACGTGACGCACGATCTCTCTCTCACCGTGACACCCGAGCAGAATAAATGGCTGCCGATCGAAATCGTTCTGGAGGAAACCAGCGAGGGCCCGCCCCAGCTGACTGCCTACTGGGACACCGCCGAAGACCCACGTCACCGGGCCTTCCCGACGCGGCGGTTTCTCATGCCTTGGGCGAAGCCCCCGATCGCTGCCGGGTCGCGAATGCCCGCTCGCCCGGAGATTGCCGGCGCCGACTGGAACCGCGGCAAGGCGATCTTCCACGGCGCAGTCGCGAATTGCGCCACCTGCCACCAACGCGACGGTGAGGGCACACACATCGGCCCCGACCTCTCGAGCCTGCCCCATCGCGACTACGCCTCGGTGCTGCACGACATCCTTTATCCATCCGCCTCCATCAACCCCGACTACCCCACCCACGAAGTCAAACTCACGACCGGCGAAACCATCATCGGTGTCCCCATTGCACAGTCCGACGGCTCGGTGCGCCTTGGTATCGGCCCCGGCGTCGCCATGGCGATCGACAAAGCGAAGATCGCCAGCTCGAAGCCGGTCGCCTCTTCGCTGATGCCAGCCGGGTTGGTCAAAGACCTTGCATCCGACGAGTTGCGCGACCTGATGGCCTACCTGCTCACCGAGCGCCCGGTGATGCGCGACTACCCCACCCTCCCGCGGAACGGAGTCGATCACGCACCCGCCCCGCGCACGCGAGCCGAGCTAGACGCCGTAATTGACGGAGCCCCCGATCCCCCGGTCGCCACGAAACCGATCAATGTAGTCATCATCGCGGGCAAAAAAGATCACGGCTTTGGAGCACACGACTACCCCCGCTTTCAACACGTCTGGAGCCGCTTGCTCAATCTGGCCAAAGACACCGAAGTGAGCACTGCCTGGGAGTGGCCATCGCCCGCACAATGGGAGAGCGCCGACACCCTGGTCTTCTTCAAGCGGGGCAACTGGACGCCAAACCGGATCGCCCGGTTGAAGAAGTATCTCGAAGGCGGTGGCGGCGCAGTTTTGATCCACTGGGCGTGCGAAGCCGATGCCCACGCACCCGCCCTGGCCCGCCTCATCGGACTGGCGGGCAACGCCAAGATCACCAAATATCGTCACGGCGTCATCGACCTCACCTTCGACCGCGACTCTCCCCACCCGATCACCCGCGGCTTCCAGAAGACCTCCCTACACGACGAGACCTATTGGTCGCTGCTCGGCGATCACAGCCGATTGGAAACGCTCGCCACCGCACCCGAAGCGGGTGCGGTCCACCCACAGTTCTGGGTTCGTGAGGTTGGGAAGGGGCGCATATTTGTCTCCATCACCGGCCACTATTCGTGGACCTTCGACGACCCGCTGTTCCGCACGCTGCTCCTTCGTGGAATTGCATGGACGGCGGACGAGCCGGTCGACCGCTTTAACCATCTCATTGAAGCCGGACTGATCCTCCGCTAACCTTTCCACCACTTAGCCCGCAATCGGCCGCTCACCAACCCCGGGAACTTCAAGGAGGTTTCTGGATTCGACGGAACCGGAAACCCGGGACTGAGACCAGCACGAACCGTTGCCTCATGGGGCAATGGCAATTTTGAGGACGCCATCTCTCTGGTTGGCGAAGAGCTCGTAAGCTTCTTCAA